>CAZTHE010000309.1:0-1521 GCA_964613495.1 uncultured Acidobacteriota bacterium | reverse complement strand
TCGCACGCGGCGGCGAGCATCGCGCCGCCGCCCGAGGCGTGCACCGTCAGCATGCGGACCCCGAGGCCGCCGGCGGAGCGGACCGCGCCGCGGACGGTGTTGGGGATGTCGTGCAGCTTCAGGTCGAGGAAGATGTCCTCCCCGCGGTCCCGGATTTCCTCCACCAGGCGCGGCCCTTCGCGCGTGAAGATCTCCAGGCCGATCTTGAAACAGCCGACCCGGCCGCGCAGACGGTCCACGGCCGCGAGCGCGGCTTCCCGGTCGGGCACATCCAGGGCGACGATCAGGCCGGATTTCGGGTCGTCCCTCGGATCACTCATAGTCGCGCAGGCTCCCGATGATTTCGTTGACGTCGTCGACGCGGTGCGTGCGGCAGTAGTCCTGCAGGCCAAGCGCGATGCGCTGCGACGCGTCCGGCCGGTAGAAGTTCGCCGTGCCCACCTGCACGGCCCTGGCGCCGGCGATGAGGAACTCGAGCGCGTCTTCCGTGGTCGCGATTCCGCCGATGCCGATGACGGGAAGTTTGACGGCCTGGCAGACCTCCCAGACCATGCGCAGCGCGATCGGCTTGATGGCGGGTCCGGAAAGACCTCCCGTGCGGAAGCGCAGGCGCGGGCGCTGCGTCTCGACGTCGATGGCCATGCCGATGAACGTGTTCACGACGGAGAGCGCATCCGCGCCGGCGTCCTCGCAGGCGCGCGCGAATTCGCGGATGTCGGTCACGTTGGGCGACAGCTTGACCCACAGCGGCAGGCGCGGCGAAGCCTTTTTCGTCTCGGCCGTGATGGTGTAGGTGTCTCGCGGGTCCTTGTTGTAGTGGAACCCGCCCTTGTGGACGTTCGGGCAGGAGATGTTGAGCTCAAGCGCCTTGATCCCGGGACAGTCGTTGAGGAAGCGCGCCACCTCCAGGTACTCGCCGAGTTCGAAGCCGACGATGTTGACGACGACGTTGGTGTCGTAGTTTTTAAGGCCGGGGAGCTTTTTCGCGACGAATTCCGCGGCGCCGATGTTCTGCCAGCCGATGGCGTTGAGCATTCCCGAAGCGGTTTCATAGATGCGCGGCGGCGGGTTTCCCTTGATGGGCGTCATCGACAGGCCCTTGACCACGATCCCGCCGATGGAGTTGAGGTCCATCAAACCGGCGAACTCGAGGCCGTACCCGAAGGTGCCGCTGGCCGTGAGGACCGGGTTCTTGAACCGGACTCCGGCGATTTCGACCGCCATGCGGGGCGTATGGAAGGTTGTTTTGGCGGCTGTCGTGTCTCTCATAGTCTCATCGGTCCCGGCTGACAGGCGCACTCCGGCCGCCGCGATCCCCGGCGGGGGTCACAGCGGAACGGTGTCCCAGTCGATCAGCCTGCTGTTCATGACGGGGCCTTCCTGGCATACCCGCAGGTACTGTTCCTCCCCGTTGTGGTCCCGGGTGCGCACTACGCATCCCAGGCAGGCGCCCAGCGAGCAGCCCATCCGGGCTTCCAGGCTCACCTCGCACGGCAGGTTGTGCTCGGCCGACAGCAGGTG
>CAZTHE010000308.1:0-1572 GCA_964613495.1 uncultured Acidobacteriota bacterium | reverse complement strand
TCCGCCGGACCGGGTCCAGAAATCCAGGACGCGGGTGCCGCAGAAAGCCTCCGGCTTCCGGTTGAGTCCCGTGCTTATCTGGAGCCTCGCCCTGCTGATCTCGGCCGCCGGCATTTACCTCAGCAGAAACCATATCGCGGAAGTATTCTCGCCGTATTTCTCCGGTAAGCCTGCCGCCGACTTCTCGAGCGAGGTCGCGCATCAGACACCGGCCCCGCCCGTTGCAGCGCAGGCCCCGGCGGCGGCCGAACCGGCGGTCCTGCCCGCCGGCTCCGGCGCCGATGCTTCCGGGCCCGAACCGGCGCTTGTCATGACGGACCGCGCGCCGGCGCCGCCGGCGGCCGCCGATACTGCCGGCCCGACCGGGGCGTTGAACCTCGAACTCACCGTCACCGAACCGTGCTGGGTTTCCGTGCAGCGCGACGGCATGCCGCATTTCAGCCGGCTGATGGCGCCGGGGGAAATCCAGAGCGTCTCCGCCACGGAGAAGTTCTTTCTCGTGATCGGGAACGCGGCGGGCGTGCGATTGAAGATCAACGGCAAATCCGCCAAACCGCTGGGCCGGTCCGGCGAGGTCAAAAGGATCTTCATCAACGGGCAGAACCTCGACGAATTTCTCGACCGGACCGCAGGCTGACCCATGGATCCGCGGAAACTCAAGCACTCGCTCGGGAGCGGATCGATCCCGAAAAAGGACCGCATGCTGATCGCCGCCGGCCTGGCCCCCATCCCGGCGGGCGAATTGCTGGATCTAGTCCTCTTCCTCTGCAACGATCCCGACGGCGAAATCCGCGAACTCGCTTCGAAAACGCTCGCCTCCTGGGACGAATCGGAGATCGGCGCGCTCGCGCGGGATCCCGGGTGCCCCGAGTCCATCCTGGAATACTTTTCGCGTCGACCCGTATCCGGGCCGGTGCAACAGGCGATCCTGTCCAACGCGGCCACGCCGGACGCGGCCGTCGCCGCGATGGCGTCGACGGTGCCGGCTCGCCTGCTGGAGACCATCCTGGACAACCGGATCCGCATCCTGCGGGCTCCCGAGATCCTCGACGCGGTGCGCCGGAACCCGGCCGCCACGCCGGCAATGGTGCGGCTCGCCGACGAGATCCGCGCGGACTTTCTCGAGGGGAAAAAGAGCGAGTACGGCGTCGGGGAAGAAACCCAAACGGAGCCGGAGACGGAATCCCTGCCGGAACTGGAGTTCGCCGTTCCGGACGGCGACCTGTCGCTGGAGGGGTTGCCCGTCGATCCGGAGGAGCGCCAGAGTGAAATCGTCAGGCGCCTCTCCAGCATGCCGATGCGGGAGAAGCTGCGCTATGCGATGTTCGGCACCCGGGAGGTCCGCTCCATGCTCGTGCGCGACACCAACAAAGAGGTCGCCCGCGCGGTCCTCCGCAGTCCCAAGCTCACCGACAACGAGGTAGAGGCCATCGCCGCCATGCGCGGGGTCGCCGAAGACGTGCTCAGGGAAATCGGCCGGAGCCGGACCTGGACGAAGAGCTACGCCACGGTGCAGAACCTCGTGAAGAACCCCAAGACCCCTCCCGCGATTTCGCAGGGCCTGATCGTCCG
>CAZTHE010000307.1:254-1609 GCA_964613495.1 uncultured Acidobacteriota bacterium | reverse complement strand
GCGCAGGATGTTGTCCTCGATGGACTGACCGTGATCGCCGCCGGGGCGCCGGCCCGGTACAGCAGGGCCGGCAGGCGGCCCGGCAGCCTTGTCTGGCCGGGCAAAATCGGCTTCGAAATCGCGAGCATCACGATGACCTCGGGACACTCCATCCGGCTCAGCGCTTCGCACAGCGTCTACGGAGCGCAACCGTGCGTGGTTTATGGCTGCGCGGCGCGACCGCTGTTTTTCTGGCTCAAGGGGGACCCGGGCACCATGCAAGGCGGGCTGCTGGTCAACGCGACGATCGCCGAGACCGTCGTAATGCCCCGCAAACTGTTCGCTGCTCCACCGGAACAGCGGAGTTCTTCTTTCGCCCGGATTCACCTCTATCACCTCGCCGAAGCACCCGGTGGGGTTGGTCCCCGGATATCGCCGGACGGGCATGTGCTGGGAATCCTGGCCGATGACATGTACGCCTGCGTCGCGGTTCGCCCCGGCAGCCACATGTTGAGGATCGGAGAGGACACCCTCGTTCTCGATGCAGAACCCGGCGGACGGCACTACGTCCGCTTTCGGACCGCACCGGGCGATCCCGATTTCGGAATCATCGAAGAAACCGACGGATACCGGTACGAAACGGACATCCTGACGCCCGGCAGTTTCGGGTCCATGGGAACGGCCTGCTTCGGCCCGCAGGACGACCCGGGGGGTAGAGCGGAAGGCCGGAAAAAATCCGGATTCGGGAAACTGTTGAGGTCCCTCATCGTGCCTCGCACCCCAACGAGAAACCATTAACCCGCATTATTGATGAAGGTCCGTCACGAGGCGGCGCAGACTGTTAACAAACGAGTGCGGGATCGGCATGCGGGCACCGGGACCAGTTCCAGGCCATGATTTGAGTTTCCCCGGGTGAAACCGCGTTTTCGGCCTACGGCGCGGCGCAGCGGAAATTGGCCGCGTCGTCGATGCTGCCCTGTCCCGAGTATTTCGCGACCTGCGGGTAGGGGCACAACGGCCTCGTGCGCACCACCTTGTTGTCGACGGCCCGGCTGGCGCGGATCGTTTCGGGCGCTTTGCCTTTCTCCACCCAGTTGACCATGGCCGTCATCGAGTCGTGGCGGTCCGTGCCGATCCCGCCGCTGCAGTGCGACATTCCCGGAACCATGAACAGCCGGAAGAAATCCGTCGTGTCCGGCCCGTTTTTGGCCAGCGCCTGTTCGTAGTAATTTACGCCCATCCTCGGCTGCAGGACGGGGTCCGCCCACCCGTAGGTCATAAGCAGCTTGCCGCCGCGCTTTTTGAATCCCGATAAATCCGGGTTTTTCGCATCCGCCTTTTTGCCCCATTCGTCGAGCATCGGGATGTCGCGGTCG
>CAZTHE010000307.1:0-244 GCA_964613495.1 uncultured Acidobacteriota bacterium | reverse complement strand
CAGGCCGAAATCCGCCGCCGTGCCGCCCGGCTGCGCGCTGACGATGAGGTTCAGCCAGCCGCTGGCCGTGCCGCCGCCGAAAAAGCTCGGCATCACGGACTCGCTGCCCGGCTCGAATCCCGGGAAGAACGGCTTCCCGTTGCTGACGGGCCCCGCATAAATTTTGGCGATGGCCGCGGCCTGTGCGGCCGTCAGGCAATCCGGCCGGTCGGCGTCCGCCGCGCACGCCGGCACGTCGCGCGCG
>CAZTHE010000306.1:0-1615 GCA_964613495.1 uncultured Acidobacteriota bacterium | reverse complement strand
AATCGCCCATTTCCCCTTCCAGTTCCGCCTTGGGAACCAGGGCGGCGACCGAATCGATCACGAGGATGTCGATCGCGCCGCTTCGTACGAGAACCTCGGCGATCTCCAGGGCCTGCTCCCCGCTGTCGGGCTGCGACACCAGCAGTTCGTCGGTATTCACGCCAAGCATCTTGGCGTAATTCGCGTCCATGGCGTGTTCGGCGTCGATAAATGCGGCGGACCCGCCGATCTTCTGGGCCTGGGCGATCGCATGCAGGGCGAGGGTCGTTTTCCCTCCGGATTCCGGCCCGTAGATCTCCACCACGCGGCCCTTGGGAAAGCCGCCGACCCCCAGCGCGGCATCGAAGGAAATGGATCCCGTGGGGATGGATTGCACCCCGGCCGTATCGATGCGGTCGCCCAGACGCATGATGGATCCCTTGCCGAACTGCTTTTCGATCTGCGTCAGCGCGATATCGATCGCCTTGTTCTTGTTGTTTCTATCGTCTGCCATCGCCCGTTCCCTCTCAGCAGTGAAGTGCCGGCCCGCCGGTCTCCTGCGTATCTAATCGCGAAGAGATCTTTTGAGCCAAAAAAAATTCTCCCGCGGCACGAATTCTTCGTTTTGACGCGATCATCCTACCACGAGACGCAGGCGGTCCGGGACGGGAATCGCGGGAAGAATTCTCTTTTCGGCGGCGGCAGATCCGCTCCGCCAATTCCGGTACCGATCCGCCGCCCGATGCCGTATCATAGGGGCGGAAAACCGGGGAGGGAGACCGTGGCGGATGCGAAGAAACGGAAATGGGGTTTGATCCTGGGAGCTTCCAGCGGCTTCGGGGCCGCGGCCGGATTGGCGCTTGCGCGCCGCGGCTTCAACATCGTGGGCGTTCATCTGGACCGCAGGGCGACGATGGCCAACGCGGAGGCCGTTGCGGCCGGAGTCCGCGCGGCGGGGTGTGAGGCGGAATTTTTCAACGTCAACGCGGCCGACCCGGAGCGGCGCGCGGAGGTGATCGGCGCCATCGGCCGCATCCGGGAATCGCACCCGCAATTCGACGGCATCCGCATCCTGATGCATTCTCTCGCCTTCGGAACGCTGAAACCCTACATCCCCGGGGAAGCGCCGGGATCGATCCGGCCGGCCGACATGAACATGACTCTCGATGTGATGGCTCACAGCTTCGTCTACTGGGCCCAGGACCTGTATGCGGCCGGGCTCCTGCAAGCGGGAGCACAGCTGTTCGCCATGACCAGCGCCGGGAGCCATCGGGTCTGGCCGTGCTACGGAGCCGTTTCCGCCGCAAAAGCGGCGCTCGAATCGCATGTCCGGCAACTCGCAGTGGAATTCGCGCCTTCCGGCATCGCCGTGAACGCGATTCAGGCGGGAGTCACCGACACCCCGGCAGCCCGCAGGATCCCGGGCAGCGACCGGATGTTCGCCGCGGCACTGCAATCGAATCCCGGCAAGCGCCTGACATTACCCGAAGACGTTGCGTCTCTGATAGTTGCGCTTAGCCTGAACGAATCGCCCTGGTGCACCGGCAACGTGATCCGCGTGGACGGCGGCGAGGACCTTGTCTAGTCCTTAAATAAGCGAGATTAAAGCACGGGCTGGAAACAGTTCCAAAACGAT
>CAZTHE010000305.1:0-1619 GCA_964613495.1 uncultured Acidobacteriota bacterium | reverse complement strand
AACTGCCGAACGACCGCCACGCACTACCGACTACCGACTGCCGACTACCGACTGCTTTTCAAGCCACGCACTACCGACTACCGACTGCCGACTGCCGACTGCCTTTCAAACGGTTGCTTCGTTGATCATTTGCTCCTTCTGCCGCCAGAGCGCGTGAGTGAGGCCGACCTTGTATTCGTGCGGATTGATGAGGCGCTTGTGGCTCTCGTGGAGCAGGGCGAGATCTTCCTTCCGGTGATCGCGTATCTGCCCGATGGAGGGGAACCGGTAAACAATTTCACCGGAGTCCACGACCGGGACCAGCAGTTCCGCGCGCCGGACGGAGTCGAGCTTCTTGCGCCGGAGGGGATTATTCGGGTCCACGATCAGGATGCCGCCGTCGTTGACGTCTTCCGGGTCGGCGGCCAGGGCGTCCGCTTCCATCAGGCCGTCGGCGCCGTAGAAGCGCACGACCTTTTTGTAGCCCGGGTTCGTCATCTTCTCGGGATTGGAGCTCAGCTTGATCTTGGGCGTGCCGTTGTGTTCGACCATTTTGTACACGCCCCCCAGCGCGCCGCCGCCGGCGCCCGATCCGGTGACCAGGTTCGTGCCGACGCCCCAGACGTCGACCCGTCCTCCCTGGACGATGATTTCGGAGATGATGTATTCGTCGAGTTCGTTGGATGCGACGATTTTGACGTATGGCACGTCCGCTTCGTCCAGCATCCGGCGGGCCTGCATGCTCAAAAACGCCAGGTCGCCGCTGTCGATGCGGATGCCGGCCAGGCGATGCCCCTGCGGCTCGAGCTCCTTCGCGACGCGGATGGCGTTCGGCACGCCGCTTTTCAGCGTGTCGTAGGTGTCGACGAGCAGGATGGATTCGTCGGGAAAGGACCGCGCATAGGCGCGGAACGCGTCCAGTTCCGAACCGAAGGCCTGAATCCAGCTGTGGGCGTGTGTCCCTTTGGCCGGCATCCGGAGCAGGGCCGCGCCGAGAACGTTCGAGGTGCCGTCGGCGCCCCCGATAAAGGCGGCGCGGCAGGCGCTCAGCGCCCCGTCGGGTCCCTGCGCGCGGCGCAGCCCGAATTCGATCACCGAGCCGCGATTGGACGCCTCCCAGATCCGGGCCGCCTTGGTGGCGACCAGCGTCTGAAAATTGACGTGGCACAAAAGGATAGTCTCGGCCATCTGGCACTCGATGAGGTTGCCGCGGACCTGCACGAGCGGTTCGTTCGGGAAAACCACGCTGCCTTCCGGAATCGCGCGGATGTTGCCCCTGAACCTGTAGCCGGCGAGGTATTGCAGGAATTCCTCCGGAAAAGTCCGCATGCCGGCCGGGGATTTCATGTCGCGCAGGAAAGCGATGTCCTCTTCGCTGAATGCGGTCTCCATGACCGCTCGGACGGCGTCCTCCAGTCCGGCGGCGATCGCGTAGCCCCCGTTGAACGGGTTGCGCCGGAAATAGAGATCGAACGTGACGGTGTCCCGCGCTTTTCCCTGTGCGAGATACGCCGCCGCCATGGTCAGTTCGTAGAGGTCCGTCAGCAGCGCGCGAGTGTTCATTTCCCCTCCTTCCCGGCAATCGCCGGCAGTCGGCAGTCGGCAGTCGGCAGTCGGCAGTCGGCAGTCGGCAGTCGGCA
>CAZTHE010000304.1:0-1640 GCA_964613495.1 uncultured Acidobacteriota bacterium | reverse complement strand
ACGTAAAGGAAAGAGCCTCTGGACGGAAAATCCGAGCGGGGATGTCCTCACATGCCGCTCGGCCGAATCGCCCCGCGAAGAAGCCGCCTGGGTGGCCCGCCAGATAAAAGCCGCTCTCGAAGAGAATCCGGAATGGCATATCGCGGTCCTCTATCGCGCTAATTTTCTTTCGCGAAATTTCGAAGACGTCTTGACGGAAGAAGGCATTCCATATGCCCTTGTCGGAAGCGTCGCCTTCTTCGCACGAATGGAGGTAAAGGATCTCCTGGCATACCTGAGAGTTGTTTTCAATCCCGAAGACGACCTGGCGCTTCTCAGGATAATCAATGCGCCGCCCCGCGGCATCGGCCAAGCCACGGTCGACCTGCTTACGGAAACGGCGCTGGGAAAGGGGGTTCCCATTCTCCAGACCGTTCGCGAGAAAGCCGCCGATCCCGCGATACCCGTCCGGACATCGCGTGCTCTGCAGCGTTTTGTGGACCTGATGGATAAATGGGGGGGCCTCCAGCAGACGGCCTCCATCGCCCGAATGATCGAAACGATCCTCCAAGACACCCGGTATCTGGAATCGATTCAGAAGCAGGAGGCATCCGCAGAGTTGGAGAACCGTCTGGCCAACATCGAGGAACTGGTTCGCGCAGCCTCGGAATCCGAATCGAGGGGGGAAACGCTATCGGAATTTCTCGACCGCGCATCGCTCGCGTCGGAACTCGACCAGCTCGATCCCGACGCGCACGTGGCATTGATGACGCTCCATAGCGCCAAGGGACTGGAATTCGACACCGTATTTCTCGCCGGCATGGAAGAAGGGCTTTTCCCCCATTCCCAATCGATGGATTCGAATGCGGACCTCGAGGAGGAACGGCGCCTGTGCTACGTCGGCATTACGCGCGCAAAACGCAAGCTGTTTATCACATGGACGCCGTTCCGCAAAAAATACGGCCCAAATTCCGGCTTTCCCTCCCGGATCTCCCGCTTCCTCAGGGAAATACCGCCGGATTTGCTCGAAGGCATGGAGGATACGGATTCCTTCGAGCGGAGTTTTCGTCCGGCGAACCGGTTTTTTGAAGCGGAAGAAAGATACCCTGCGGTTCGGGATTACGCGGCTGAGCGCGCCCGGCCGCGGGAGGAGCCGTTCCCGCAGCCCAAGACGATAGCCGAGCGTCTTGCCCGCAAGCTCGATCTGAGGGCTGTCCCAGAAACAGAAGTCCGGCGCAGCCGGCGGCGAATCGAAGGCCGGCCCTCTTTTCAAAGCGGGCATGCGGGTGCGCCATGAACAGTTCGGCGACGGGATCATCCTCAGCCGCGAAAAAATGGGGAACGACACAAAGCTTGTCATAACCTTCAGCCGTGTAGGCCGGAAAGCCCTGATCGAAAAATACGCGAAACTGAAGGCTCTATAGAAGCGACGCCCTGAAAAACCCGCTCCAGGCCCGACAAACCGATTTGCAGGACCGGGGCGTTTGCCGGAGGGAACTGCGCCCGTGCAGCTATTCAAGCGGAAAACCATTGCCCAATGGTCGCCTGATGCGGAATCGGTCCATACCCTGAAGCGGTCTCTGGGCGCGGGCGATCTCATCATGCTCGCCATCGGCGCCGTAATCGGCGCGGGGATTTTCGGCGCCATTGGAACGGCGGCC
>CAZTHE010000303.1:0-1692 GCA_964613495.1 uncultured Acidobacteriota bacterium | reverse complement strand
CCCTTTGGCGTATTCGTTGTTATGGATCATCTCCAGGAACTGCCGTATCGCGCCATTGAATTTTTCCCTGTCGGCGGGCACGATCGATCGAACGCCGCCCTTTACGGCAACCGCTTTCAGCCTCTTGGATCCCATCACCGCGCCTACGCCATTGCGGGCAGCGATCCGGCCCCTTTCGCTGACGACGCCCGACAGCAGCGACAGGGATTCGCCCGCCGGTCCGATGCAGGCAATCTTCATGGCGCGGTCTCCCCAGGACTGCAGCAAATCGTGGGTTTCATAGGCGTCCTTCCCCCATAGCCCGGAGGCATCCTTCAATCCGGCCTTGCCATCCCTGATCCACAGATAGACGGGGCTGGGGGAAATTCCGGAGAAAAAAACGGCGTCATAGCCGGCCATTTTCAGTTCCGGGCCGAAAGTCCCTCCCGAGTTGGATTCCGCCCAGGTCCCGGTCAGGGGGGATTTTGTGACAAGCATGTGACGCCCGCTTCCCGGTGACGGCGTGCCGGTCAGGCTGCCGACAACAAATCCCAGAATGTTCTCCGGTCCCAGCGCGTCAATCCCTGCCCTCATCCTTTCATACAGGACGCGGATGCCCAAGCCGTTTCCCCCGATAAACTCCCGGTAAACGGATTCCGGAAGGACTTCTTCGCGGATCTGTCCTTCGGTCAGGTTGACGAACAGGACCTTGCCTGCATAACAACTGGGAATTGCCATAGCAAATACCGCTCCTGTGAATACCTCGATCCGATGGCCGGCGAAAATAGGTTCACGCGACGTGGCGTTAGGCCGCATCTGCCTCCACAATTAAGGATAGCATGAGCGCAGGGCATTCGGGACAGTCACCCGTGTCCCCGATGGGACAAGAGAGTGTTTTGCTTTTTCATGCCCTGGGGACACTATGATGCTACGGCATTCATTTGGCGGCGATTCTACAGTCAGCTTTATCTGTCCTCCTCAATCTCCTGGCATGAAGTTACTGAGTTTTTTCAGCAAGAAGCTCCAAAGTTAATCTAACCCTCAAAGAGTCGGGCTTACCCTGGCTTTTGGGGTCCGAAAATGCTGCGCGGCTTTTTCCGAGGCAGGCCCTCTTCGTCCCGGGATACAAAGCCGACAGGGGTGTCGTTATTCGGTCAGTCCCTGGCTTGTCTTCATCAGGTTCTGCACGACTTCCTGGTAGTAGGGTTTTTCCTTGAGGCTCGCATAGGAACCAGGGAAATAGGCCAGAGTGACATCGGCGCTCTCGTCCTCAAAAGCATTCAGAACAACGGCAGCCCGCTGGTCGTGGGGCAGACGCGTATTGTCGATCATTGGGAAATCAAAGAATCCCACCCAGAATTCCGCCGTGCTGGTCTCCACGTTGCCGCGATCCTTGTCCGCCGTCTTGATCTCGAGCCGCACATTGATCTGCTGCGCGGCCTGGTCCACCGACAGGACGAACAGGGAGAACTGCCGGGTGATTCCGTCCAGAGTGAGCGTGGCGTCGTCCAGCGGAAATCCTCCGGGATTCTGCTCGAAATTCGCGAAATCGATGATGCGGTCGGTCTTTCGTCCCGCGCCCTCCAGCACCAGCATCTGCTTCCGGCTGATCTCCGTAGCAACTTTGTAAAGGCGTTGCAGATATTCCTTCCTGTGCGCCTCGCTCGACGCGCGGATCTGTTTTTCCAGATAGATAAAGAGGGGCTTCAGGTT
>CAZTHE010000302.1:0-1707 GCA_964613495.1 uncultured Acidobacteriota bacterium | reverse complement strand
CCACGCCGCGGTACTTCATGCGCTTGTATTTGCCGCAGAGGCATTCCCAGTCCGTCACCGGGCCAAATATCCGAGCGCAAAACAGCCCGTCCTTTTCTGGTTTGAATGTACGGTAATTGATCGTTTCCGGTTTGGTGACCTCACCCCGCGACCACGCCCGTATCTTCTCCGGAGAAGCGAGGCTGATCCGAATGCTGTCGAAATCCGTGCTCAGATCCGATTTTTCCATCACGTCTTTAAAACTTCTCAATTGCCCCCCCCTAATCCCAAGAGGTTTGTTTCGAACTTGCGTTTCTTCCGGCGTTCCACGTCTTCCGCGCCCGGTTCGCCGCCATTGGCGAAGGGCCCGGAGCCTTACTCGGGCACCACTTCCGGCTGCCGCGCCTTCTGCCGCTGGATCAGTTCCACGTCGAGGCAGAGGCTCTGCAGTTCGCGGATGAGCACGTTGAACGATTCGGGGATCCCCGGCGTAAACTGGGATTCCCCCTTGACGATGGCTTCATAGATCTTGGTCCGGCCCTGGATGTCGTCGGATTTTGCCGTGAGCAATTCCTGCAAAATGTTGGCGGCGCCGTACGCCTCGAGCGCCCACACTTCCATTTCCCCGAACCGCTGGCCGCCGAACTGGGCCTTCCCGCCCAGCGGCTGCTGGGTGATGAGCGAATACGGGCCGATGCTCCGTGCGTGAATCTTGTCGTCCACGAGGTGGGACAGTTTCAGGATGTAGATGTAGCCGACCGTGACCTTCTGGTCGAACCTTTCTCCCGTCATCCCGTCGTACAGGTCGATCTTGCCGCTCTCGGGCAGCCCGGCCCGCTGGAGCATGTCCTTGATCTCCTGTTCGGACGCCCCGTCGAACACCGGCGTGGAGAAGTACAGGCCCAGGGCCTTGGCCGCCCACCCCAGGTGGGTCTCGAGGATCTGCCCCACGTTCATGCGGGAGGGCACGCCCAGGGGATTGAGCACGATCTCGACGGCGGTGCCGTCCGGCAGATAGGGCATGTCCTCCTCGGGCAGGATGCGGGCGATGACGCCCTTGTTGCCGTGGCGTCCGGCCATCTTGTCGCCGACCGACAGCTTGCGCTTCATGGCGACGTAGACCTTGACCATCTTGATGACGCCGGGCGGCAGCTCGTCTCCGCGCCGCAGCTTGCCGAGCTGTTCCTCGTGCAGGCTCTTCAGGATCTGGATCTGCTTCTCGGTCTTCTCCTCCAGGCGCCGGATGCTTTCGTAAACCTTGCCTTCCTTCTCCGACTTGAAGTCGTTCTTGATCTTGTTCAGCTCCGTCGTGCTGAGCTCCTGGAGCAGGGCGCGGGTCAGCTTGGTCTTCTTGCGCACCAGCACCTCGCCCGACCGGCTCACCACGTCGTCGGGGACGACCTCGCCGCTGAAGATGTCGACCAGGCGCTTGTTGCGCTCTTCCTTGATGATTCGGATCTCGTCGTTGAGGTCCTTCTCCATCTTGTCGATCTGCTCCCGCTCGATCTGCTTGGCGCGCTCGTCCTTGGGCACGCCCTTACGCGAGAAGATCTTGACGTCGACGATGGTGCCCTCGATGCCCGGAGGGGTGACCAGCGACGCGTCGCGGACCTCCCCGGCCTTCTCGCCGAAGATCGCGCGGAGCAGTTTCTCTTCGGGCGACAACTGGGTTTCGCCCTTGGGCGTCACCTTCCCGACCAGCACGTCGCCGGGGCGCACCTTGGCGCC
>CAZTHE010000301.1:0-1709 GCA_964613495.1 uncultured Acidobacteriota bacterium | reverse complement strand
GCCAGTCCACGCCCTGATTAAGGCGCAGGCCGAGAAAGAGCGTTTCCTGCAGAGATCTCGCGGCATCGACCGGTTCCCTGAAAGCGACGGCATCGCCGTCTCCATCCATCGCCTTCAGGTAGAGTTCCATTTCGGGCGTATTGGCCCACCTCGAACCCCCGTCGAAGGAATGGCTGCCCAGGCCGAAGCCGACTACCGGTTCCCGCAGCCAGTATTTCAGGTTATGCCGGCAGGCATAACCCGGGAGCGAAAAGTTGCTGATTTCGTATTGCCGGTACCCGCATCCCTCCAGAAAGGCGATGGTCTCCAGGTACAGGTCGGCGATCAGTTCCTCCTCCGGAAGGCGGAGGGCGCCCCGTGAGACTTCGGCCCGAAGCGTGCAGGCTTCGTCCAGGTCGAGCATATAGACCGACAGGTGTTCTATGTGCAGCCGGGCCGCGGCTTCGAGGCTCCGGGTCCAGCTCCGGCGCGTCTGTCCCGGCAGCCCGAGCATCAGGTCGAGGTTGAGGTTGCGGATTCCGCCGCGGCGCAGCAGGCGCACGGAATCGAGCGTCATGGCCGACGTATGCGTCCGGCCGACGCCGGCCAGTTCCGAATCCGCAAAGGACTGGGCGCCCAGGGACACACGGTTCACGCCGCTGCGCTTCCAGGCATCCACCTTCTCCCGCGAAAGGGTGCCGGGATTGGCTTCCATCGATATCTCGCAGTCGCCGGCAGGCCGGAAACGGCGGCAGGCCTGAAGCAGCGAGGGCACGAAGTCCGCGGGCATGACGCTCGGCGTCCCGCCGCCCAGATAGATCGAATCGATCCCCTGCCCCGGCGGGCGGGTCGTTCCGCCGCGGTCTATTTCCCGCAGGAGAGCCCGTGCGTAGCGGGCGGCGGTCTCCGGGTCGTAGGGAAGGCTCAGGAAATGGCAGTAGCCGCATCGGGAGAGGCAGAACGGCACATGAAAATAGAGTCCGACACTCAAATCCGTTTGTCCCGTAGGGATCCGAGATCCGGGATGCGAGATCCGAGACCTGGAATCCATATTCGCCGGCAGCAGCAGGGCCTTCATGAATCAAGCGGAATTAACCGCCGGCCGCCTCCAGAAGCGTTTCCAGGGCAATGAACTCCACGCCCGCGCGCCGCAGGGTCTCGATGGCTTCCTTTTCGCTTTTGGGTGCAAGCGCGCGCACCGCGTCGGTCACCACCGCCGTCTGCACTCCGAGGCGACGCAGTCCCAGGCAAGCCATCTTGACGCAGTATTCGGTCGTGACGCCGAACACGATCGCCCGCGGCGGCAGCACGCGCGCCAGTCGTTCCGCGACGGGGTTGTCGAACAGGTCCAGCGTCTGCTTTTCGACGATGATCTGCTGGTGTTTGCGCACGACCTCCATCAGGTTCCGGTCCACGGGCTTGTTCTCGAAAATCAACGGCCGGGGAAAGAGCGTATCGTCCAGCTTGCGCTGGCCCTCGGTCCCGCGAACGCAATGCGGGGGAAACTCGCCGAATTCCGGGTCGTCGGCCGCGTGGGCGTCGACCGACGACAGGACGGAGATCTGGTTTCTCCTGGCGAAGTCGAAAAGACGCCGCAGTTTCGGGATCATCCGCTCCGCGCCCGGCACGTACAGGGCTCCCGCCGGCAGCATGAAATCCCGCTGGGTATCCACATCCAGGAAGAAGATATTTTTCATACGCATGCACCCGGAAGCATTATACAGGCAGTC
>CAZTHE010000300.1:0-1728 GCA_964613495.1 uncultured Acidobacteriota bacterium | reverse complement strand
CCTGTATGTCGGGGACTCCGACACCGCCTGCGAGATAGCCGCTGACGGGAAGGGTCGCTACGACTCCGCCGGGGAGCGCCTCACCGTATCCGAGATTGACGTCGAGGCTGATGTAATTTCCCCAGGTGCCGCCGCTCTTGCTGGTGAACGTAACCACGCCGGCCGCGTTGACCGCGGTAACGGGAAGGTCATCGTCGGCATTGACTGCGGCCTCGACGGCCTCACCGATCTGATCGTCGGTCATTGCTGCGGTTATGGGTACGCGAACGAGGTCTCCCGCGATATAGAGGTATATCGTGCCCGCGAGAACCGCCGCCGATCCGGTGAAATCGATGTCTGCGGTGGCCTGGTCGGGATCAGAACCGCCCTCGAGCTGGGGGATGATCCAGGTCTCGACGTTGCCCGGCTTGAACGCGGCGCGTGCGAGTCTGTGGAGCATGAACCCGTATCCGGTGAGGCCCGCCACCTGAGCGGCCGAGTATACCCGGATCGGGACGTTCGGGACGATCTCGACGTGAACCGCTTCGTCGTAGGTGCCTATGATTACATTTTTCTGCGGCTTGACCTGCGCGGTCACTGCAAACTGCTGATTTTCGACGCCGACACCGACTATCGCGGCGAGGCTGGTGGGGGATATGGTCATTATGCTACCTCCGTATTATCATTTATTACGTCTACGCCTGCGCCTCCGGTATCGTCGGCGGGTATTTCGGAATTGAAATCTACGATTGGGGGTTCGGTCCCGATGTCGCCGGGAACCTCCTCACTGACGCGGCACGTATATTTCATGTTCGCGGTTTTGACGACGATGCCGCCGTAACCGATCGTGGTGTCCTTCGTGATGTTTGCAATCCAGCGTGAGGATATGGAACCCTCTTCGAGGCCGAGTTCGTCATTGCGGGCATCCATAACGATTTGGTATACCCACCTGATGAGCTCGTTTATTTCCGTGTTCGCAATCTCTGCCGCAGTTTTCAATCCCACGAGGGCGGCGGCTTTCTGCTGAGGCGACGCTGTCCTGGATTCGAGGGTGTCGAGATCGACGGCGGTTTTGGAGCATACCGTCATGTCAATTTCGATAGTGATATCGTGCGCTTTGTTGCCGGTGCGGCCGCTCCCCGATTTGGGGATATCACCGGTGCTGTAATATACCTGCACGAGCTTGCGATCGTGCTCCGCGGATTTCGACTGACGCTGGTAGCCGATGACGGTAAAACGTCCGGCGGCTGCGGCCTCAATGATATCGTGGAGCGCTTTCTCTGCTGTCTCAAACATCATCATGTCGAGGGCACCACAGGGATTTCATTTTCGACGAGCTGCTGATATAATCTGACGAACCCGATATCGCCTCCGTGCTCGCGCGCGCGGTCGGTCGTGAATACATACGCGACGTCGGCGCCGAGTCCTGCGAGGGAGTTGAGTACCTTAATAAACCAGAATTCACCGTCGACGGGAACGCGGGGGAGGCTATCCTCGGCGAGGACAACTACGACCTGCGGGACTACGACGGTTTCGCCAGTTGCGGGATCCTCGCGCTTTGTGTAATTCAAAACCTGCGCTTTCAGGCGTTCGGTTGTGTACAGTTTATTGTAGATATGCTCGGTGCCGTCCGGATCCGTGAGGGCGACGGGGATTCCCCATTCGCCCTCAATGGATTCGTGCAGGTCCACCCGTATCTGTGCGCGCAGGTTTTCCATCTACTCCTCGGCGGCCTCGGCGACGGGTTCG
>CAZTHE010000299.1:0-1730 GCA_964613495.1 uncultured Acidobacteriota bacterium | reverse complement strand
GCCGTCAGCTGCACTTCGCGGCCGTGAAGCGCGACGGCTTCCTCCAGGAACGACAGCCGGCGCTTCTCCGCCAGCCCGTCTAGGCAGTGGCGGAAGACTTCGAGCGGGAAATCGTCGTACAGGCGCTTGCGCAGTTCCTCCTTCGATATCCCGCGCTGCAGCGGGTTTTCCTTGTGGAAAGCGCCGACCTGCGCCAGGGTCTCCGCCTGCAGCGACTCGATGACCTGGGGCAGCACCAGGATGGGGGAAGGGGCCTGCAGCAGCACCAGTTTCCCCGACCCGGCGAGCTCCGAACAGATGCCGACGATTTCCGGTTCCGGCAGGCCGAGCAGGGAATTCAGCCCGTTCAGGTCCATCGCGCGTTTGGCGTGCGTCGCCAGCAGGATTGGTATCTTTGCCGCAAGATCTCCCTCCGCCAGAGCCTGCAGGGCGGCCAGCGTCGCGGTGTCGGTGCTCTTGTGCTTGGAGGGGTTCGGGTGAAGAATCGTTCCGCCGCCGATCGTGATCGTGGGCGAGAACCGGCGGATGATGAAGGAGTCGCCGTGCAGGCAGAAAACGGGCGCGTCCAGCCGGAGCTGGGCGTAGGTCGATTCGCCCGGATTCAGCGTGTCCCTGCCGATCAGGGCCACGCGGGCCAGCACCTCCAGCGTGCCTTGGTGGAACCGGACCTTGACCAGGTTCTTGAGCGGTTTTGCGCTGGGCAGCAGCAACAGCCGGACGTCCAGGATCTGGGTGGCCCGGAACGTCCGCGGAACGGTGACGGCCATGCCGCGCTCGACCTGCGCCAGGTCCACGCCCTGAAGGTTCACGGCCGTTCGCTGCCCGGCGATCGCATGGCCGGTCATGGTCCCGTGAACCTGGATGCCGCGCACCCTGGCGGTCAGTCCGCCCGGGATGAGCTCTATTTCCTGGTCCTTTCTGATCTCGCCGGAGGTCAGGGTCCCCGTCACGACGGTGCCGAAACCGCGGATGCTGAACGCCCGGTCGATCGGCAGGCGCAGCAGGCGATTGGTGGGGCGGGGACGCATCGCCAGCGCCAGGTCGTGGATGGCCTTTTTCAGACGCTCGATGCCTTCGCCGGTTTTCGAGCTTACGGGAATGATTTCCGCGCCTTCGAGAAACGACCCGAGCGTCGCTTCCATCACCTCGTCGCGCACCAGTTCGATCATGTCCGGATCGACCATGTCCGTTTTGGTGATGACGACGATGCCCGTGCGGACGCCCAGGAGGCGGCAGATGTCGAAGTGCTCGCGCGTCTGCGGCATGATGGATTCGTCGGCCGCGATCACCAGCAGCACGAAATCGATCCCGCCCACGCCGGCGAGCATGTTCTTGACGAATTTTTCGTGTCCCGGGACATCCACGAACCCGATCTGCACGTCCCCGAGGTCCAGGTGGGCGAATCCCAGATCGATCGTGATCCCCCGCAGCTGTTCCTCCTTCAATCGGTCCGGATCGACCCCGCTCAAAGCCCGGACCAGGGCGCTCTTGCCATGGTCGATGTGCCCCGCGGTCCCCACGATTACATGCCTCATATGCCGTCACCGTCGCTGGAGTTCATAAGCGAAAGATCATCTTAATGTACCTGCCCGGCAGACGCCAGCCATAGATGAAGAAATGGATTCCAGATTCCAGATTCCAGATTTCGGATTCCAGAGGGCATCGCGGACATTCAGGATCTGGAATCTGGAATTTGAAATCTGGAATCTGCATTCTGGAATCCCGGGGAT
>CAZTHE010000298.1:0-1797 GCA_964613495.1 uncultured Acidobacteriota bacterium | reverse complement strand
ATTCTGGTGACGGCCTCTTGGTTGTGGCCAGAGGCCAGGCTGTGAAATTCGTGGCCCCTCCCCGGGCGGACGCGGTTACTTGCGCGGTTTTCGAAGGTCGTCCTTATAGGGCACGTCGTTTTCCCTGGCCCAGTCAATCACGAACTTTCGCTCGGCTTCGTCGAGATAGTCGTACCACGATTGCTGGATTCCGAGCCGGTGCAGCGTGTCTTTGAAATACCGGAAAGCACCGGTGCCCTTGATGGCCTGCCACAGCTGGCTCGCCGCTTCATGGCTGTCGAGGGAACGGATAAAGCTCTCCATCACGCGATACTCGTCGAAATCGAATTTGTCCGGCAGGGAGACAAAGCGGCTGCCGTCATCGCCGACAATTGATTTCGCAGCTTCAACCTCCTCCCTGTCCCATTCTGCGAAAGCGTCCGAGTCTTCCTCTGCGCCATCCTCGAGGCTGGAAAGCAGGGCGTCCTCGACCGTGACCACCGCGCCGGTCTTGCGGTCAAAGTAATGGCAAAAGTCCTCGGACGGCATCTCCAGGGACAGCATGAGGTCGCTCAGTTTGGCAGGCTTGCTCATTTCGGGTTTCCCTTTTCTCTGTCTCCAGATTATGCCTGAACCCCCCCGGGCGATTCCAGTAGCGAGTCCATGAGCAGCCGGGCCGCTTTCGACAGGTACCGGTCCCTGCTCCAGGCCAGGCCCGCCTCGAGCAGGAGCGGCTTTTCCAGGGGCCGTCCGACCACCTCGGGGTATTTCGTGACGATCGTGTCGAGCAGGAACGAGATCCCGACGCCGTGTCCGACCATGCCCATCACGGTTTCGATCTGGCTCGAGGAAAACACGATGCGCGGCTTGAACCGGTTCCGGGCGCACTCGTCCAGGATCACCTTCCGGCTGTAGGTGTCCTCGCGGAACAGCACGAAAGGTTCGCCGCGAAGCCTGCTGAAGGGGATGGAATCCAGCCTGCTCAGCGGATTTTCGCGCGAGAAGCAGGCGAGCAGCTGCCCCTTGGCCACCGGCGCCGTTTCGAGGTGCGGCGACGTCTGGAAGAGGATCATCATGGCTAGGTCCAGCTCCCCCCGCTCCAGCCTCTTCCTGAGCGAAAGCGATCCCTCCTCCGTCGCCACCACCTGGACGCGCGGGTGCATCTTCTGAAACCTGGCCAGCGCGGCAGGAAAGAAGTATGCCCCGATGACGGGCGTGATGCCGATCTTGACCGTCCCCTTCTGCGCAAACCGGTAATCGTTCATCTCCGCAACCAGGTCCCGGATGCGCGCGAGGATGTCGTCCGTCCGCTTCAGGCAAACCCGGCCTTCCGGCGTGAGCGCGATCTGCTTCTGACCCCGGTCCAGAAGCGGCACGCCGAGCTCTTCTTCGAGTTTCTGGATCGCCACCGTGACCGAAGGCTGCGAGACGTGCAGCTCGCCCGCCGCCTTGGTGATGCTCCTCAGGCGCCCCGCCCTTTGAAAGTACTCCATTTGACGCAGTTCCACGGGCTTGCTCCCTTATCATAGGAATTCCCTATGATTGTATAGCTAGATAATATTTTACATCAATACTGATGATGTACTATCCTTTACGTTGGAGGCGTATATTCGCCCGCGTTATCATGGGCGGATGCATGCCCGGGCGGAGCCGGCAAGTCGCACGGATCTCTGTTCCACGCCGGCCCATGCGGCGCCGCGGGCAGGGCGTTATAATAATGATGCAGTAAAATGGCTTAGAGGGAGAGATGGGCGTATGGCAACGATTGTCAGAGTGAACATGGAAACCAAGGAGATTACCCAGGAGGAGGCCGGCATA
>CAZTHE010000297.1:0-1799 GCA_964613495.1 uncultured Acidobacteriota bacterium | reverse complement strand
CTACCGGGACGCCGCTTTCCCGGGCGAATCTGGTGGAGAGGTAGTCCGGGTGCATATCCGCCACGACCCGGACCGGATCGACCCGGTACAGGTGCCGGAAGCTCCGGATCACCTCCCGGAAAGCGGCGGAGGCCTGGGCGTTTTCCAGGTCGCCGATGTGCTGGCTGACGAAGACGTTGCCGTCCACCGACAGCGCAACGGTGTTTTTCAGGTGTGCGCCAACCGCCAGGCTTCCCGCAAGGGCCCGAGTGCAATGCACGGGGAGCGGGGCATAGCCGCGTGCCCGCCGCAGGACGAGTTCGCGCCCGAGAACGACCCTGACGATGGAATCGTCGACGTGCCGCACGATCGGCCGGTTGTGGACCAGGAAGGCGTCGGCGATGCCCGAGAGGCGCTCCACGGCTTCACGCTCGTCGATGCAGATCGGCTCGTCGGAGAGGTTGCCGCTGGTCGCGATGACGGGGGAATCCAGTTCCCGCATCAGCAGGTGGTGCAGTGGAGTGTACGGGAGCATCACGCCCAGGTAAGGATTATTCGGCGCCAGGTTCGGCGCAATCCCCGCCGGGTCCCCGGCAGAGCGCTGCATCAGCACGATCGGCGATTCGGGCGAGGCGAGCAGCCGGGCTTCCAGCGGGGCTACTTCGCAGATTTCGCGGACCTGCCGAAGCGAGGCGCACATCAGGGCAAAAGGCTTTTCCTCGCGATGTTTTCTGGCCCGGAGGGTTTCCACCGCCCGGAAGTTCCGGGCGTCCGCGATCAGGTGAAAACCGCCCAACCCCTTCACCGCGACGATCCTTCCGCTGCGGATCTCCGACGCCGCCTCGAGCAGCGCGTCGTCTCTCGCGGCGCGCGGCGTTCCCGCGGAGTCCCACAACTCCAGCCAGGGGCCGCAGACGGGGCAGGCGTTGGGTTGAGCGTGAAAACGCCGGTCCCGCGGATCCTCGTATTCGCGGCGGCACTCGGGGCACATTTCAAAAGACCGCATGGATGTGTTCGGCCGGTCATAGGGGATCGATTCCTGGATGGTGAAGCGCGGTCCGCAGTGGGTGCAGTTCGTGAAGGGATACCGGTAACGCCGGTTTTCGGGATCGAGGATCTCCGCGACACACTCGGGGCATGCGGCGATGTCGGGGAGGATCAGGGCGCTTTTGGTTCCCGATTGCTCGCTGCCGCGGATTTCGAATTTTTCGAAAAAGACAGGGTCCAGGAGCGAGAACTCCAGGCTCTGAATGAAGGAAGGCGCGGGTTTTTCATCCTGCAGGCGGAAAAGGAAGGATTCGAGCCGCTGCCTTTCGCCCTCGACCTCGACGAAAACACCCTGCGGGGAGTTCAGCACCCATCCGGGAAGCTTCATTTCCAAAGCCAGACGGTATACGAAGGGCCGGAAACCGACTCCCTGCACGGCCCCACGGATGGCGATATGCATCCTCTGAATCACTGTCCTCCGGCACCCTTCTGTTTGAGCCAGCCGCACCATTCCGGGATCCCGGCTCCTGTAAAGCATGAAGTTTCAAATATTTTGAGCGATGGGTTGATTCGGAGGGCGTTCCCCTTCAGTACATCCAGGTCGCACTTCACATAGGGTACGAGGTCCGTCTTGTTGACGATCAGAACGGAAGAATTGATAAACATAGCGGGGTATTTCAGCGGCTTGTCATCGCCTTCGGTCGTGCTCAGGATGACCACCTTGGCCGCTTCGCCCAGGTCATACCCTGCGGGACAGACGAGGTTCCCTACATTTTCAATGAACAGGATCTCCACTCCGTTCAGTTCCAGGTTCTTCAGGGCGTCCTCGACGA
>CAZTHE010000296.1:0-1833 GCA_964613495.1 uncultured Acidobacteriota bacterium | reverse complement strand
AAGGCATGGGCTAGCCCGGATAGAGGCTGCGCATCAGGTCGGCAAACTCCGGGAAATGAAGCGACTGCGGGCCGTCGCTGAGGGCCTTCTCGGGCTCGGGATGTATCTCGACGATCAGGCCGTGCGGGCCGACGGCGCGGGCCGCCAGCGCCAGCGGAATGACGAGGTCTCTCTTGCCCGCGGCGTGCGACGGGTCGACGAAGACCGGCAGGTGCGTCAGGCGCTTCAGGATCGGGATGGACCCGAGGTCCAGCGTGTTGCGCGTGGCCGTCTCGAACGTGCGGATGCCCCGCTCGCACAGGATCACCTGGTGGTTGCCGCGGTCGAGGATGTACTCGGCCGCGTTCAGGAATTCGTCCATGGTGGACATCATCCCGCGCTTGAGCAGGACGGGCCGGTTCGATCGCCCGACCTCGTTCAGCAGGCTGAAATTCTGCATGTTGCGAGCGCCGATCTGCAGGATGTCCGCATAGCGCGCCACCGGCTCCACGTCGGAAGGGGACAGGACCTCCGTGACGATGGGCAGGTCGTATTCCTTCCCGGCTTCCGCCAGCATCCGCAGCCCGTCGAAGCCCAGGCCCTGGAAGCTGTAGGGGGAGGTGCGCGGCTTGAAGCAGCCGCCGCGCAGCACCTGGCCGCCGCATTCGCGGACGTAGCGCGCGCACTTCAGGATCTGCTCCGGCGACTCCACGGCGCAGGGGCCCGCGATCACGACGAAGCCGGGCCCGCCGATCTTCACGCCGCGCACGGAGATGACCGTGTCGTCCGCCTTCTGCGCGCGGCTGGCCAGCCGGTAGCCGACCTTCTCCTTCTTCTCTTCGCGCGGTTCCCGCGCCCCGGGCTCCGGTTCCGGCGGCCCGCTCGCCAGGATTTCCACCCTGGGCGCGGTCCGGGCGCGGTGCTGCGCCGGATAGGAGCCCAGCACCTTCAGCGACGTCGTGGCGGAATGCAGTTTCCCGACCGCTTCCGCGACCCGCGGCTCCGCCATGTTGCCCTCGAAATCGATGTAGAAAATGTACTGGAAGGGCATGCCGGGAATGGGGCGGCTTTCGAGCTTGGTCAGGTTGATCTTGTACTCGTGCAGCAGGCTCAGGGCCTTCACCAGGGAGCCCTCTTCGTGCGGCGTCGCCATGATCAGCGACGTTTTGCACGGAATGCGCAGATCGACGACCGAAGGCTTCGCGGCCAGGACGAGAAAACGGGTGAAGTTGTTCGGCTGGTCTTCTATGTTGCGCCGCAGAACCCTCAACCCGTAGAGTTTTCCGGCCTCCTCGCTGGCGATGGCTGCGGCGGACGGGTCTTTTCCTTCACTGATTTTTTTGACCGCCATCGCCGAGTCGGCGTAGGGCAGGGGCTGGCAGTGCGGCAGTTTGGATACGAACTTCATGCATTCGGCCAGGGCCCGGGGATGGGAGTAGATCTGCCGGATAGCGGACGGCGGGACGTCGTCGAGCGCCAGCAGGCAGTGCTCGATGCGCAGTATCTCCTCCCCGACGATGGACAGGCGGGCGACCGACAGCAGGTCGTAGACCTCGTTGATGCTGCCCGCGGCGGTATTTTCCACCGGCAGGAGGCCGTAGTCGGCTTCTCCGTCCTCCACCGCGTTGACCACTTCCTCGAGCGTTTCCATGCCCGAGAAGACGGTGGTGTCCAGGTACGGGGCGAAATGCTTGCGTCCCGCCAGTTCGCCGTAGGCCCCTTCGATTCCCTGGAAGGCGACGCGCTTCGTTCCCGTCTTTCCGTAATCGAGGAGCTGGAGTTGCTGCGACCGGATGGAATCGTCGATGATCTCGTGAAAGACGCGCGTGACCAGGTGCGCATCCAGCCCGCGGC
>CAZTHE010000295.1:0-1843 GCA_964613495.1 uncultured Acidobacteriota bacterium | reverse complement strand
CACCCGTCGTGGACCGAGCGGAACCTGGGCGTGAAACTCATCGGCCTCCTGCAGGCGAAGGAAAAAATCCCCGAACTGCTGGCGCTCTTCAACGACCGCACCCCGGCGCCGTTCCTCAAGCGGCTCTTCGGCGGGGATTTCGAACAGGTCGGTTTCATCCGTAGAAATATCATGACGGCGCTCGCCCGGATCCGGGAGCTCTCCCCCGAGGTCGAAAGCGCGCTGCTGCTGGGGTTGCGGGATCCCTATTACGAAGTCCGCACCGAAGCGGCCCACGCGGCGGCCCTGTTCGGCGAAAAGCTTTCGGCCAGGACGGAATTCGTCTCGGCCCTCGAGCGCCTTCTCGCGGACAGGAACATCGACGTCAGCACGGCGGCGGCGGAAGCCCTCGGCACCATCGGCGACGAGACCGACGCCCTGCCGGCCCTCCTGGGACTCTGGGATGCCAGGCTGTGGCGTCTGCGGACGTCGGTCCTCCGGGGCATCCTGCACCTGGTGGAGCGCGGGAAGGTCCGGGACCTGGAACAGCTGGAGGCGCAGGTCCCGAAATTCATCCTGACCTCCACGGACTTCAGGCCGCATTTCGAGATCAAGTTCGCCTACCTGCGGCTCATGGAATCGGTATCCAGGAAAAGGGAAAAGAGGGACGCGCCATGATCTATTTCCTTGGAAGATACCTCCATACGAGTTTCGACTCCTTCTCTTTCCTGCGGCTCGTCGAATACCTCTCGTCGCGCGCCATCGGCGCCGCGCTGACGGCCATCGTGCTGACGCTCGTCTTCACGCCCGTCTTCATCCGGCACCTGCACCGCCACGGATGGGTCGACCAGCGGCGCAGTACCGGGCTGGCATCCTCTTTCGACAAGGCCGGCACGCCGGCGATGGGAGGCGCCATCTTCGCGGGGTGCGTGCTCGTCTCGTGCCTGCTGTGGTGCAACCTGGCCAACCTGTACCTGCTCCTGGTGCTGCTCGGCATGGCGTGGTTCGGCATGATCGGGCTGGTCGACGACTGGACCAAGATGCGCGCCGGGTCGGGAGACCGGGGCCTCTCGGAGGCGAAGAAACTGCTGCTGCAGGCCGCCTTCGCCGCGCTCCTGGTGCTATTCCTCGCGAGCCCCCTCTCGCCGGTCCCGCAGCCGCTGGCCGGCGCATTCTATATTCCCTTTATCAAACTGCCGCTGTTCAACTCCGTCTGGCTGTATTTCCCCATCGTGTTCTTCTTCGTGATCGTGGTGGGCAACGCGGTGAATATCACCGACGGCCTGGACGGACTCGCGATCGTGCCTTCCGTGTTCGTGCTCGGCGTGCTGGGCGTCTTCGGCTACCTGCTGGGCAACGCCATCTGGGCCAAATACCTGAATTATCCCTTCATGCCCGGGGCGGGCGAGCTCGCGGTCTTCTGCTCCGCCTTCGTCGGCGCGGGCATCGGGTTCCTGTATTTCAACGCGTACCCGGCGCAGGTCTTCATGGGAGACACGGGCGCCATGGCCATCGGCGGGTGCATGGCCGTACTGTCCGTCCTGCTGAAGCAGGAGGCCCTCTTCCTGATCCTGGGCGGGCTGTTTGTCGTGGAAGCGGTCACGTCGCAGGTGCAGGACAAGATCGGGATCAAATGGCTCGGCCGCCGGATCTTCCTGAGGGCGCCGCTGCACCACCAGATGCAGCACAAGGGACTGGCGGAAACCAAGGTCGTGATCCGGCTCTGGATCGTTGCCGGCATCCTGGCGCTGGCCGCGCTGGCGACCCTCAAGCTGCGCTAGCACACATGAGATGGATGCGGGATTCCCGATCGGAGATGCGAGATCTTGGATCTTATCGGCATCGCGATCTCGAATTTCGGATC
>CAZTHE010000294.1:0-1954 GCA_964613495.1 uncultured Acidobacteriota bacterium | reverse complement strand
GGCAGCCGGAGAAGACCGGATCCGCAATGAAAACACTGAAAATCGAGCCGCTGAAGTTTACGGAGCGCAGGCTGGCCAACGGTTTGCGCGTCTATGCAATGCCGGACCCAAACACGGCAAATGTGTCGGTGCAGGTCTGGTATGACGTGGGGTCCAAAGACGATCCTGCCGGCCGGTCGGGGTTCGCGCACCTTTTCGAGCACATCATGTTCAAGGCAACGCGCAACATGCCGGCGGAGATGCTCGACCGGCTGACGGAAGATGTCGGCGGAGAAAACAACGCATCCACCGGGGACGATTTTACGAACTACTACGAAGTCGTCCCGGCCAATCACCTGGAGAGGCTTTTATGGGCGGAGGCCGAACGCATGGGCTCCCTTGTAGTCGACAAGGCGATTTTCCTTTCCGAGCGGGATGTCGTGAAGGAAGAATTCCGCCAGCGCATCCTGGCCTCGCCATACGGCAAGCTTTTTCTCTATCTCCCCCAGACCAATTTCACCGTGCATCCGTACGGGCGCCCGGGCATAGGCTCGATAGAGGACCTGGACGCTGCCACGATCGAGGACGTGCGGGCTTTTCACGCGACATACTATCGTCCGGACAACGCGGTGCTGGTCGTTTCCGGTCATTTCGATCCGGCTCAACTCGATCAATGGATCCATAAATATTTCGGACCGATTCCCGTGCCGAACCGGCCGATCCCCCGCCTAACGGCCAAAGAACCGGCGCGCACCGCCCCGCGCGCCTATACCGTCTACGAACCCAATACGCCGCTGCCCGCGATATCGGTTTCGTATCCGTCCCCGGATGCCTTAAGCCCCGACCAGGCGGCGTTGAGCGTGCTCGACGCCATTCTGGCCAAGGGCGAAAGTTCGAGACTCTACCAGTCGATGGTGTACGCGCAGCAGATCGCAACGGAGGTGTTCACCCTCCATGACCCGACACGCGATGCGGGCGCCTACAGCCTGATAGCGATCCTGAGCGAGGGCAAACCGGCGGAGGACGGACTCAAGTCGTTGATGGCCGAGATCGCGCGCGTCCGCGACGGCGTTGTTACCGCGGCCGAGCTCGATGAAGCGAAGAATGAGCTCGTCTCCGAAACCCTGCGCGGCCGCGAGACGGCTTTCGGCCGGGCTATGGAGCTGGCAAACTCGGTGATGCGCTACCGCGACGCCGGGCACGCCGACAAGTTGCTGGACGAGATCCAGAATGTCAGAGCGGAGGACGTTCAACGGGTGGCGAGGAAGGTGTTTGACGGCGGCAAACAGGTGACAATCCGTTACCTGCCGGAGGAAGCGAAACCGAAGGGCGCCAGGAGCGACGCGATTGCGTCGGCCGCGACCATTCAAGCCCGGAAGCTTGACATCCCGCAGAATGAGATCCTGTCCTATGTTCTGGCGCCGGAAGCCGAACGGGTGCAGCCGCCGGCGCCGGCTGCACCCGTGGCGGCAAAACTTCCCGCTCCGGCGGAGCGCAAGCTTGCCAACGGTTTACGCGTCATTATCGCGCCCAGGCGCGGTCTGCCCCTCATCAGCGCCGAATTGCGCGTGCTGTCGGGATCGAGCAGCGATCCCGCCGGCAAAGGGGGGCTAGCCTCATTTGCGGCCGCCCTGCTGACCAAAGGCACGAAAACACGCAGCGCCACGGAAATCGCGCGTCAGATCGAGTCACTCGGCGCTCAGCTGTCGGCCTCGGCCGGCCCGGACAGTTCGGCCGTTTCACTCGAAACGCGTGCAGACCGCGCGGCCGATGTTTTCACGATTATGGCCGACATCGCGTGCAATCCAGCCTTCGCGGCTGCCGAGGTCGAGCGTCATCGCCAGCAAGCCCTCGACGTATTGCGGGTGGATCTGCGGCGTCCGGGCGCCGTGGCAGGATTCGCCCTGACCCGCCTGCTTTTCGGCAACGGCCCTTACGGCAGCGTCGCTTCGCCGGCGAGTATCGCCGCAATCAG
>CAZTHE010000293.1:0-2000 GCA_964613495.1 uncultured Acidobacteriota bacterium | reverse complement strand
CTCCTGCGGCAAGGCGGGATGCTCCGGAGAAATCGTGGAGAGAAAGTCCCGCAGGGGGAAGACGTTCTACGGCTGTTCGCGATACCCGGACTGCGATTTCGTTTTATGGAACAGGCCCCTGCCCGATCCCTGCCCGGTTTGCAGGGCCCCCTTCACCGTCGTGAAGACGACCAAGCGCTCCGGCACGGTGCGCTTCTGCAACAGCGAAGGCTGCAAATTCAAGGAAACCCTGGACACCGATAGCGGAGAGGACTGAAACGCGCCGGCCCCGCATCCTCGAAACCGCGCGATCCGCCAGGCTCTGTCGTACCCCACCGCAAACGGGCGCAAAAAAATCGATTCCAGATTCCAGATTGACGGCACGTCGACGGCCGCCCGCGCGCCGGGACCGCACCCAATCCATTCAAAACCGGGTGTGCGGAATACCCCGGATCTCGCATCTCGGATCCCGGATCCGCAATTTGCGGCAAATGCAGCCAAGCCCGGGATGTCCGTAGCTGCGGATATCCCACGAATAATGCGTGTCAGACGGCCGTTGTGTTTTACAATGCCCGGGAACCAACTTTACGGGAGGCTGCACCCTATGGCGGAATCGACCTATGGCAAGTATGTGATCACCGACCTGATCGTTCCGGAGGAAAAGAAGAAGATCGAGGCGGATTACGCCCGGTACGCAAAGCGCATCCTCTGGATGGATGAAAACGTCGTGGAAGGGGCCTTCCACATGAACACGGCGTGGTATCTCAAGGCCGCCGCGACGCTGGAGGACAAGCCGCACGTTCACGACAGCGACGAGATCATCGGCTTTTTCGGCAACGATCCCGGGAACCCCCACGACCTGGGCGGGGAGATCGAAATCTGGCTGGAAGATGAAAAACAGGTCATCACGAAGAGCGCCCTGCTGTTCGTGCCGGCCGGCATGAGGCATTGCCCCCTGGTGCTGAAACGGGTGGACCGGCCGATTTTTCATTTCACGACCGTGCCGCACGGCCGCTATGTCAAAGACGAGAAATGACATTCGTGCGCCTGCGGGATCGGGCGCAACCGGGCGCCGCCGAGGGATTTGCGAGCGCCCTCTGCCGGCGCGCCGCCCCGGAACCGGAAGCCCTTGTGTCGTTTTGGCTGCTGTTTTTTGAGTTTGGGATGGAATCGGGCTTCAATTTCTCATATAATCCCCCGTTTTCAAAATGGCCATTTTTTGCGTCGGAGTGTGAATAGTATGGGAATGGAATCGCAAGCTTTAGCGGTCATCCTGGTGCCCCTGCTCTGCTCGCTGCTCATCCCGCTGGTCGGATGGACCGGGCAACGCAAGGCGACCGGCTGGATGGCGGTACTGATCATAGGCTGCACGCATCTGCTGACCTGGCCTCTCCTGGGCCCCGCGCTCTCCGGGCAGACCGGCGGGCCGTCGTTCTCGCTGTACCGCTGGATCGCGTTTTCGATGAACATCGACGCCCTGGCGGTCTTCATGGCGTTCACCGCCTCGCTGATCGCCCTGCTCATCGCCGTCTATTCGCTGGGCTATATCGAGCACACCGAACACGAGCCGGAGTACTACTTCATCGTGACGCTCTTCGTGGGCGCCATGATGGGGCTGGTCTTCTCCCGGAACCTGATCTTTCTCTATCTGTTCTGGGAAATCTCCGCGCTCGCCTGCTGGCGCCTGATCGGCTATTTCCGCGAACCCGACTATATCTGGAAAGCCGACAAGGCGTTTCTCATCACGTTCGGCGGAGCGGTATTCATGCTGCTCGGATTCGGCCTGATCTTCGCCCAGTACGGGACGTTCGACATCGCCGAACTCCGGGGCAGGGAGATCGGCACGTGGGCGCTCGTCCTGGTGATGGCCGGCGTGTTCAGCAAGAGCGCGACGGTGCCGCTGCACACCTGGCTGCCCGACGCCGGCGTCGCGCCGTCGACAATCACGTCGCTGCTCCACGCGGCGATCCTGGTCAAGATCGGCCTGTACGCCTTCGCGCGCCTGTTCTGCAACGGCATGG
>CAZTHE010000292.1:0-2100 GCA_964613495.1 uncultured Acidobacteriota bacterium | reverse complement strand
CCCCACCGGCACCAACGCCGACAACCCGGCGCCGAAACGGTGATCCTGCCGGGCGGTTCCGCAGTCGCCCGCCACAGAGCCTGAGGCGGGGGAGGAGGCCGAACGAGCGCGCCTCCTCCCCTCCGCAGCGCGTAAATCCCCGTCTTCTTCCCTGCCTGCGCCGCCACGCATGACTGAAATAGAGGTTCTTTCCCGGAATTGACGTTCCCGCCCATGAACCCCCGGGGGACTCCCGGGCTTCCGATAAAGCGCCGTCGGGTTAACTCCGGTTGAAAAACGGCAAAATTGGGCATCCGGGAAGAGCGGATTTGGGCTATGCTGTACACGCTGTTTCCAGGAGACTTTTCCAAGGAGGATGGAATGATCAGGAGAAACACCCTCGTTTTTTGTGCACTGTTAATGACCGCTTTCCTCGGTGTCGCACAGGCGGCGCCGTGCGACCGGGAGTGCCTTGCCGGGTTCGTCACTAAGTATATCGACGCGCTTCTGGCGAAGAATCCGGCCGCCCTGCCCCTGGCCGCCAATGCCAAATTCACCGAGGACACCAAAGAATTGAAGCCGGGCGAAGGCGTGTGGAAGAAAGACTTGAAACCGACCCAGTACCGCAGGGACATTCTGGATGTCCGCCAGGGTGTCGCGATCTCTTTCCTGGTGCTGGAAGAAAACAGCGCCCCGATTCTCTACGTGGTGAGACTGAAAATTACCGACGATAAAATTTCGGAAATAGAGAGCACGGTCGTGATGAACAAGGAGGAGGGGATGCTCTTCAACCCGGCCAACCTCAAGACGGTCCGTCCGGAGATGCTCGCCAAACCGGAAAAGGGCCAGATGAATACCCGGGATGAGATGATCAAAATCGCCGTCACCTACCCGGAAGGACTGAAAGTGGGAAGCTTCGTCAAAGTCGATTCCCCCATGAAACAAGATGCCTACCGCTACGAAAACGGGAACCTCATGGCCGGCCCGGGCTGCACTTTCTTCCAGGGCTGCGACGTGATGAAGACACAGACGATCCCGAGATTATCGGGAATCCGGTACCGGGTCATGGCGGTCGACGAGGAACTGGGAGTGGTGTCGATAAGGATGAACTTCGGTCCGGGCTCCCTTTTCTCGGGTAAGGGAGAACTGGATGTATGGCACTCATTCAAAATCTACGGCGGCCAGATTCACGCCGCCGAGGCGTATTGTGAGACTGTTCCGCCGGGCACGAAATCCGGCTGGGAGGATGGGACGCAGTACTGACCTGCTGGCCGCAGCCCGAAGGGACGCTCGCGCCAAAATGCAGCCTTTATTCATTATCGGGCCCTAAAACCACGAAGACCGCGAAGGGATGTTTCTTCGCGGTCTTTGCGGTTCAGTTTCGGGCTGGCGTTCTCTACCCGGTGTAAACCCCCCCGTAATCCCTATTGTGGGATTGGTAATTCTCTTTCAGGTCGCCCCAATAGGCGTGCGACAGCTCTCCCACTTTCACCTTGCCGTTTTCCAGCTTCAGCGTGATGAACTTGTTCCATTCCGGCGGATCCATCTGCGGATAGTCTATCCTCTGGAAATTCAAAGGCCGGCTGCTCGCCTTGCGCGCCAGGGAGCCGTGGATGATGAGCTGAGAGAACTGAAGAATGCTCAGGTCCTCCAGGCTGCGCAGCAGCTTGTGCGGGTCGAGGGCATAGAGGTTGGGCACAAAATCCTCCTCGATTTCGTTGAGCGCATCCAGCCCCATATTCAGGAGTTTTTCGGTTTTATATTCGCTGCAGAAATACTGCATCATCCGCGCCATTCCGGCGTGCAGCTCCTTCCATTCGATCCCTTCCTTTCTTTTGGTCGGAGCATACACGCGGGCTTTCTCGCGCATGACCTGCTCTCTTGAAAAGGCCGGCCGGCTCGCCTGGGATGCATACGCCGCGGCCTTCCTGCCGGCGTACCTGCCGGTAGCCGCGGCATAACCGTGGGCCGCGGGGGCAAACATCTGCTCCCCGGCGGCATAAAGTCCTTCCAGGGTGGTTCGCAGGTCCCAGTCGATGACGACGCCGCCGCGGTCATTCATGCTATCGGGAGAGCGGAAATGCGCGGGGGCGGATCCCTCCAGCAGGGTATAATTCATCA
>CAZTHE010000291.1:0-2108 GCA_964613495.1 uncultured Acidobacteriota bacterium | reverse complement strand
GGCAAGGACGGCACGGGCCAGCCTCTGGACGACCGCGAGGTCCAGCGCCAGATCTATTTCGGGTACGTGGACGTCGCGGGCAAGGCGGCTCCGAAGGAATTGCATCATTTCACAAACCGGCTCGAAGGCACGGGCATGTACTGGAAGCAGGACACGGGGATCGAAACGCTGGACCTGTATCCCTCGATCATCTCCTCGAATTTTATCGAACTGACCCGGCATGCCGACGATCTCAGCTACTGCAGCCCGTCGGACTACGTCATGGTCAACGACAACCTGTTTATCTATGACAGGACAGAGTGCGAATTCTCCGGCACCATGACCCTGTACGCCCTCGACCTGTTCACGGGAAGGCAGGCCGGCATGCGCCTCGGCTTCAACGAAAAGGACGAGCTGGAGTACTACATGTTCCGGGGAACCGGTGAAGCCGTCGGCCAGCTGACCTCGCTGGCGCCGTTCGACGAGCACGGCAAAACGGTCAATCTCGCCATGGGCGGCGCAAAATCCAAGCCCGGACAGCCGGCACCCGAGACCAAGGGCCAGAGAACCGTCTACCGCCCGGGGAGATCGTTCCGGAACATGACGGAGGCGGAAGTGCATCAGGCCGCCGAGAAAAGCACCACTACCTTCAGCGGCGATCCCAACGCGCCCCAGCAGCAGGCGGGCATGATGGGGGGCAACCTCCTGCCGTTCAGCGACCTTCTGGTCGGCAAGGAGTTCACGCTCCGCTACGACAACGAGGGACCGGGCTGGAACTACAAGGTTCTGGACATCTATAACCTCCAGTGGAAGAAAGAGGACGAAGCCCAGTGGCACAAGGAGACTTACCGGGCGTTCGAAGCCGACGAGAAGCTCCTCTTTTTCGGCCATATCGTCACCGGCAGCCGGCCCCGCAGCGCCCGGAGAATCGCCCTGGATCTGACCAACGGGCTGACCACGTGCATTCTCTCCAAAATGGGCACGGAGTATTACAACAACGAGGTTTCCTATCGCGCCGTCTTCGGCGCCGCGGAGATGAAGGGAGTGCCGTACCCGAAATACGTGCGGCATGAGTTCACTTACGACCTCGTCGGCCGCGGATTCACGCGCACCTACTCCGACCAGATGACGTCCATGCATCTGTACACCACGCCCCATTCCTCCTCGTGGACGATCTACACGGCGAACCAGACCCTGGGCATGCAGTGGTGCGCGCCGGCCATTTACGTGAAGCTCCGTCCCGGCGTATACATCTTCGACCTGGTGGAGGAGGCGTGCAACGGCGCCGAAACCTGCATCATCGAAAATGAAAAGACGAAGCGCGCCGTCGGCTTCGGCTTCTCCGGAGGCGACAGAGGCGTAAGCTTCAACAACATCGGGGCCATCGCGCGCGACATCGGCGGCTATGACATCAAACGGTTCTTCGGACCGCTGGCGAAAGGAGTGTAAGATGACCACCCTAAAACCGAAATCGGCACCCGTCGACCGTTCCCGGCCGAACGACGGGCGGCGATCCTTCATCCGGAAAACGGGGGCCGCCCTGTCTGCCGTGATCGCCTCGGCGGCCGCGGGCTATTCGCGGTCTTCGCCCGGACCCGATGCGGGATTGAATGACCAGATCGGCCGGCTGCACAAACGCGTTGGGAACCTTGAGGACGCCGAGAGGATTCGCAGACTGCATCAGGCCTACGAAACCAGCCTGGACCGCGGGCTGTACGAGGAAGTCATCGCGATGTTCGCCAACGACGCCGAGGTAATCTACAACGGCGGCCTGTTTCGCGGCACGGAAGGCGTCCGCCGGCTGTACTGCGGCAACTTCTCTCCCGGCCGCACCGGGAAAAGAATCGAGCCGGCGCCGGGATTCGAGCCCGATCCGGCACAGCCGCAGGAATCCATAGAGGTGGCCGAAGACCGCGGGACGGCAACCGGGCGGTTTGCCTATTCCATCCAGATCGGCGCACCCATGACGGGGAGTTCTTCCCTGGTCGCGATGGCACGCCTGCAGGGCGAGGGGATCGCCAAATGGTGGGAAGGCGGCACCTGTGCAGCGTCCTACGTGAAAACGGGCGACACCTGGAAGATCAGCAGGCTGGAATACCAGGCTACTTCGAAAGCCGATTACAGGCCGG
>CAZTHE010000290.1:0-2108 GCA_964613495.1 uncultured Acidobacteriota bacterium | reverse complement strand
TGAACATCCCCACCGTGGGCGCCGCCGGTGCCAATATCGTGAAGTACGCGGTCGGGTACGATTTCGAATACACCAACGGGATGCCCATCCGCTATGTCGGGTTCCCGTTCCCGGTAGCGGGACAGCCGAAGGAAGTGCACCACCGCTACATTTTTGAAAGCAAGGACGTGCTGAGCGGCAAACCGATGATGCAGGCCATCGTCGACGGGCTGACCAGCCCGCTCACCGAAAAGGAAAAATATTCGGGAAAACCGCAGAACGCAAAGGTGGAGCCGAGGCTGCTGCCTCCGGACACCGAGGACAACCTGCAGCAGCTTTTCCGGGACAACGACTGGACCGATTACCTGCCGGTCATTCTTCCGACCGAAGAGAGAGTGGCGGCGATGCTCAGGGGGACCAGCCAGAAGCCCGACAGGGTGGTCAAGGTGATCAACTGGCCGGGCGGCAAGCGCTCGATGACGGTCGAGAAGGTAGCGGTGTACGCCGTGATGGCGGGGGCGAAGCCCGAATACTTCCCCCTGGTCCTCGCGCTGTCCACCTACGTCCCATTCGGCAATTCCACCAGTTCCATGGCCAACATGATCCTGGTCAACGGACCCGTCCGGAACCAGGCGAAGATGAATTCCGGCCTGAACGTCATGGGTCCGCACAATGAGGTCAACGCCGTGCTCGGCAGGTCTTTCGCCATCATGTCGAAGACGGCCGGCGGCCTCCACGCGGGCAAGACGACGTTCAGCGGGCTGGGAAGCACCATCCAGTACAACAGCCTCTGCATCGCGGAGAACGAGGAAGCTCTCCCGGCCGGGTGGGACCCCGTCCACGTGCAGATGGGCTTCAAGCCGACCGACAGCGTGCTCTCGGTCTCGACCGGCTGGAGCTATATCTCCAGCGTCGGGGAAGTGCAGCGCGGATACCCGCCGCAGTTCCTGATGCGCGACTACATGCGCGCACTGAGCGGCATGGGCGCCAGCGTCATCATGGCTCCCGAAGTGGCTTCCCTCCTCAAGGAATCCCAGGGGTTCAACACCAAGCGCGACCTGGCCGCCTGGCTGGCCGACAACGTCGAGAAGACCGTCGGCTCGTATTGGGGCAACGGCGTCGTTTCGACGATGTGGGCCTCCATGGCCATCCAGGGCCTGGAACCCTACGCATCGCAGAGAAAGCAGCCGCCGGAAACCATGATGAAGCCTTTCCAGGCGAGAGGCATCGGCGTGATCGTGACCGGGCAGGGACAGACCACCTGGTTCGCGACCGACTTCGGCGTCGGCCGGGGAGTCAAGGTGGATGACTGGAAATAAGCAGTTGATAGTTGTTGGTTGATAGTTGTTAGTTGTTGGTGGGAAGTGAGGGCCGCGGCCTGCGGGGGGATGGGACTTCCGGGGCCGCGGTCTTTTTTTTGCCTGGAAGCGTCGCGGATGTATAAGAGGAAAAAGCCGCATCCTACGACATCGTCCGCGGCGAACCGGACCCGGCCCTGTTCCAAATCCCCGACGACTACCGGATCGTGGATGAACCCGGACCGTTCGCCGTCACCTTCGTATTTCCCCGGAAATAGGTCCGGCGGTGCACCGGATTTTCATCCGGTTGTGTTAGGATAGCGGACGAGGGAGATGCGTTTCAGAGGCGGAACGGATTGCCGGGTTCCCGGGCGTTGCCGGTGCAGTGGAGGCGCCTTTCGGGTACCGGCGGGCAGGATCCATCCGAATGGCTGCCCCGTGCACGCATATCCGTCATTACGAACACGAGCACTCAGGCATAGGAGGTACATGCGATGGCAGGAGTCAAAGTGGGAGCCAAGGCGCCCGATTTCCAGGCGCCGGCATACTATAAAGGCAAGTTTACGACCGTGAAGCTGTCCGATTTTGCGGGCAAATGGGTTTTGCTCTGCTTCTACCCGGGCGATTTCACCTTTGTTTGAGCGACCGAAGTGTCAGCGGTCGCTGCCAACTATGAAAAGCTGCAGAATCTGGGCGTTGAAGTGATATCGATGAGCGTGGACAGCCAGTTTATCCACAAGGTATGGAACGATCAGGAACTATCCAAAATGGCGAAAAAGGACATCCCCTTCCACATGGCTTCGGATGGCGGGGGCGCCATTGGGACGCTGT
>CAZTHE010000289.1:0-2136 GCA_964613495.1 uncultured Acidobacteriota bacterium | reverse complement strand
GTGTTCACCCATTACGGCTACATCGGGGCGCTGCTGTACATCATGGCGCACGGGTTCGCCAAGGGGGGGCTGTTCCTCTGCGCGGGCATCATCGAGCACGGGACGCACACCAAGGACATGACCCGGATGGGCGGCCTCTTCAAAAAGATGCCGGTTACGGCCGTTTGCTACCTAATCTGCGCCCTGAGCATCGCCGGGATTCCGCCGATGATGGGATTCTTCAGCAAGTATTTCGTCATTAACGGACTGGTGGAAGGCGGCCATCCCGTCATCGCGACTCTGGCCATCCTGACCGCCGTCGTCACCCTGCTGTACATGCTGAAGAGTTTCCACGTCGTATTCCTCGGCCAGCCGCGAGGCGAGTCGCATCGCGAGGGGAGCCCCGTCATGGTGGGCGTGGTCGCCGTCCTGGCCGTGCTGACGATCGCCAGCGGTTTTCTGCTGCAACTCCCCTACAACCTGGCCAAGGTCGCCGACGGACAGCGTCTGGCCGACGTCGTCAGCCTTCTGTGGAGATAGGATATGAACGCTTCGACATTATTATTGGCGCCCGTCGTGCTCCCGCTGATCCTGGCGGTCTTCGTCCTGCCCTTCTTCCGGAAGAACCCGAAGGCGGGAGCCGCCCTGGTTCTGCTGTCGGTGATCGTTTCGGGGCTCGCATTCTGGATGGCTTCGGCGTCGTCGCCGAAGGTCGAGATGGAGTGGGTCGAGGCCTTCACGCTGAACTTCAGCCTGGACGGCTGGAAGACGTTCCTGCTCGGCTTCGTGTTCCTCTTCCAGCTCATGACGGCCGTCTATTCGATGGGCGCGCCGCGGCCGGAGCGCCCGTACCTGCACCCCTTCGCGCTGCTCGTCGCCTTCGCCGCCGCATGCCTGGTGCTGCTGACCGACAGCCTGCTGGTGCTCCTGATCGGGTGGGAACTGTTCCTTCTCGCGCTCTACCTGATGATCCACAGCGCGGGCGAAAAAGCCGAAAACGTGGCGCGCAAGGCCCTCATCATCGGGGGAACGAGCGACTTCCTGATGATCCTCGGGTTGATGTTCTTCTTCTCGCTGGCGCCCGATCCGTCCATGCATGCCGGCGTCGAGACCGCGTCGAATCCGCTGGCCTTCTGGTCCTTCGTGCTGATCTTCCTTGGCGCGGGAGCCAAGGCGGGGATGTTCCCGTTCCACACCTGGATTCCCGACGCGGCCCGCGTGATGCCGGCCTCGGGTTTCGCGGCCATGCCCGCCTCGCTGGAGAAGGTGCTGGGCATCTACTTCCTGTTCGTGCTGACCAACCAGATGTTCGTGCTCGACGCGGCGGCCCGCGGGGTCATGTTCGTTTTCGGCATCGCGACCGTGTTCGTTGCCATCATCCCGGCGCTCGCGGAGAAGGACCTGCGCAAGGTGCTCGCGCTGACGGCGATTTCGCCCGTCGGCTTCATGGTCTGCGGCATGGCCGTATCCGCGGCCGCCGGGTTCGCCGGCGCCCTGCTGTATATGCTGACGCACGCGACCTATAAATCGGCCATGTTCCTTTCGCTCGGCAACTTCGAGCGGCAGGCCGGAGGCTCGCGGCTGGACCAGCTCCTGGGGATCGCGCGCCGCATGCCGCTGTCCGCCTCGGGATTCCTCCTGGCGTTCCTCGCCGCGATTTCCCTGCCGCCCACCGGCGGCTTCATGGCCAAGGAGCTCATCTTCGAGGGCGCCCTGGAAACGGGGCACCTCGTCGTGCTGGCGCTCCTGGTGGCCGGCGCAATCCTGAACGTGGCGGTATTTTCGAAAGTGGTCGCCGTGCTCTGGGCCAGGACCGACCGGTCCGGTACGGAAGCGGGCGGGCTGTGTTCGATCCCGGCCCTGGTCCTCGGCGTGGCCGCCCTGGCCGGCGGCTTCTTCTTCCAGCGCGCGGACGGCCTGATCGGCGCGGTCACCGGCGCACACGGGCACGGCCTGGTGGCGAACGCGTGGCACTTCTCCCCGCTGACCGTGATCTCGCTCGCCATCTATACCCTGGGATTCATGGTCTACGCCGGAGCGCGCAGCGGCCGGGCCGATGCTGCGGAAACCTTCGCTCCGCTGGAATCTTCCCCGGTGCTGGGTCCGGCCCTGAAGATGGCGGGAGCGGGGAAATTCGACGGGTACGAGATCGGCCTG
>CAZTHE010000288.1:0-2155 GCA_964613495.1 uncultured Acidobacteriota bacterium | reverse complement strand
GATCTTCAAGGTCGAGAACGGCCTCATCCGCCGGATCGAGGCGGTCCTGCAGCGCTGCCCCTACGGGATGAACTCCGGCTGGAGCACCTACGAGCAGGGGCTTTCCGAGGAGATCCAGAACGTCAAGTGACCGGCGAACGGCGGATGGCGATAGCCGGAGATCCGGATGCGTTCATCGTCATCCGCCAGTTCAAAATCCCGCAGGAATCCGCCCTCATTTTTGCAGTTTCCACCCGGATGCCGCATCCGGCCCTTTCCCGTTCCCGTGAGCGGGGATCCGGCGTGGCACGTCCGGGATCCCCCGTCGTCGGACCAGTCTGAGAGACACTTGACCGGGCACCGGGGGATGCGGCCGATACCGACAAAATCGCGGTCCTGCATGCATTTCACAGAGAACCGCGATATGCTTGGCTTTTCCACAGAGGAACGGGCATGAACCTGGAAGAATTGAAGGCAAAACTGAGCGAATTTATCGGGCGGAATTCCATTTCGAAATTCGGCCCTGACGACGTCCTCGAACTGATCGCCGAAGGGGAGAGCATCGAATGGATTGCAGGTCAGCTGACGAGCGATTCGAGGATCGACGCCTGTGAGGTCACGCCTTTGCTGACGGAGATAGGAGGTCTCGTCGCTCCCGGAGGAACTCCGGTCGAGGCGCAGGCGACGGAAGTTTCCGCGGACGACGGGATTTCGGAGTCCAATCGGGAAGACTGGTCTCGATTGGACCTGACGCAAATCGGCGAAATGCTGCCTGAAGGCGTGCCGCTGCCCCCGGGGATGGATTTGAAGGAAATCAAAGGCCTGCTGGAATCACCCCAGGGGAAGGTCATGGCTGACTTCGTCGCTTTCTGTCAGGAAAAGGGGATCGATTTAAGCCAGGGCGATCCGAGGGACTCGCGGACCGGGCGCCTGAGGACGGAATGGATGTCGACGCCGCGCGAGGCCTTCGAGGGCAAGACGCCGGCGGAGATGTTGTCCGGCGTGCAGGGCAGAGTGGAAACCTTTCGCAGAACCGAGCCCCATGTCGGAAGAAACGATCCCTGCCCCTGCGGCAGCGGGAAAAAATACAAAAAGTGCTGCGGCCGCGCCTGACGCCTGCGGACGACGGTCGCCGAATCGGTTCCCGCATTCGTCGCAAAGCGATGTCCACATTGCGGAACCTCGATGTGATCCGCCTCGCCGTTCCGGAGCGTCAGCCTTCTTATCCCGGTGTCTCCCATTTGGAGTTCGCTGGCTTCGGTTTGGCGGCCGCTAAAACGCAACCGCGATTTGGCCCAGCATGGTCCAGCCGTTCTCTCTGCCGTGGACATCCCCCGCGGAGTATCGATCTCTCAGAAAAGCGAAGGAAGCCGTGGTGCTGCGAACGATTTCCCGGTTCAATCCAACCCCGAATCGCCTTCGGGCCAGGCCGAGCGCTTCGGTTTCTCGCGAGCCGGCATATTTGAAGACCGTTTCGAGACCGCGTTCCCGGTTCCATCGGTATCCGGCCTCGATGTTCCATGCCGACGGCTGCGCGCCGCCGCCACGCGCCCGCGGAAGCGCCTCGGGGCAGAAATCCTCCAGAGCCGTGACATACTCGCAATCGAAAAATGCTCGCCGAAGTCCAAGATGAACATAGGCGGCCAAACCTGCGACTTTTCCTCCCCGGACGCTGATATCCGGGCAGACGGTGTCCGCGAGGCAATCGGCATTGGCGATATTTGACAGGTAGGAGGCTCCCAGCAGCATTTCCATCGGGCCGTTGGACGAAGACCGGAAATGGCCATCGAAGCCGTGCGACATGCCGGCGCTGCGGCCCGTTCTCCGCGCGCTCCCGTCCAGGATGTACCCCGACAGCGAGAAGCCCGAGAGTTCGATCCCGAGGACGGCAGCATTCCCCGAGGTTTCTCCCAGAATCAGCGTCATGGGCTGGTCCACGGCGGGTTCATCGGGAAGATGGGTCTGGATGACGCCGAACGGGACGTAGAGTTTCCCGGCCGAAAGGTAAAGCGGAAATTCTTCGGTGTTGCCAAGGGTGACAAAAGCGGCGTCGAGGCGCAGACTGCCTTCCTCCGCGTGGAAGGGATCCTCATACAGGAAAACCGTCTTGGCGCGAATCCAGTCATGGACGGGCATCGAGATTCCAATCTCCACCGTCGTCAGATGAATATCCGCT
>CAZTHE010000287.1:1126-2178 GCA_964613495.1 uncultured Acidobacteriota bacterium | reverse complement strand
GGCTTTGCTGCGCCGCGCCTCCGGCGCTGGAACCTACGCATGTCCCCGATTCTGCGCCGCGCCTGCGTTTCGCCGGCGTTGGAATCCGATCGGGGACACACGGGCGTAGAGTGCCGCAGGCACGCTGCAACTTAGCCCAGGGTGACGGAGCCCGCGAAGCGGGCGACGGAACCCTGGGAAGGGGCCCGCCTTGATTGGAGTCCTGAAAGGACGACACAGCGGCGCGGCGCGTTCAGGGCAATCCCTGCGGCAAATCCCCGATAAGGAAATTGTCGATCAGGCGCGTTTTCCCGATGCGCACGGCCATCGAGAGCAGCACGCCCCCGTCGACGCGTTCGAGCTCCTCCAGCGTCTCCGGATCCGCCGCCGAGACATACTGCATGCCGGCCAGCGGTTCCGCCGAGATCACCGATTCCATGGCGTGGCGCAGCGTCTCCGCGCTCCGCTCCCCGGCGTCGAATTTTTCCTTCGCCGCGCACAGCGCGCGGTACAAAACCGCGGCCGCCTTCCTCTCTTCGGTCCCCAGGTAGGCGTTGCGGCTGCTCAACGCCAGCCCGTCCGCCTCTCGCACCGTGGGGCAGACGACCACCTCGACGGGAAAATCCAGATCCCGCACCATGCGCCGGATCACGGCCGCCTGCTGCGCGTCCTTCTGCCCGAAATAGGCCCGCGACGGCCGAAACAGGTTCAGGAGCTTCGCCACGACCGTCGTGACGCCGCGGAAATGCCCCGGACGGCTCTTCCCTTCCAGGACGCCCGTCACCTCGCCCACATCCACCCATGTCTGGTATCCCGGCGGATACATCGCGTCCGCGGCAGGCACGAATGCGAGGTCGGTCCCCAGCTTCTCCAGCAGGTTCAGGTCGCGCTCGAGGGTGCGCGGGTATTTCGAGAGGTCTTCACCGGCCCCGAATTGCGCCGGATTGACGAAAATGCTGGCCCCGACATGGCCGCACTCGCGGCGCGCCCGCTCGACGAGCGACGCGTGCCCCGCGTGCAGGGCGCCCATCGTCGGCACCAGCCCGAACGTTCCGGTCATCTCGGCCCGCGCC
>CAZTHE010000287.1:0-1116 GCA_964613495.1 uncultured Acidobacteriota bacterium | reverse complement strand
GCCGCCATCAATTCCGCTGTCGTGTGAACCGTCTTCATCGTTGGTTTTCCCCGCTCCCGTCTTGCGGGACGGAAGCCCGCACCAGCCGCCAGAGGGTTTCGTTGACCGGGGCGGCCACGCCCGCGCGCCGTCCTTCCCGCACGACGGCGCCGTTGATCGCGTCGCATTCCGTCGGCGCGCCCCGCAGCACGTCCTGAAGCATCGACGACAGGTTGGAGCCCGTCCGCGCCGCCACTTCCCTGGCCTGCGCCGCCGGGTCGGCTACCGGCAGCGTGACGCCGCGCGCCGCGGCCACGGCCGCGCATTCTTCGACGCAGTGCTCCATGAGCGCCGCCGCGTCGGGACGCGCCAGGAGCTCCCCGTTCGGGACGCGCAGCAAAGCCGTCAGCGCGTTGATGCCGCAGCTGACCGCGAGCTTGCCCCAGAGCAGGCTCCGCGCCCGTTCGGCCCCGCACGCGCGGGCTTCGAAGCCGGCCGCCCGAAACAGTTCGATGACCCACCCGGGAGCGACGGCATCCGTCGGCCCGGACCCGCCGGGGCGCACGTGACCGGGCGCCACCAGGGTCGCTCCTTCCGCCGTCGAACCCGGGAAGGCGTTCGCGCCCAGCAATTCGACGTTTCCCAGCCCGTTCTGCAGGGAAATCGCGAGGCCTCCGGCTTTCAGGATCGGGCCAAGAAACCGGGCGATCCGTTCCGTTTGCCACGACTTCACGAGGACGAGGGCGAGGTCGCAGGGGTCGGCCGGGCAACCGAGATATTCGGCGCGCACCGCCACGGTGCGGGTCCCGGCGGCGTCCTCCACGCGGATGCCGCCTTGCCGGATCGCGTCGATGCCCTCTTTCCACGCATCGACCAGCGTCACGTCCGCGCATGCGGCAAGCCTTGCGCCGAAGTGGCAGGCCATGGCGCCCGCGCCGAAAATCACGACTCGTTTCATATATCTATTGCGAGGGCTAGAAGCCATCGCGTCTGTAGCCCCACCATTGCCACCCCTGTTTCATGCGCCCACGGTCTCACAAGTGCCGCCCCGTTTGCAGGCGCCTGCAGCCTCACCAGCCGCAAGCGCCGAAGGCGCGATGCAGCATAGCCCGGGGTGACGGAGCCCGCGGAGCGGGC
>CAZTHE010000286.1:0-2184 GCA_964613495.1 uncultured Acidobacteriota bacterium | reverse complement strand
CCTGCAGGAGGCCGATGAGTTTCACGCCCAGGTTCCGCTCGGTCCACGACGGGTGGACCAGGAGCGTACTGGCCCTGTTTTTCAGGTAGTCCAGGTCCTGGGCGCGCCCGATGACGTGTTCCGGCCTGTACGCCGGGCGGTGCCGCTCGTACGCCTTTTCGAGCCGGGAGAGCAGCGCCGCGTTTCCGGGAAGCGCGTGGTTCTCCGCCGGGACGGCGGGCGGAAGCGCCCCGGCGCCGACCGCGTCCCCGCGGACCAGGCGCTCGATCTGCGACAGCGCGTCATGGCGGAGGAACGCGCGGCTGCGGGCGCCCATTTCCAGGAGCCGGGGCTCGTCGCGGAGCAGGGAGAGGATCTTCTCCGCCAGGACTTTCCCGTCGATCGATTCCGCGAGAGTGCCGTTCACGACGGCGACCTGCTCGTAGAGGATTTCGGCCCCCCCCGCCCGTTCCATCGAGCGGGCGTTCATGACCTGATGGTCCCCGGGCAGGTTGGATTTGGGAATGACCAGCGCCGGCTTGCCCATGGCGGAAATTTCGTTGAGGCTGCCGGCGCCTCCGCGCGCGACCACGAGATCGCTCAGGGCATAGTAGATCTCGATGTCGTGGAAAAAGGGGCGGTGGACGTAAAAGTGCGAAATTTCGCGGCGCTGATCCTCCGTGTACTGCCGCCGGAACCTTGCCTCGGTATCCTCCGCGGGATTGTATTCGCGGTTCCGGGCGAGCCCGACGCCGTGGATGACGAACAGCGAGTCGCGATAGGGAAGAAGGTGCCCGAGCGCGTCCACCAGGGCGCGGTTGATGGTGCGCGCCCCCTGCGACCCGCCGAAAACGAACACCGTCTTGCGCCCCTCGGGGATTCGCACTTCCGCCTTTGCGAGGGCCTCGGCCCGGCTCAAGCCCGCGATTCTTTTCCTGAGAGGATAGCCGACGGCCACGCCGTTTCCGGGAAACGCGGACAGGGTCTCGGGGAAGGTGACCAGCACCCGGTGGGCGAAACGCCCCATGACCCGGTTGAGTTTCCCGGGAATGGTGTTCTGCTCGTGCAGAAAGACCCGGGAGCGCCCGAGGCGCAATTTTCTCAGGATCACGGAAGCGAGGAGGACCGGGGCCGAAACGTAGCCTCCCGTCCCGACGATGATTTCGGGGCGGAACCGGAGCAGGATCCACAGCGACTGCAGCGTTCCCGCCACGAGATTCAGCAGGAACGGGATCCACCGGGCGGAAATGCCGCCCGGGAATCCGGAGGCGCGGATATACCGGATCGGGATGCCTTCCCGCGGGACGACTTCCTCTTCCACGCGGCCGCGCACGCCGACGTAGAGGAGACGCGTTTCCGCCGTCGCCAGGGCCGAGCCGATCGCCAATGCCGGATTTACATGGCCTGCCGTCCCGCCGCCGGCCAACAAGATACGCTGAATTGCCTGCATTCCCCTCTGGTCCCGCACACGTTTTGTTAATGAGCGACTCATTATACACTGCCGATCGGTCCCGTTGGGCAAATATGCGGCCGGCGGAATCAAAGAATTTGGAAAGAGGGCCCTCCATGCTGCATACTCCATCTTTACGGGGAGTTTCGCGATGCGTCTCTGCGCCGGGTTCCTGCTCAGCATCCTTGCGGTTGCGCCCGCGGCCGCCGGTCCGGCGGCGGGGCCCGCGATCGTTTTCGACCATCTCACCGACGATGCCGGAACCGTCACCCAGGGAGAGACCGTCAGCCGGGTGTTCCGTTTCACCAACCGGGGAAAGGGAGTGCTCGAGATCGTCGGCGTGCGCCCCACCTGAGGGTGCACCGCGGCTTTGCTGTCAGCAAAGAAGATCCCGGCCGGAAAGGATGGGCAGATCGAGGTAAAACTGAAAACCTCCGGCATGAACGGGGTGCTCAATAAGCGCGTGGAAGTCGCTTCCAACGATCCGCTCCACCCCACGGTGACCCTGACCGTGAAGGCGACGGTGAGGCCGGAGATCGAGTTGTCGGACACCGGCATCTTCTTCGGCAGCGCGCCTCGGGGGACCGAAGTGCGGCGGACCGTGCTGATTACCCTTCCCGAAGGGAAATCCATCCGGATCCTCGGCGCCGAAACCCGGGACGCGAGAGTCTCGGTCCGGTTGGAGCCGGTGGCCGGGAGCGGCGACCGGAAGTGGAGGCTGATCGCGGTGCAAAGGGCGGATGCGGCCCCCGGAA
>CAZTHE010000285.1:0-2219 GCA_964613495.1 uncultured Acidobacteriota bacterium | reverse complement strand
TCGGTCCCCGTCCCGCTGCGCCGCTCGATCTCCTCGATCTGCACCGCGGCGTCCCGCAGCCTGGCTTCGAACTCCTGCTTCTCGGCGTTCAGCTGCTCGAGCTCGGCATTGGCGACGTTTTCCGCCTGGCCGATCTTCTCGAGTTCCCCCTCGAGCTTCGCCAGTTCGTGCGCGGCGAGGGCGGTTTCGACCTCCAGCGTGCGCGATTCCGCCGTGAGCGTCTTCAGCGATTCGGCGGCCACGGCCTGGGCGTGTTTCAGCCGGGCGAGTTCCTCGCGCGTCGCCTGGATCTTGTCGCCCAGGGCGCTCAGCTTTTTCCCCAGTTCTCGCTTCTCGCGTTTCAGCGCGAGGAAGCCGGCCATCGATTTCCGCTCGCCGACGGCCGATAGCGTGCCGCGCGTGGAGTAGGATTCGCCCGAGAGGGTCAGGAAACTCGCGCCGGGCGCGGTTTCGGCCACGCGGAAGGCGGTATTCAGGTCCGACACCATGATCGTGGAGGCGTAGTCGGGCAGCGCGCGCTCGAAGGCGGTCCGGACGTCGTCGCTCATGCGCAACAGGTCGTCGAGATACCCCACCACACCGTCGCCGCTCACCCGCGGGCGCTCCTCGGAACCGTGACGGCTGAGCCCGTTCTGGATCGTCATGAAGGTGCATTTGCCCGCGCCGATCCGCTTGAGGCGCTCCACGCCGTGCACGGCGTCGTCGCGGCTGTCCACGATGATGTACTGCAGCGGATCGTTGAGGTAGTCCTCCATCGCGGCTTCGTAGGCGGGATCGGTCTCGATGTGGTCCGCCAGCGTCCTGGCCTGCAGCAGATCCTCTCCCGGGACCCGGGTCGAGAGGTACTTCTGCACGCCCTCGGAGTAGTTGCTGCGCCGCCGCTCGACCTCCTCGAGCGACGAATAGCGGTGCTGCATCAGGCTCTGCTCGTTGACCTGGGCCGTAAGCTCTTCCGAAATCCGGTCGACGCCCGCGGCGAGGTCCGCCGCTTCGTTTTCGAGTCCGGCGACGCTCTCGGCAACCTCCTGCCGCCGCCGGGCTTTCCGCTCGTGATCGCTCCGGACTTTTTCGAGCTGCGCGACCAGATCGCCGCGTTCCTGGGATTTCAGCCTGCTCTCGTTTTCCAAACGGCTCGCCCGGGCGGAAATGCGCCCCAGGCCTTCCGTGCAGCGCGCCTGGAGGTTTTTCAGGTCCGAAAGGCGCCCGGCGCCCGTGAGCAGGAAGGACCGCACTTCGTCGATTTTCGTCTCCGTCTCCCGGATCGCCTCCTGCAGGACCTCCCCCTTTGCCTGCTCGGCGTCCAGCTGCTCCTGATCGCGCGCCAGCTCATCCCCGAGCGTTCCGGTCGCGGCGGTCAGGCGTTCGGTCTCGTGCCGGATGAGCTGCCCGCGTTCTTCGATGGCGTTCCATTCGCGGTCGAGTTCCCCGGAGCGGGCGATCAGGCCGAGCTTCTGGGTCTCCTGGTTCTCCACCTGGTTCTGGGCGTTTCCCAGGTCGGTCTTCAGGCCCGTGAGCCGGTCGCGCGTCAGGTTGACGTCGTCCTCGTGGGAAGCGCAGGCCTTGCGGGCTTCTTCGCGCGAATCCTCGGCGGCGACGAGCTCGGCGAGGATCGCCTGCTCCTGTTCCTGCGCGCGGGCGAAGCGGTTCGAGCACTCGATCAGCTTTTCGCGCAGCCGCCGCTCTTCCATTCCGATCTTCAGGCGCTGGATCGAGCGCAGTTCGTCCCGGAGGCGGCCGTAGCGGCGGGCCTTGGCCGCCTGCCTGCGCAGCGAATTGAGCTGGCGGACCACCTCGCGGATGATGTCCTGGGCCCGCAGGAGATTCTGCTGCGCCTGTTCGAGCTTCATCTCCGCCGAGTAGCGGCGGCTCTTGAACAGGGTGATGCGGGCGGCTTCCTCGATGAGGCTGCGGCGCTCGGCCGGCTTGGAGCTGAGGATCTGGCCGATGCGTCCCTGTTCGAGAATCGCATAGGAATTGGGCCCGAGCCCGGTGCCCTCGAAGAGCGCCTGGATGTCCTTGAGACGGCAGCGGCGGCCGTCGAGGTAATATTCGCTCTCGCCGGAACGGTACAGCCGGCGCCCGACGGCGAATTCCTCCGCGTTCAGGTCGGGAACCCCCGGGATCTCGATCGGGTCGGACAGGGACAGCGTCAGGACGACTTCCGCGTACCCCGTCGGCTTGCGGGCCTGCGTGCCGTTGAAGATCACCCCCTCCATTTT
>CAZTHE010000284.1:0-2242 GCA_964613495.1 uncultured Acidobacteriota bacterium | reverse complement strand
ACAAGATGTTAGAGCGTGGTACTACGAATTCCATTCCTGAATTTCGTGGCAGGTCCGCAGAAAAGCACCCGCGGCGCAGCATAGCCCGGGGTGGAGGCCGCGCGAGCGGCCGGAACCCCGGGTTAGGTCACACAAAGGACTCTAGTCCCGAAGGGACGGCACAGACTGTGTCGTCCTTTCAGACTCTACTCATTTCCTATCCCAAATCCGGGGTGCCGGCGGATCTCAGGGCCGCGACGATTATGGCCGCTGCTCCGTGAAATCCCTGCGTGGCTCCCCCTTCCCGCGAACGGCCGGCCGATCCCGGATTGAGAGCCGGCCACAAATTTCACAAATTTCTAGGCGGAAGCATCCCGGTGAACGTCTACGCGCCGCAATGAGATCCATGTTCCGAGTTTGATGCCCTCCGGGGCGGGTTCCGATGGCAGAGATTCATAGGTTCATCTTTGTCTAATAACATGTGGACACTGAATATGTGCCCACATATAATGTAATTATGAAAAATATAACGCTTTCAATAGATGAAGAGACTTTGGACGCCGGCCGCGAGTACGCTCAGCGTCATCAGAAAACGCTTAATGCGTTGGTTCGGGAACTACTGGTGAAAACGGTTCTTGCAGATAGAAAGGCCGCCGTCAGCGAGATGTTCCGGCTAATGGATGCCCATCCCGGCAATTCGCACGAAGGACATTGGACTCGCGAGGAACTCTATGTCCGATAGAGTGTTTCTTGACACGAACATTTTTATCTATGCTCAGGATGCCGGATCTCCGGAAAAGCGGCGCAAGAGCCGGGAGGTTATCGCGCGGCTTGCCGATTCGGGCGACGGCGTGATTTCAACCCAGGTCATGCAGGAGTTCTTCGTTGCCGCGACGCGAAAACTCGGCGTGGAACCGCTTGCTGCCAAGGGAGTGCTCAAAACCCTTTCCGTGTTCGACGTCGTTCAGGTCTCCGCCGCATTGATTCACGAAGCCATCGATTGTTCGATCCTGAATCAATTGTCTTTTTGGGATTCGCTGATCCTTGCCGCTGCGGCTTCGGCCGGTTGTTCGACTGTTTTCAGCGAAGACCTTGCCGCCGGTCAGATCATCCTTGGCGTGAAAGTCCGGAATCCACTTATTTAACCTCCGCTCGCTGCGGCATCACCCTGAATAATGGATGAAAACATATGAAGGAAAGTTCCAATCCCGGGCCTCGGAATCAAGTGGCAACTTTTCAGGATTTCTATCCGGATGACTACGCTCACTGCTTCGGCTGCGGTCGCCTGAATGAAAAGGGATTGAAGATCAGGAGCTGCTGGGACGGCGATGAAAGCGTCTGCCGCTTCCTTCCGAATGAATATTATACCGGCGGGATGGAAACCATTCTTTATGGCGGAATCATCGCCTCCCTGATCGACTGCCACGGGGCGGGCACCGCAGCGGCGGCCAAGGCACGGGAACTGGGCCTGCGGGTCGAACCCGGATATATGCCGCGATTCGTCACCGCCTCCCTCAAGGTGGACTACCTGGCCCCGACGCCGGTGGGCGTGGAGCTGGAACTCAGAGGCCGCGTCGGGGAAATCAAGGGGCGCAAGGTTACCGTCCAGGTCACCGTGTCGGCGGGAGAAGCCCTGTGCGCACGGGGCGAAGGAATATTTGTTCAGTTGCGCGACGAGCATCATGGCGGTTGATCAGCCTCAGATTTCCGAAATCCTTACGGGCACCAGTTTCTATATGTTTGCCGATCCAGTCTATTTGCATTAGAATTCCCCCATGAATCGGGAACAAGCCATCCGCATTCTGTCCGACCATAAGCCGGAACCAGCCAGGGAATTCGGGGTCAAGTGGCTGGCACTTTTTGGCTCGGTCTCGCGGAATGAGGCCGAATCGGGAAGCGATGTGGATCTTCTCGTCGAATTTGACCGCCCTGTCGGCTATTTCGGTCTGTTCGCCCTGCAGTATCACCTGGAATCGATTCTGGGCTGCAAGGTCGATCTGGGAACTCCTGACAGTTTGAAGCCGCGGATTCGTCAGCATGTCCTCGGGGAGTGCGTGCGTGTCGCCTAGAGACTGGAAAGAATGGATTAGCCTGCTTGATTGATGAAGCTTCTACGGCGGCGGATCCAAGCATTTGTATTTTAATTCTAGATTCCAATTTCCTATTTAACAATCCGTGAAATTCGTGGCTCTTTCCCTTGCGAGGATTTGCCACGACCTAAGGGCCCGCGCAAAAATAAATTCACATTTTGGCGCGAGCGCCG
>CAZTHE010000283.1:0-2252 GCA_964613495.1 uncultured Acidobacteriota bacterium | reverse complement strand
AAATCGGTGGGACCCTTTTCGATCCCCTTGAATCCCGCCCTGGCGGCCGCGGATTGAACCGGATCGGAACCGCCGTTCTTTTTTTCGGGGATTCCCGGGACGCCATGACAGATATCGATGCGCTCGTATCCGATTTCCGCCGGCATTTTTGCGGCACTCCCAGGATTTTTTACGCCCCGGGCAGGGTCAACCTGATCGGCGAACATACCGACTACAACGACGGGTTCGTCCTCCCGATGGCCATCGACCGCGGAACCGCCGTTGCCATCGCGCCGCGCGCGGACCGCATTCTTCGCGTGCGCTCCCTCAACCTCGATGAAACGGCCGAGTTGGACCTGGGACGCGTCGGCGGAGGCCGCCGCGGAAACTGGCAGGACTATATCGAGGGGATCGTGGCGGCGCTCGCGGAAAGGGGCGCCGCGCTCGGCGGCGCGGAAGCCGTGTTGCGCAGCGACGTTTCCATCGGCGGCGGTCTTTCGTCCTCGGCCGCGCTGGAAATGGCGGTCGGGTCGGCCCTCCTCGCCGTCTCCGGGGCGTCCATGGACAGGCGGGACCTGGCGCTTGCGGGGCAGGCGGCCGAACATCGTCACGTGGGCATCCAATGCGGGATCATGGACCAGTTCTGCTCGGTCTTCGCGGTGAAGGGCCATGCGCTGCGGATCGACTGCCGGTCCCTCGACGCGGTGCCGATCCCGCTCGAGCTGCGGAGGACGCGCATCGTGGTGTGCGACAGCCGCGTGCATCATTCCCTGGCTTCCTCCGAATACAACCGGCGCCGGCGCGACTGCGAGGCCGGGGTGAAACGGCTTGCCGCCGCGCTCCCGGCCGTGCGCTCCCTGCGCGACACGACGCTTCCGGAGCTCGAAGCGCACCGCGGCCTGTTTCCCGAGACCGTATTCCGCCGATGCCGGCATGTCGTGGGAGAAAACGCCCGCACGCTGCGCGCGGCGGAGGCTTTGTCGGGAGGCGGCGTGGAGGAGGTGGGCCGGCTCATGCTCGCGTCCCACGCGTCGCTGAGAGACGACTACGAGGTCAGCTGCGCCGAACTGGATCTGCTGGTGGACTGCGCCATGCGCCAGCGCGGCGTCCTCGGGGCGCGCATGACGGGGGGCGGGTTCGGCGGGTGCACGGTGAATCTGGTCGATTCAGGCGCCGTCGGGGCGTTTGGGGAAAATATCTCCCGCGAATACGAGAGCCGGACGGGCATCCGGCCCGAAATCTTCTCCGTGGAAGCCAGCGACGGCGCCCGCGAAATCCCCGCGTCCATTCCAGCTTCCGCATAGCGCCCCGGGCGGGGCCGCCGGGCAGGATCCGCGGCGGGCGCGAACGCAAACAAAACCGGCGGCGATGCCGCCGCCGTTTATTTGCGCTTGATCCGGTAAACTTCCGCGTAGATGCGGCGCAGCGGGGCGACGCAGTACTGGTGGATCAGCTCCATGAAATTGGGCGGTTCCCCCAGAAGATCTTCCAGGTATTCTTCCTCGATCCCGAAAGACAGCCGCACGATGTCGGCCTTGCCTTCCCTCGTCTCCAGCGTGATGCTCCCGTTCAGATCCTCGGGCAGGTGGAAGACGTCGCAGTTCCGCACATTCCGCAGCTTCTTGAATCCCTCGACCTGCTTGTCCTTGTTCGCCTGGTAATAGGTCGCGAGCCTGCGGACGAGTTCTCCGTAGTTGAAGTTCGGGACCTTGTTGTTGACGCTGGCTTCGAGGATGCAGCACTCGTCCTCGGACAGGAAGCACAGGCCGTAGGTGAAATCCAGGTCGCCCTTGTTGAATTTGATCCGGTGGCCGTTTTCGTCGTGGAACCGCTTCAGTTCTTCCGGTACCTGGATCGCGGGGTTTTCCGCCTTCTTTTCACAGGTAACGTAGTAGTCGCTGACGCTTAAATACCACTGATCGATAATGGCCTCCAGGGCCTTGTCGATCAAGGTTGCCGTTTTGGGTGGGGTTTTCCTCTTTGCTGGCAATCCTCTAATCCTCACGAAGTTTGTATAAAAACGAAGACTGACACATATTGGCGACCCTAGTATAGCACGGAGTTTTTCCAATGGAATATCGATCACCGGATTTTGGCATGTCCGGCGGCTTCCCGGCGTCCGGGGCACGCCGGCCCAGAGATTCGATTGACAGTCCTCCGCCCATCAGGGATAATTCCAACCCGTCAGGCTGACAGTGGGCGGTTAGCTCAGCTGGGAGAGCGCCGCGTTCGCAATGCGGAGGCCGGGGGTTCGATCCCCCCACCGTCCACCA
>CAZTHE010000282.1:0-2270 GCA_964613495.1 uncultured Acidobacteriota bacterium | reverse complement strand
GAGTTCATGCTGTCGTGCCGGGCGATTCCCTTGCCGGCGATGTCGAAGGCGGTCCCGTGATCCACGGAAGTGCGGATGATGGGCAGGCCCAGCGTCACGTTCACCGTTTCGCCGAATCCCAGCAGCTTGATCGGAGCCAGCCCCTGGTCGTGGTACATGGCCAGCACCACGTCGAATTCCCCGTTGCATGCGCGCCAGAAAAGCGTGTCACCCGGCAGCGGCCCCTCGATGACGGTGCCCGGGAACAGCGCGCGCGCCCGGGCGACGGCCGGGGCGATCCTGCCGGCGTCTTCCGATCCCAGAATCCCCGATTCTCCGGCGTGCGGGTTCACGCCGGCGACGGCGACTCTGCCGCACGGCAGGCCGAAGCGCGGGAACTCGGTCAGGACCAGGCGCAGCTTGGCCAGCACCGTTTCCGGAGTCAGCGCGTCCGGCACCGTGCGCAGCGGAATATGAATGGTCGCAAGCACCACCTTCAGACGGTCGGTAAGAAACGCCATCGCTATTTCGGATGCCCCGGTCAGGTGCGCGAGAAACTCCGTGTGGCCGGGAAAGTCATATCCGGCTTCCTGGAAATGCTTCTTGCTCAGAGGGGCGGTCACGAGGGCATCGAGGTCTCCGCGGCGGCAGGCCGCCGCGCATTCGATGACGTTGCGGGCCGCCGCGTCGCCGCTCGCAGCAGACCCGGTCCCGGCGCTCACCTCTCCCGCCGGGATGTCGACGATAGTGCGATGCGGCAGCGCTTTGCGTGCCCCGAGGTCCTGCGGCCGGATTCTTTCGAAGGAGAAAGGGATTCGCAGCTCGCGCGCGCGCGATTCGAGGATATCCCAACTGCCGAACAGGGCCATCGCGCACGCGTCCCCGAACGCGGGCTCGCACGCGGACCGGAGCGCGATTTCCGGCCCGATCCCCGCGGGATCCCCCGTGGTGACGCCGCAACGAGGCAGAGTTTTTTCAGGTTCTGGCAAGGGTTTCCGTATCCGCCGGCAGGCGTCGGTCCGGGCGGTTGTGTCGCCTGGGCCGTCTCCCGTTCCGGATTACGCCGCCCGGGACGGGCGCCGCATTATTCCAGGTCGACTTCGTCCGGCTCCTGATCCTCGTTCTGCTTATACATGTATTTAATCACATGTTTAAGAATGAGCAGGTTCGGCCCGTCGCTGCGGTGCACCTTGATGCAGTTCTTGTCGTACCACTCGATGACTCCGCGAATTTCCTCCCCATCCGTCAGCTTGACGATCATGGGGGTCTTCGCCGCCATCTGCTTGATGTAGTAATAGTTTTCGGCGTTTGTCACTTCCGGCGGAACGCGCTTTCGGGGCACCGGCCCATAGCGGGGCATCTGGTCCTTGATCTCGGACAAACTCGGGCGAATAAGTTTGCGGTTAACCATTGAACTTCCTCCGGCGGAGGTTACAGTAGGGCGATAACGGTCATTCATGAGCTTTATCTGTAACGGCAAATTTCGAAAGCGTGCGATCGACTAGCCGACTTAAGTAATATTGTATTCTGCCCCTCTGCCTTTGACAAGCGAAAACTATTCCGATAGATTTAGCTTGTACAGAAGGGGAGTGAACCCAGGCGTCCCGGACGCCGCACAAAATGATAGTCTCTTACGCAAGATGCGCAGGATTCCTTTTCCTGCTCCTGAGTCTCCCGGCCGCGGCGGCCGCCCAGGCCTCCCGGGAGCCGAGCCTGATCCGCGACACGGACATTGCCGAGGGCAAGGAAACCATTGAAACTCAGGCCGTTAAAGAGCCCGATCCTCAATTGGCGGCCCAATATGTTACCATCGGCAATTATTATTTAAAAAGAAAGAATTACGCCGGCGCCATCCAGCGGTTTCTCGAAGCCATCGAATACGAGACTGATTCCGCCCCGGCCTACGAAGGCCTGGTCAACGCCTACGAAAGGAGCGGCGAGTTTCTAAAGGCGATCCAGGCTTGCAGGGGATTTCTGGAGAAAAATCCCGGCTCGCCAAAGGCTCCGCGCTTCCGCAGCAAACTCGCAAAACTAGAAAAAAAGGCAGGTTAGCGGCACGGTTCCTGGCAGCAGCCGCAGCACGATCCCCTACGGCAGGCCCTTCGCCCCGTCTTCGGCGCCGCTGCGCGTGAGTTCGAGGAACATGGCTTCCAGGGCGAGTTGCCGGTTCACGTTGAACCGGAGTTCCCCGCCGAGCTTTTTCACCGCCTGGATGCTCCGGAGCACAAGGGACGCAGGCGTAGTCCGGGCGATGTTCTCGAGCCACGGCATCAGGTCGCGCTGCCCGACAC
>CAZTHE010000281.1:0-2315 GCA_964613495.1 uncultured Acidobacteriota bacterium | reverse complement strand
CGGAAGCGGCCGAGCGGGTCGCGGGCTGCGACGCCCACCGGGAGCTGGCGCTCCAGGCCGCGCGGGAAACGATCACGCTCCTGAAAAACGAAGGCTCCCTCCTCCCCCTGCAACTCCCCGAACTCCGGGACACCCACCGGGTCGGGGAACCGATCCCGGACACCCACGGAATGCCGATCGTGGACACCCACGGAATGCGGATTGTGGACACCCACGAAACCTCAGCCGTGGATTCCCTGCGGATTGGCACGATTGCCGTCATCGGGCCGAATGCAGACCGCCGGCTTTTGGGCGGCTACAGTGGGCAGCCCAAGCTCTTCTGCACGGTTCTCGAGGGCATCCGGAAACGGGCCGGCTCGGTAAAGGTCCTCTTCCACGAGGGATGTAGGATCACGGTAGGGGGTTCCTGGAATCAGGATGAAGTCGTCGCAAGTGATCCGGCGGAGGACCGGAAGAACATCGCGGAAGCGGTGGAGGTTGCGAGGCAGGCGGACGTGGTGGTCCTCGCCCTCGGCGGCAACGAGCAGACATCGCGCGAAGCCTGGGCGCTCAATCACATGGGGGACCGCACTTCGCTCGACATGGTGGGACGCCAGGACGAGCTGGTCGACGCCGTCGCAGCAACCGGAAAACCCATTATTGCACTATTATTTAACGGGCGACCGCTCTCGATACGCAATTTGGCGGAAAAGGCGCACGCAATTTTGGAGTGTTGGTACCTCGGGCAGGAAACGGGATATGCGGTGGCCGAAGCCCTCCTCGGGGATCTCAATCCCGGGGGGAAGTTGCCGATAACCATTCCCCGGTCGGTCGGGCATGTGCCGGCCTATTACAATCACAAGCCCGCGGCACGTCGCGGCTACCTTTTCGACGATATCGATCCGCTCTATGCCTTCGGTTTCGGCCTGAGCTACACGTCATTCGCGTTCGGCAAGCCGCGGCTGGACCGTCGCACGATCCGAAAAAACGAATCCACGACGGTGAGGGTAGACGTTACGAACACGGGACGGGTTACCGGGGACGAGGTGGTACAGATGTACATCCGCGACAAGGTAAGCTCCGTCACACGACCTGTGAAGGAGCTGAAAGGCTTTGGGCGGCTGACTCTGGAGCCCGGGCAGACGGCGACGGTAACGTTTGACATCACGCCCGAGCATCTCGCCTTCTACAACATCGACATGAAATTTGTTGTGGAACCGGGTGAATTTGAAATCATGGTCGGCAACTCCTCGCGCAATCAGGATCTTCAAAAGATCACGCTGCGCGTCCGATAGTTTTCCCGGATTCCCGGGAATGGGTACAACGGCCAGGCGGGCAGTTCAGACCGTTTTATTGACAGGGGGAGCCATGGGAAACATGCTGCAGGGAAGAGTGGCAGTGATCACCGGTGCGGGAAACGGGCTGGGCCGCGCGCACGCCATCGCCTTCGCTTCTCAGGGGGCACGCGTTGTGGTCAACGACCTGGGCACGTCACACGACGGCTTCGGCGCATCGCACGCGGAGGCGGATGCGGTGGTGGAGCGGATCCGAAGCACGGGCGGCACGGCGGTCGCAAATTACGCCAGTGTGGCAGTGGAAGGCGAAGCCAAATCCATTATTCAACAGGCCGTGGAGGAATTCGGGCGCATCGATATCCTCGTAAACAATGCGGGAATCATCCGTCATCAACAGATTGACGCGATCCATACGGAAGATTGGGACCTTACGGTCAAAACTCACCTGTACGGCATGATGTATTGCACGCGCGCCGCAAGCGCCTGCATGAAGACGCAGAAATACGGACGGATTCTCTGCACCTCGTCGCACATCGGACTGGGCTTTCCGGGGCAGGCATCCTATTCGACCGTGAAGGAGGGCATTGTGGGATTTGCGCGAACCGTGGCGCGCGAGATGGCGCCTCATGGAACCACGTGCAATGTCCTTCGCCCAATTGCGGTATGGAGAGGCCCCGGACCGAAAGTGAAAAATCCTCTGTACGAAGCCAATCAACCGGAAGATGTGGCAGCGCTGGCGACCTATCTGGTCAGCGAAGCGGCAGATCATATCAATGGCTGCATTTTTGAGGTATTCCACGGACATGTGGGCATTTTTGCGGAGCCGCCGACGGTCGAGAAAGTAATCAGGAAGGACGGGACATGGACTGCGGAAGAATTGGCGCAGGTTGTCCCGGCGCAGTTGACTGCCGGCCGCTCCAGGGAAGCCTTTCCCTTCACACTCCCGGACATCTTCAGGCCTCCCTCCCCCTAGACAAGCCCGAACATCCGGGACACCCGCCGTCTGAGAAATCCGGACACCCACGATCTCCCAAACAACAA
>CAZTHE010000280.1:0-2319 GCA_964613495.1 uncultured Acidobacteriota bacterium | reverse complement strand
GGAATTCGTGAAATTCGTGGCTGCCTTTTCGTCCGCGCGAAGGTTCGTCTGCTGCCCGATATAACCAGAAATGGGCAGGAAGTTTTGTGACGCACTGCGCTAGTAAATCTCGTCGCCTTCTTCGCTGGTGTAGAAGAGATTCAGGAACGCCGGGTCCCCCTGCGCCGCGTCCGCGCCGAGCAGGCTGGCCTCCGCATCTTTCCGGCTCTCCGCCGCCTGCCGCTCCAGGGCGGCGATTTTGCCCTGCACTCCCGTTTCGTCCACCATCGCCTTGACTTTGCGGAAGACCGCATCGCTTCCGAACAGCAGTTCTCCTTCGTCGAGTATCTTGCTGGCGATCATGTGCTGAAAAGTGTCGAACTCCAGCTGCAGGCGGACCCTGGCGACGTCCTTGACCAGGTAGTCGATCTCTTCCTGGTAGTTCGGGTGGACGAGGAGGTAGTGCTTCTTCCGGAGGATCGCATCGTCCACTACCTTCAGCGCTTCCCTGGGCACGTCGTCCTCCGCGATCACCACGATATCCAGGTCGGAGCCGCGGACCATTCTGCCGGTGCTGATCTCCGGCCGCGGGACATCGTGCGCCATCCCGTACGTGACGTCGCCGGCGATGATGAAGCAGACCCGGTCCCGGATGGAGTTCCATTCGGGGAGCGGCTGGACCGTATCGCGGATCGCCTCGCCGGCCAGATCGAGCTTGGCCTTGCTGATCTGCCGGATCTCGTCGCCCAGTGTGCGGGCGCGGGCCGCGATCGCGTCCGCCTGACTGTCCAGCCCGAGGACGGTGTAGGTCAGAAATTCCCTGCGGATGGAGGGGGAGAGCCTCGCGTAGCCCTCGACGTTGCGGTCCAGCCGGAGATATCTGCGGCCCGCGCATTCCGACCGAATCCCGGGCGTTGTCCGGCAGAGCTGCCACAGCCGCAGCGCCTCCATGCCCGTTTTTTCCAGCAGCTGCCACCCGGTCAGCGGTCCGGATTTCCCGATGATGCCGATCAATTCCTCTGATTGCACGCGCACCGCCTTCGTCCCGAAGAACCCGTTTTTCAGGCAGACGCGGGCCCGGATGCGGACACGAAAGGAGCCAGAGAGCCGCTATCGTTTCCGCACCGGCCGAAACCGCCCGATTCAGTTTTCTTTTGCGCTACTTCCCGGATTTCTCTTCGATCCTGGACCAGGCGTCCTTTAGGGAAACGCTGCGGTTGAATACCATTCTCGCTTCCGTGGAGTCCGGATCCGCGCAGAAATACCCCTGCCGTTCGAACTGGTAATGGCTGCCGGTGCTTACGCCCGCCATCCCGGCCTCGATGAATCCGGTGAGCGTCTCGAGCGACTGCGGGTTCAGGTTGGCCAGGAACCCTTCGCCTTCGTCCGGATCGGGTTTCGTAAACAGGCGGTCGTAGAGGCGGAACTCCGCGCTCACGGCGTTCGCGGTCGAGATCCAGTGCGACGTGCCCTTGACCTTGCGTCTGTCCGCCGACCAGCCCCCCCTGGTTTCCGGATCGTAGGTGCAGCGCAGTTCGGTGACCTCGCCGGTGGCCGGGTCTTTGACGACTTCGTTGCAGGCGATGTAGTAGGCGTACTTGAGCCTCACTTCGCGTCCGGGCGAAAGCCGGAAAAATTTCTTCGGCGGGTCTTCGCGGAAATCCTCCTGCTCGATCCAGAGCTCGCGGCCGAACGGGATCCTGCGTTTCCCCATCGACAGATCCTCCGGGTTGACGTCGGCTTCCACTTCCTCCACTTTCCCCTCCGGGTAGTTGGTCAGCACGACCTTTAGCGGGCGGAGCACGGCCATGGTGCGCGGGGAGCGCTTGTTGAGGTCTTCGCGCAGGCAGTGCTCCAGCAGCGCGTACTCCACGATGCCCTTCGATTTGGACACTCCGATCCGTTCGCAGAAGTTGCGGATGGACTCGGGCGTGAACCCGCGGCGGCGCAGCCCGGCCAGCGTCGGCATGCGCGGATCGTCCCAGCCGCTCACCAGGCCCGAGTCCACCAGCTGGAGGAGCTTGCGCTTGCTCATCACGGTGTAGTCGAGCTCCAGCCGCGCGAATTCGATCTGCCGCGGGTGGTGGATGCCGAGCTGCTCCAGGAACCAGTCGTACAGGGGGCGGTGGTCTTCGAATTCCAGCGTGCAGAGAGAGTGGCTGACCCCTTCGATGGAATCCTCCAGGCCGTGGGCCCAGTCGTACATGGGGTAGACCTTCCACGCGCCGCCGGTGCGGTGGTGCTCCGTGTGCAGGATGCGGTACATCACCGGGTCCCGCATGTTCAGGTTGGGCGACGCCATGTCGATCTTCGCGCGCAGGACGCGGGACCCGTCGGGGA
>CAZTHE010000279.1:0-2326 GCA_964613495.1 uncultured Acidobacteriota bacterium | reverse complement strand
GCACCGAACTCGGCCTTACGTACCAGACGCCGGTGCCGGGCCGCCAGACGGCGATGTCCGTTTTCCCGTCCCCGTCATAGTCGGCCGCGACCGGCGTGTCGGTGGAATTTCCCCAAAGGGTACTGGTCGAACTGCCCGGCGTGCTGCTGGAAGCGGCATACCAGACGCCCGTGTCCGGTCTCCAGACGGTTGCGTCCGTCCTGCCGTCGCCGTCGAAATCGCTGACGCCGGCATCCTCCACGTCTCCCGAGGTGATGGTCACCGCGAGGGTTCCCTCCGCGATTTCATAGGATTTCACTTCTACCGTAATGTTGTAGGCGGCGTCCGAAAAGGTCTCTCCCGGGATCCACATCGCGCCGGAGTCTCCGGGATCTCCGTTGGAATCCGCATCCACGACCTGCGCCGGCCGGTCGCGCAGCGTGTCCACCTTGTGGATGATGACCGCCTCTCCCGGGAGTCCGCCGTCGTACCCCCAGAGCCGCCGCGCCTCGACCGTGTAAAATACATTCGGCTGCCCGGGGACGGGAACGGTCGCCATCAGGTAGCCGGTCTCGCCCGCGGGCAACGCCAGGCTGTCGAGTTTGATGGTTTTGCGTGTCCCCGGATTCACGGCGATTTTGCGGGAGGCCGGAATCCATCCCAGCGAATCCTTGTGGTAGGAAATCGTGTGCACGCCGACGCGCCCGTACTGGGTGTCGTAGACGCTGGAAGCCCAGTTGTCGCTCATGACGTCCCACGGGGAGTCGTAGGTCTTGCCGTAGGGTCCCGAAGAGTGGGGCAGTCCGAAGCCGTGCCCCATTTCGTGGGCGAGGACGCACTGGTTCTCATAGGCCCAGGGCGGCAGCCACGTCATGGCATACTGCTTCGTCAATCCGTCCCGCGACAGGGTATTCGTGCCGCCCCAGGCGTAGGCGTCGAGGTTCTTGTTGAACATCAGGTTGACTCCCGCGAAATCGGGGAAGTATACGTCGGCATCCGCGGCTGCCGTGCAGTCCTGGGCCAGGCGGTTCAGGTCGGCGTCGGGGACGTTGTCCCCGTTTTTGTCGTAGACATAATAGGACCAGTTGCGCGGCAGGTTATACCAGCCCGCCGTGACGGTGCCCTCGATGTTCATTTTGCCGAAAGACGCCTCGCGCCAGTAGTGGTCCAGTCCGGGATAGGCCGGGCTCATCAATCCCGCAAAATAACCGGTTGGCTTGGGCGTGACCCCTGTCGAATCCGCGAAACGGCAGAGCACATTCACGAATTTGCGCGATCCTTCCACTGCCGCCATCGGCTCGCCTGGAAGCGGGGCCGCCTGGGCCGCGGCTTCAAGCTCCACCGATTCGGCCGCGAACGCCGCCGTGCCCGTTCCGCGGGCCAGCCACCGGCCGCGCAGATGGATGCGCCTGTTGGTCAGCGCCCGGACGCCGCCGAAAGGGCGGGTCCGAGCGTCATCAAGGTCCAGCTCGATCCGTTCCCCCGCGTCGGTCACCAGTATCTGCACGGGAGCCCCCGTGCCGGCCGGCGACCGCCCGTCCGCCCAGACCAGGTGGAACCAGCCGGACAGTGTTTCGGCGCCAGCCGGCCCGGCATCGGATCGGGCGGAGGCCGTGAAGATGCACAAAGCGGCCGCCAGGGATAGGATGGCGAATCGACATGCGTGAGCTCTGGATCCTGCCACGTTTCTTCTCCTTTGGTATCGGAACGGCCAGGGCATCGCCCCGTGCGGAGCGACGGCTCCGCGCCCGTCCCTGCAAGCGCGTCATCGCGGAACGGAAAGATCCTCCGCAAACCAGTTAGTTCCATGCGGGCCCGGATCGATTGCGGCGCAGCCGCGCCCCGCAGGCCTATGGGCCGGGTCCTCTATGGCCATATCGGCCCGACTGCCGGAATCTTAACCCGCATCGGCCAAATTGCGCCAAATCTTTGCGACGGTTCCTGCTCCTTCGCCTTGGCGCGGGGCGCATGCCGGCATGAGAAATCCCCGGACCACCGGGACCGGCGTCCGCACGGGAGCCTCCATCCCGCCACCCGCCCGATGCGCCCGGCCGGGAACGGGCTTGATTTGAAGGCCCGGTGTGGTGAATATTTCTTCCGGAAAAAATCGGAACGATAGCCTTGGGGCCTTCAAAAACGATGTGGATCGCAAAATTGCCGCCGGCAGCGCTTTTTGCCGGATCGCTGACTCTGTTCGTCTGCACGCTCGCGCCCGCAGTCACTTTTGTGGACAGCGGGGAACTCATCGTGGCGGCGAACAACCTGGGCGTCGCGCATCCCCCCGGATTTCCTTTGTATCTCCTGATCTCCCACGCCGCCACGCGGGTGCCGCTGGGCAGCGTGGCGC
>CAZTHE010000278.1:695-2356 GCA_964613495.1 uncultured Acidobacteriota bacterium | reverse complement strand
ACATCATTCCCGGAATCCGCTCGATCTACGTCTGGGAGGGGAAGCAGTGCGACGAACAGGAATGCCTCCTCCTGATAAAAACATCGGCCGGCAGATTCGAAGCCGTCCGGGAGCATATCCGCCGGCTGCATACCTACCAGGTCCCGGAAATTATCTCGGTCCCGATTCAGGCCGGGGACGCCGACTACCTCTCCTGGCTCCGTGCCTCTCTCGCAGGGTAGCGAGGGCGGAAGAGCCACGGATTTCACGGATTACGCGGATTATGAAGAAATCTGTGTAATCCGCAGCCCTCACCCAAAGGCCGGAAAGGGGCGCGCGCCGACGATTCGGTCCAAACGCCTTTTTCAGACCACCCCATTGCTCCACGCAAAAGCCCGTTGCCGACTCCGACCCCGACCCCGACATGCTCTTTCCCTATGATCCTCTGATCCTTTAATCCTCGAATCCGGCTCCCCTTTCCACTTTTTCGCTCTTTCCCGAAAAAATTGTGAAATCAAACGGCGCCGGCGGAAACAACAGGGCGGGGGACACGGGCGTGAGGGGCAAAATCGCGGCGCATGTGCGGAGGAACCAGGCATTGCTGGAACTGGTGCAGCAGAAGGCCGACCAGGTCCGGGTGCGCTGGCGTTCCCGGGAATTGGGTTCTTGGGACACGGTCGGTCCCCGCTGGTGGGTGCAGGGAGACAAACTCTGTTTCGGTTTCCGGGGGCAGGGCAGCGGGCCGGGTCTCTGGATCTCCTCGGCGAAGCCGAAGCCGTGGGGAATTCGCCTGTATCTGACGAGTTCCCGGACTCCCGTTCCCGAGGTATTCGAGGTGGCGTGGGAGGAACCGCCCGCCGATTCGGGCGGGGACGCCCACCGGCTCTGGAAAACGGTCTGCTGCTGGCTGCGGTGCAAATTCCCGTCATACCGTGTGGTGCGCACGAGCCGGCGGTCCGATCTTGCCCGCAGCCTTTCGGGATCCTTTTTGCGCGTCCGGTTTCGCCACAGAGGCAAGGACTACCTGCTGCTGGCCGCCGACGCCGATATCGGCGACACGGCGCGGCAGGCGGTCAGCCAGGCGATCCTCTGGCTTGCCGCGATCGGGACCGGCCGCCGGATCGAGACAGTCCCCTCGATTCACATCCTGGTCCCCGCCGGCGTGTCGCCGGCGCTGGCGCACCGTTGCCGTTGTCTCAACCGCAACCGCGCTAAAATCTCCGTCTGGGAATACGGCGACGGAACCGGCGACCTCCCGGAGATCCGACAGGCGGCCGTGGCTTCCGTTCCGGTGGAAGACAAAGACTTCCGCTGGCCCGTGCTCGGGCCGTTCCGGTGGAGCGCGCAGCTCGAACAGGTGCTGCACCTCGCTCCGGACCTGATTCGCCGGTATCCGCGCTTCCGGGACTATGATTCGCTCAGGCTCCGCGGATTGGAATTTGCGCAGGTGGCGGGTCCCAGCCGGGATCGCATCCGTTTCGGGATCGGGCCGGTTCGAACCGAACTCTCCGACGACAATTTCGAGAGTCTCCGCGCGCTCGTCCTCGAGATTCTGCATTTTCGAAGGGCGGACGGTCCCGACACGCAGCACCCGTATTACAGGCTCCAGGCGGAACGGTGGCTCGAATCGCTGGTTCTCGAGGAGGTGCCGGTGCTTTTCCCCGAAATGTCCGCCGAGTCGG
>CAZTHE010000278.1:0-685 GCA_964613495.1 uncultured Acidobacteriota bacterium | reverse complement strand
GTCTACCTGGAGCACGATCCCGGCAGGATCGACATCCTCGGGGCGGATCGTCTGGGCACTCTCACGGTGATGGAGCTGAAAGTCTCGGCGGATCCGGACCTGCCCGTGCAGGCCCTGGACTACTGGGGGCGCGTCCTGCAGCACAATAACAACGGCGATTTCGAGCGGCGCGGATATTTTTCCGAAATCCGCCTGAACCGGCAACGGCCGAGGATTTACCTCATTTCCCCGGTCTTTTCATTTCACGATTCCACCGAACTGCTGCTCCGCTACATGGAGCCCGACCTGGAAGTATGGAAGATCTCCATCAATGAAGACTGGCGCTGCGGCGTGAAGATCCTGCGCCGGATGCGGTGCCGGTGCGGCGAGCGAACTCGGAACTAGGCTTTTTCCTGATTTTCCTTCTTCGGCTTTTCCTCGGGATCCTCGCGCACGGCCTTGATCGAGGACTTGAAGTTGCGAATCCCTTCCCCTAATCCCTTGCCCAGCTGAGGGATCTTATTCACCCCGAAAATCAGAATTACGATGACCAGAATGATTATGAGTTCCGTTGTTCCAAGACCGAACATGTTAGACCTCCGCTCAAGAACTGCTGAAAGCGTACTACAAAGGGTTAAAGGATTAAAGGGGCAAACGGTCTACAGCAGGACCCGGTCGTTGCCGACGCGGCGGGTGAATTTCTCCC
>CAZTHE010000277.1:0-2358 GCA_964613495.1 uncultured Acidobacteriota bacterium | reverse complement strand
GCCGACTGCCGACTGCCGACTACCGACTGCCGACTGCCCACTGCCGACTGCCGACTACCGACCGCCGACTGCCGACCGCCGACTGCCGACTGCCGACTGCCGACTGCCGACTGCCCACTGCCCACTGCCGACTACCGACTGCCGACTACTCCGACGTCCCGTCGATCGAAACCTCCGGGAGCGTGCCGATGATCAGAAACGCCAGCAGCATGGTGATGGCGCCGATCCAGAAGACGCTGCGCAGGGACGAGGCGAGCGAGTTGCGGATGGCGTCCAGGGTGGCGGGGAACAGCGCCTGGCCCTCGGGCCCCATTTTTTCGAATCTGCTCTCGAGATCCTTCCGCGACGGCTCATCCAGCAGGACGCGCTGGTTCATCACGGCGGCCATGGTCGCCTCGTCCGCGACCGCCTCGAGACCCTCCGGGAGGGATGCGGTGAGGGCTTTCCCGTAGGTGGCGTTCATGGCCGAACCGAGGACGGCGGGGGCAATCGCAACGCTCATCAAAATGCTGAAGAAGATGGCGCCCATGGCGGCGCCGAGGAGCCTCTTGGGAAGTATGTTCTGAATGACCATGGTGTTGACGGTGGGGATGGCGCCCAGTCCGAGGCCGGCGATGACGCACACCAGGACGCTCCAGACCATCCGGGTGTCCGGTTTGAAGAGCACGACCGCAAACATGTCGGCGGCCAGGAGCCCGAATCCCACTACGTACAGCCACTTGTACCGCTTCGACCGCGCGAGCAGGAATCCGACCGGGACGCCGATGAAGGCCATGATCACGCTGTAGGGCGTGATGATCTGCCCGCTCTGCGTGGTGCTGATGTCCTGGACCCCCTGCAGGAACATCGGGAAATACATCATCATGGCCATCTGGCCGAAAAAGGACAGGATCGTCGCCGACGCGATGGTGAGAAAGGACCGGTTGCGGAAGACGAGCGGGTCGAGGATAGGCTCCTCGGTCCGGCCTTCGGCCCGGAAGAATATCACCCAGAAGACGAGGGACACGGCCAGGAGCCCGATGACCTGCGGGGAGGCCCAGGGATAGGTGCTTCCCGCGAAGGAGAGTCCGAGGATCAGGGTCGAGGAGGCCACGGCGACCAGGAAGCATCCCACAAAATCGATCTTGCGGCTGACGCCTTTCTGGATGACGTTGGGCACGCCGATGGGCACCATGATCAGGCAGAAAACCAGCAGCGGCAGCGATACCCAGAACAGGTAGCGCCAGTCCAGGTTGTCCGTGAACCAGCCTCCCAGCGTGGGGCCGATCAGGGAGAAGATGCCGACGGGGATGTTGAGCAGCCCGATCCACTTGGCGCGCTGCGAGGGAGGGAAGACGTCGCCGACGACGGCGAAGACGAGGGGCATCATCGCGCCCGTGCCGATGGCGCTGACCACGCTCGCGACGATCAGGAAGACGAACGTCGGGCTGACGGCGCTCATGACCGTGCCGATCAGGCAGAAGACCACGGAGATCAGCAGCATGATCCTTCGCCCGTATATGTCCGAGAGTTTGCCGAAGATCAGGGTCACGAAGGCGCTGACCAGGCTCGGGATCGAGACGGCCCAGGCGTAGAGCTCCATGCCGTCCAGGTCCGCCGCCATCTTGGGCCGGGCGATGGTCAGGGTCTGCATGAAGTACGCCATGGTTCCGTAGACGGCGAAAATGGCCACCATGGCGAGCGTGATCTGTCTGCCGGTGAATCTGTATTCCGTTGCGGGCGGCTGCTCCTGGGACATCGGCATTCTCCTCAGTGCCTGTTAACAGAAAGGGTTCGGGCAAGGAAGCTTATAGTGCATTCCCGCCCGGATGCAAAGCAAAAACGGGGACGTCCCCATTATTCGAGGCCGTGTTCGCGAAGCTTGTCGTAGAGAAGGCGGCGGTTGATCTTGAGGATTTCCGCGGCGCGCGTCCGGTTGCCGCCGGAAGCCGCCAGGGCGCGTTCGATCATGCCGCGTTCCAGCCGGGCGATCGCGGCGTGCAGGCCGTCCTCGAGCGCCGCGGCCCCCGACGCCCCGTCGGCCGCCGGCGCCTCTTCGGCCGCCGGGACCGCGGAGGGCGTGACGTGTTCGGCAAGGATCACGCCGGACCGGCTGAGGATGAGGGCGCGTTCCAGGCAGTGTTCGAGTTCGCGCACGTTTCCCGGCCAGTCGCCGGCCTGGAGCAGGTTGACTGCTTCCTCGGAAAGCGAGGGGATCTGCATCTTCATCCGCGCCGCGCTGCGGCGCAGCAGGAAGTGGGCGAGTTCCAGGATGTCCTCGCGCCGCTGGCGCAGCGGCGGAACGTGGATGGTGACGACGTTCAGGCGGTAGTACAGGTCCTCGCGGAAGCGGCCGTCGCGCACCGCCGCCTCGAGGTC
>CAZTHE010000276.1:0-2362 GCA_964613495.1 uncultured Acidobacteriota bacterium | reverse complement strand
CTGGATCATCAGCATAGGCAGTCGATTCTATGTTGTCAAGAGATTTGTGGTGTGCATTTCTTCAGAAATTGAGATTGTATATCTCGTAAAGGGGTGAGTAGTTACCTTTTAGTGTTCATCAATCTTATCGGCGGGTGGCTATGGAAAAGGTGAAAATAGGCATTATCGGCGGCAGCGGGCTGTATGACATGCCCGATCTGACCGAACGCACGGAAGTGGCGGTGGAAACTCCCTTCGGAACCCCTTCGGACCAATACATCGTGGGCACGCTTTCCGGGGCGCGCGTCGCGTTCCTGTCCCGGCACGGCCGGGGGCACCGGCTCATGCCGTCGGAGCTCAATTTCCGAGCCAACGTCTGCGGCTTCAAGCTGCTGGGCATCGAGCGGATCCTTTCTGTGAGCGCCGTCGGCTCGCTGAAGGAGGAGATCCGGCCGCTGGACGTCGTCCTGCCGGATCAGTTCGTCGACCGGACGCGCGGAAGGGTCTCGAGCTTTTTCGGCGACGGAATGGTCGCCCACATCGCGTTCGGCGATCCCGTCTGCCCCGATCTCCTGCAACAGGTGCACCGCGCGGCTCACGAGGCGGGCGTCGCGGCCCGGAAAGGGGGCTCGTACGTCTGCATGGAAGGACCGGCCTTTTCGACGAAGGCCGAGTCGCGGCTCTACCGCGGCTGGGGAATGGACGTCATCGGCATGACCAACCTGCAGGAGGCGAAGCTGGCGCGCGAAGCGGAAATCTGCTACGTCACGATCGCGCTCGTGACCGATTACGACTGCTGGCACGAGTCGCACGAGACGGTCAGCACGGACATGATCGTCGCCAACCTGCAGAAGAACGTCCGGGCGGCGCAGGCCATCATCGCCCGGACCGTGGGGGAAATGAATTACACGAGGAACTGCGGCTGCGGCGAAGCACTGCGGACGGCCCTCATCACCGACCGGGCGGCGATCCCGCCGGCGGCGAAGAAAAAACTCGAATGCATCGCGGGCAGGTATCTGGCCTGATGCCGTAACCGCCCGCCAACGGAAGGGTTCGAAAGAGACATGGGCATACTGGTTGTGGGATCCGTAGCGCTGGATTCGGTCCAGACCCCCTCGGGGACGCGGGAGGAGGTGCTGGGGGGATCGGCCACCTATTTCAGCGTCGCGGCCAGTTATTTCACCGAGGTCAGCATGGTGGCCGTCGTGGGCGAGGACTTTCCCGAGGAGCACGTCGCCTTCCTCCGGCGCAAGGGCATCGATACTTCGGGCCTCGAGCGGCAGCCGGGCAGCACGTTCCGGTGGAAAGGGGCTTACGGCGCCGACCTGAACACGTGCACCACGCTGGACACGCAGCTGAACGTTTTTGCCGGCTTTTCGCCGAAACTGCTCGACGCCCACCGCGCGCAACCGTTCGTCTTCCTGGGAAACATCGATCCCGGGCTGCAGCGGTCGGTCCTGGACCAGGTGGAGCGCCCCAAACTCGTCGCCTGCGACACGATGAACTACTGGATCGGGAATTCGCGGGCCTCGCTCCTGCAGACGCTTTCCAGGATCGACCTCCTGGTCATCAACGACGCCGAAGCCCGCCAGCTGTCGGGCGAGTCCAACCTGGCGCGCGCCGCGCGCCGGATCATGGCGCTGGGCCCCCGCACGCTCGTGATCAAGAGGGGGGAATACGGCGCGATGCTGTTTACGGCGAAATCGGTATTCCAGGCGCCGGCCTATCTCCTGGACGAAGTGACGGATCCCACGGGCGCGGGGGATTCCTTCGCCGGGGGAATGATGGGCTACCTCGCCGCCGCAGGCACCGTGAACGAGGCCTCCCTTCGCAGGGCCGTCATCTTCGGTTCGGTTTTGGCCTCCTTTGACGTCATGGATTTCGGCCCGCGGAAACTGGGAGACCTCACGTTTCCCGAAATCGAGGAACGCTACCGGGATTTTCACAGGCTTTCCCGTTTTGAAGACATCGCGACGCCTCCGGCCCGTGCGGAGGAGTTGCCTTGAGGCGAACGCCATGCGCACCGTAACCCCTCGAACGCTCGCGATCGCGGCCTGCGCCGCGGTGTGCTTCTGCCTGGCTGCGCCGGGCGGACGGCCCTCCGCCGCGCAGACGAAAAGCAGGCCCGCGGCGGCGCAGGCGAAGAAAAAGCCCGCGGCGGCCGAGGCCAAGGAGAAGGTCAGCACCGAAGAGGACGCCAAGATCTACCGGGAGGCCATGGCGTGGTTCAAGAAGGCCGAAGCCATGATCGGAACGCCAGAGGAAAACAGCGAGGCGCAGGCCGACCTCTTCCGGAAGGCCCTGGAGATCAAGCCGGATTTCCTCGAAGCGCACTACAACCTCGGCCTGATTTACGCCAACCAGGAAAAGATGAAGCAGGCCG
>CAZTHE010000275.1:0-2465 GCA_964613495.1 uncultured Acidobacteriota bacterium | reverse complement strand
ACTACATCACGGGGCGGTTCGGCTAGAATTTCGGTGACAGTCACCATAACTCCCGAATTATGAGGGTATCTATTTGCAGCATTTTCGCGAAGAACTCGATGAGCTGAACGGCAGGCTGCTCGAAATGAGCGGCCTCGTGGAGGACTCCATCGCGCGCAGCGTCCACGCCGTGGTCCAGCGGGACAGGGATGCGGCCGGGACGGTCTTTCAGAACGAGACGCGGATCAACAAGCTGGAGATCCTGATCGACAACCTGGCCATCCGGCTTCTCGCCCTGCAGCAGCCGGTGGCCGTGGACCTGCGCTTCGTCACCATGTCGATCAAGATCAACAACAACCTGGAGCGGATGGGCGACATCGCCGTCAACATCGCCGAGCGCGCGCTTTCGCTCCTGGAGATGCCGCCGGTGAAGCCGCGCATCGACATCCCGCACATGGCCCGGCTCGCCCAGGACATGATCCGCAGCAGCATCGACGCCTTTGTGCGGCGGGACGCGGAACTCGCGCGGACCGTCCTCGGTTCCGACGACGCCGTGGACCGGCTGCGCGACGAGATGTACGCCGAGATCGTGCGGTTCATGGAGGAGGACCCGAGCCGCGTCCACCCGGGCCTGGACCACCTGTTCGTCGCCCGCGGCCTGGAGCGGCTGGCCGATCACGCCACCAACATCGCCGAGGACGTGGTGTATTTCGTGCAGGGGATCGAGATGCGCCACCACGCAGGCGAGTCACGTTGACAAGCGGCATCACTCGCGATTTTCCTGAACGTTGAACGTTGAACGTTACACGTTCAACGCTGGGACCAGGCGCCGCAAGGCGGCAGTTATGGTGACTGTCACCGAAATTATCTGCGGCCGTTGACCTTTTTCGAGAGCGTGTTGCGGTGAATGCCCAGTTTTGCCGCGGAGCGGATCAGGTTGCCGTTGTTTCGCCTCAAGACTTCGTTGATGAAGCACTTCTCGAACTTTTCCGCAGCCTCCGAAAACAGGATCCCCTTCTCGACCATCTCGCGGCAGAGGTTTTCCATGCGTTCCTTGAGGCGCAGCGGCGGCTTGGGGTCCGAGTCCGTCATTTCGCGTCCCCCTTCCCGTGCCAGCTCTCGAGCAGCTTCTTGTACTGCGCGTAGAATTCATCCTTCAAATCCTGCGGCACCACCAGCGCGGCGGCGCGGGCTCCCGCCAGGAGGTAGGGGGCCAGCACGGATTGCGGAATGACGTTTTCGCGCAGCGGGAAGGCGATCAGGGCCAGCACCAGGATGGACGCGACCGCCCAGCCGCGGAGGAGGCCGAAGATGCCCCCCAGGATCCGGTCAATCCATTTGAGGGAAACGGCCTTCATGAAGCGATTGAGGATGAGCGATACGATCAGGCCGGCAGCCAGCGTGCCGACGAAAATCATCGTGAATGCCGCGAAATTGGCGATGGGTTCGGTTTTAAAGAATTCCGCGAGCGCATTTCCCAGCGAATGGTAGTACAGGACGGCCAGGATGAAACCGCCGATGAGGGCGACGAGGCTGACGATCTCCCGGACCAGGCCCTTGGCCGCCGCAAGCCCGATCGAAACCAGCAGAATGCACACAAACAGGTAGTCGAGATACGTCCACTGATTGAGATGCATGCGGACAGATTACACACCGGCGCGGCACGGGGCAACAGTTTTTCAGCGCCGAAAGCCCGGCATAAACAACCGGCTGCTTTTCAGGGCCGAAGGCCCGGCATTCAATAGGCCCGACCGTAAGGTCGGGACCCGGGTGAGGGAAAAGCACCCTGGGTGACCCTGGCTCTCATCGGGGAATCACCGCATCACTACCGACTGCCGACTGCTTTCCCCCCGGCGCTTCGCGCCTCATCGGGGAAACACGGCATTCACTGCCGACTACCGACTGCCGACTGCCGACCTCCGACTGCCTTTCCCGTCAGGAGCCGGTAGGCCTCGAGATACTTCTCCGATGTCCCCTTCACGACCGCGGGCGGCAGCTCGGGAGCCGGGGGCTTCTTGTCGAAATGGATTTCCTCGAGGTAGTCCCGGACGTACTGCTTGTCGAAAGAGGGCTGCGCTCCCCCGGGACGGTATGCGGCGAGAGGCCAGAAGCGTGCCGAGTCGGGCGTCAGGACCTCGTCGCAGAGGATGATCCTGCCGTCGTGGACGCCGAACTCGAATTTGACGTCGGCGATGATGATGCCGCGCGAAAGGGCGTATTCCGCGGCGCGGTTATAGATGGCGATCGTCAGGTCGCGGAGCTTTCCGGCGTTGTCCCGGCCGATGATGTTGGCGCTTTCCTCGAACGATATGTTCAGGTCGTGCCCGGTTTCCGCTTTCGTCGCGGGCGTGAAGATCGGCTCGGGCAGCCGGTCGCTTTCGCGGAGTCCCGCCGGCATTTTGATGCCGCAGACCGAACCGCTTTCCCTGTATTCCTTCCAGCCCGAACCTGAGAGGTACCCGCGGGCGACGCATTCGACGGGGAAC
>CAZTHE010000274.1:536-2484 GCA_964613495.1 uncultured Acidobacteriota bacterium | reverse complement strand
CATCCGAGGGTGCTGCGGCCGTTGTCCGATGCGCTCAGCATCCGGCCGAAAGGCAGATAGTCGTAACACTCCGTCACCTGCCCCGATTCCGACGTTACCGCGCGGACGCTGCCCAGCATGTCGCTCAGCGAGTACACCGCGCCCGAGCCCGACGGCGCTTCCGACGAATACTCCGCCGCCAAACGGCCCAGCGCATCATAAACATAAAACGCTGTTGTATATTTTTACCCTGAAACTGTTCGGGCCTCGCTAGTTTTCCTATTTTATGGTAGCGATATTTTGCGCCAACCACTGATCGCACATTTCCCCCGCGTGCATATTTCGTGGGGGATCTTTTTTTTGGGGTAGTGGCTCCCGTCTCCTGTTCCTGCCAGCCCGTAAATCGAGGCCTTTTTGTTGAGCCCGCATAGGCTATCTGTTGTTCAATTCTAACTGATTTTGTTTTTTGCACTATCAGAGATTTTTCCATAAACTTCATGTCTCTGATAATCATCATCGAGGTAATGTTTTTAACGTCATTATCTCGGGTTTGAAATGCGAGAGAATTCAAAAAGTTTGCGGTTGCTGGCCTGATTAGTTCCGGCATTTTCTTAAAAAACCTTTCCAGGCGCTTAAGATCCGATAAATCGGCATTGAACATGATAAGAGTATACGCATAAACGCCTTAAAAAGTCAATCATTTCCGTAACCTCGAACCAAAAATATAATATATGTAATAAATCCCGTCCTGAAACCCGGAAAAACCGAAAAAATTATGATACATATAATAAGGAAGAAAAGAATAATATTATATTTATTATTATATTATATATATTTTACATTCGCGCGTGAGATTTTCTGTTTGTGCATCCTGGTAGCACGTTTATTTATTTCAGTGTCACCGTGTTTGCATCTCTGTGTGTATATATGTTTGTGAAAAATCATATAATATAATAATATTTGTAATAACGTCGTAAGCCCTGAAATTTCGAGGGGTTACACTCAAGGGCTATATTACATGGGATTATAATATTATATAATATTCCTGCTAATGCGACGAAATGCATATTATGGGAAGCTCCAGGGCACCGGATCGGGGCATGAAAAAAATTAAAAAAAGCGAAAAAAAGGCTTGACATAACCTAAGCGATTAGCTATATTGTTGATATAAAGGATAAAGGAGATAAGAGATGAATAACGAAATACAGATTGCAAAAGAGATTTTAAGCCAGCTCGGCGGAAACAAGTTTATCGCCATGACCGGATCAAAAAACTTCGCAGCAATCGAAAACGGCCTCACAATGAAACTCGCGAAGAATCACAGCGGCGGAAACTACCTGAGAATCAAGCTCGACGCGATGGACACCTACACGATGGAATTTATAAAAGTCGTTAAAAGCAGTTTAAATGTAGTGAAGGAATATGAGGGGGTTTACTGCGATATGCTGGCCACGATCTTCGAAAAGGAAACCGGACTTTATACTCATTTTTAACCACCAACAACGCCCGCCGGGAGCGCATCCCGGCAAAGGAGGAAGCATGAAACTCACCCGAAAAATCAGAGAACAAGCCGATGAAATCCACACCATTAAGTCGCTCGACGAGATCCCGCTTAAAAACCTTGCTCGCAGGATCGCCGAGGCAGTGATTAAACAGTACGGATTTTACACTTATACTCGATATGAGGACGGGAAAAAACACTTAATCGTAATGGAGGTACGATGACCAAAAAAATCGACATTTCAGAGGCCGCCGCTACCCTCGGGCGCAAGGGGGGATCGGCGAAATCGGAGCGCAAGACCGAGGCGAACCGCAAAAAGGCGAATCTGCCGCCGAAACCTGGAAAGCGAAACCGGGGACGACCGGCGACAAAAAAGGAGGAGTGATGAATTACATTATTGAAACCGTCAAGACCTATGATGGAACCATTTTTCACCGGATAATTCCGGGTTTTGTTGTGCAGGGTGGA
>CAZTHE010000274.1:0-526 GCA_964613495.1 uncultured Acidobacteriota bacterium | reverse complement strand
ATTTTTCACACGAGCTATTTCCAGGGAATGTCGAAAATAGTTCCCGCCCTGATGTTCACGCCCCGGATCGCCGAGGCCGCAAAATATCCAACCAAACAAAGGGCGAAAAAAGCGATTAAGGATTTCAGACTCGACAAAGGCGCGACCTGCAGCGTAATAAAACTTAACGATTAAATCCGTGGCATCACCGGCCGGGGCTCCACAACCCCGGCCTTTTTTATGCTTGACTTTTTATGTCATTGTATCATTATAACACATTATGTTTATCTTTTCCGCCGGGCGGAAACCATGAAAACGATAGTCATATCGAACAGCAAAGGGGGAGCGGGGAAATCAACGGCGGCGGCGTTTATGGCCCTGATTGCCGCGAGCTCAGGACGGCGCACCCTGCTCGTTGATGCCGGATATCAGCGCCATTCCACGGGGATATTTCTACCGGACGACGACATTAAACTCACGCTCCTGGACGGCCTGCGGGATCTCCCGAGACTGCGAAAATGCGTCTATACCATAAGGGACGGCCTCG
>CAZTHE010000273.1:0-2502 GCA_964613495.1 uncultured Acidobacteriota bacterium | reverse complement strand
CCGAGGAGGGGATTCGATTTTCCGTCGACCTGATGCGTGGACAGAAGACCGGATTCTTCCTCGATCAGAAGGAAAATCGCGTCGCCGCCCGGGAATACGCCTCGGGGACCGCCCTGGACTGTTTTACGAACACGGGAGCCTTCGCGCTCCACTTCGCGCCGCGGTGCGAGTCCGTCACCGGGGTGGACGTTTCGGCCGAATCGCTGGAACTTGCCCGCCGCAATTGTGAACTCAACGGCTTCCGCAACGTCGACTTCATCGAACGCAACGTCTTCGATTATCTTCGTGAGATGGAAAGCGGGAAACGGTCCTTCGACCTCATCTGCCTCGACCCGCCGGCCTTCGCCAGGAACCGCAAGGCTTTAGCGGGGGCCAGAAGCGGGTACAAGGAGATCAACCTGCGCGCCCTGAAACTTCTGAAGCCGGAAGGAACGCTCATCACGTCCAGCTGTTCCTACCATATGTCCGAGGGGGACTTTTTCGATCTGATCTGCGAAGCGGCGCGCGATTGCCACCGCTACATCCAGGTGCTCGAGAAACGGGGACAGGCCACGGACCACCCGGTGCTGGCAGGAATGCCCGAAACGCATTATCTCAAATGCTTCATACTCCGGGCTCTCTAACCCTTATCATCTGCCCGGCTGCAGCAGCGGCGGCGGGCGCGGACGAATGAAATCTGATTTCAGATTCCAGATTCCAGATTCCAGATGAGCCCGCGGGTCCCCGGTTTGGGCAAGCGTGAGTCGAGCAAGAGCGAAGGACCAGCGGGAAGAGTTCGGCGATACGCCATCTGGAATCTGGAATCTGGAATCGCTGTAAAGCACCAAAAAAAAAGCCGGGGCCGGCCACGGGGGCCGGCCCCGGCAACATCCTTCCTGCCGGGGAATGCGGCCGCCTTTTATTTGGACTGGGCCGCCTTCGCCGCATCCTCGGGAGTCGCGTCCCGGGCACAGCGGAAACCGAAGTCGAAGAGCGCTTCCGGGGCGTACGCGGACCTGAGGGAAAGATCCCCCAGCTTCGCCTTGGTGTTGTAGGCAAGCCCGCGAAGCACCCGCCATTCTTTGCCGGAATGGGCGTCCTTTTTCAGAGTCCCCGGGTAGTTGACGAACCATGACCCGGTCCATTCCCGAACGTTGCCCAGCATATCGTGCACGCCATAGACGCTGACGTCGTCGAACTGGCCGACGGGCACCGCTCTCATGTTCCCCGCTTCCCAGGTATTGGCCCGGTTGTCGGCCCACTCGTTCCCCCAGGGATATTTGTTTCCATCGGGTCCCCGGGCGGCCTTTTCCCACTCTTCCTCGGTCGGCAGCCGCTTGCCGACGGACTCGCAGTATTTGCTGGCGTCATTCCAGGTGACGTAAAGCACGGGCAAACGGGCCTTTTCCGGGGTTGCCGGAGTGAAAAACAGCCTCCAGTCCTGGCCGGTTTTGGCACCTTCTCCGACGTATCCGGTCTTGATCGAGAAATCCATGAATTCCATATTCGTGACTTCGAATTTGTCAATCCAGTACGCGGGAAGGTTGAGCTTCCGCTTCGGGTACGCGATGGATTCCTTGTCTTCCGATCCGATAACGAATTCGCCCGCAGGAATCAGCACCATATCCCCGGGCTTGGCCTCCGGGACAGCCTCTTCGCCGACAGCCGTCTCCTCTTCTGCGACCTCCTTCTTGCCGCAGGCACTCAGGACGAGCGCGAGACTCAGGAGGATGATAAAAACGGCGGAATATTTTCTGAACATGTATTTTCTCCTTTAAGTGCACACTATTATGAAGCGCGAAAAGGATTTATACAACACCCCCGGCCGGTGAGTCAATCGCGGCAAAACCGCCGCCGCCGATCGGATCGCATCCGAACCTCCGGAAAGCATTCCCGTTGCATTTGCCTCCTTCTGTTACTATCATGCCCAGCAATAGGCGAGGCTCGAGATGGCAGATGCATATGTGAAGTTGCGATCGGACCTCGAGATCCGCACCGAATCCGGTTCAGGCGTAATTGTAAAGGACCCTATCACCCACGGTTTCTACCGTTTCTCGGCCGTGCAGGCATCCGTCCTGGGGCTTCTGGACGGCCGGCACGACCTGCCGGCCATTGCGGCCGAGGTCTCACGGAAGCACGACACCGAAGTTACCGAACGGCAGTTGCTGGACTTCGCCGGGAAACTGCGGACCCTGCTGCTGCTCGACCACGCCTATTGCTGGTCCAAACTCGAGGGTTCGAAAAGAAGGAAACGGCGGCACCTGCTTCAGAGCCTGCTCTTCATAAAAATTCACGCATTCAATCCCGACAGGCTCCTGGCACGGCTGGAGCAAAAATCGAGGTTTTGTTTTACGCCGGCCTTTGCGTTCCTGGTCTGGACGGCGGTGGCGATTGCCCTGATCCTGGCGGCCTCGAACTGGGAATCGCTTTTCCTCTCCCTGGGAACGATTTTTTCGTTGTACTCGATTCCCCTGATCGTGCTCATCGTCTTTATTATCATGACGATCCATGAGTTCGCCCACG
>CAZTHE010000272.1:0-2502 GCA_964613495.1 uncultured Acidobacteriota bacterium | reverse complement strand
GGACCGTGGCCGGCAGGCCTGCCGTGATGCGGTTCAGCCGGACAAGCGGCGTGTTTCCGATCGATTGTGAGTTGTCGTGGTAAATTCTTGCCATTCCATCCTCCGCCAGTCCCTATTTAGTAGCACAAACGCCGGCCCGACACCATACGCAGGAGGACGGGCGGTCGGGCGGATCGATCCGGAACTCCCATCGGAATAAAGGCAAAAAAGCGGGGCCTGCTCTGAAGCATGTTTCCATTTGCGGCGTATTATTCTTCGGCGTATGCTGTATCCAAATAGCGTATCCGGAGAGGGACAACCATGAAACGATGGATTCTGCCGCTATGCGTGCTCCTGACACTCGCGTTAGGCATCGCAATCGCGGGCGATTTCTGGGAATCGAAAAAACTTTCGGCCTGGAGCGACGAGGAAACGATGAAGATGATCGAAAACTCGCCGTGGGCCATTAAAACGACGATCAAATACACCTTCCCCGCACCCAAAGGGGGCGGCGGCAGGGGCGGCGGAGGCGGCATGCCCATGGGTGGTGGCGGCGGCATGCCGATGGGTGGTGGCGGCGGAATGCCCATGGGAGGCGGAGGCGGAATGCCGATGGGAGGCGGAGGCGGAGGCCTCATGCCCCTGCCCCCGGACTTTACCCCGAAAGCCACCCTGCGCTGGCAGAGCGCGCTGCCGGTGAAACAGGCTTTCGCGCGCGCCCGTTACAAGGACGCCGTCGAAACATCGGAAGAAGCCGCGAAATCGCTTTCGCGGGAAGAAGCCCAGTACATCCTCGGCGTCATCGGCCTCATGGGTCCGCCGACGGCCTTCGACAAAGAGGCGCTTAAAAAGGGCGCCACCCTGGTCGTGAAGGACCTGCCGCCGATTCCGGCCACGGACGTGGCGGTCGACAAGCAGGGGTATGGGATGAATCTCTACTTCGCCTTCCCGAAATTACAGGAAGGGGCGCACAAAATCACGGAATCGGACGGCTCCGTGGAGTTTATCCTGAAAACCGAGAACATTGCCCTCAAGGGGAAGTTCGCCCTCAAGAAAATGGTCTACAAGGGCAAACTCGAGATCTGACGCCGCAGTGCGGCCTCTCCACTCTTTCGCGTCCCGGCGCCCCCGAGGCGGTCCGGACGGGCATCGCCGGTGGCTCCGGGACGCGATAGCTGGAATTCTTTCGTCGCGTCCCTCACCGTATGACCACTGAATCGCACACAGCCAGGCGTTGGGACAGACTGTCGCTGCTGCTGCCGCTGCTGCTGGCCGCGGCCCTCTACCTCTCGTCGACCACGGGCCGCGCCGTGATCGACTACGACGAAGGGTATTACGCCCAGGCCGCGAAGCACATGGTCGAGAGCGGCGACTGGGTGACGCCGCACGCCAACGGCGTCCGCTTCCTCGAAAAGCCTCCGCTGCTCTACTGGCTGACGGCGGCGAGTTTCGCCGTTTTCGGCGTCAACGAAATCGCGCTGAGGCTGCCGACGGCCCTGGCCGTGATCGCCCTGGTCTGGATTGTGATGCGGACGGCCCGGCGCGCCTTCGGCAATTGCGGCGTACTGGCCGCAGGTCTGAGCGCCGCCTGCAGCGCGGGGACCTACCTGTTCACGCGCGAAACGCTGCATGACGTCTGGCTGGTCCTGTTCATCGCCCTGGCCATGGACGCTTTTGCCGGATGGCGCCTCGACCCGAGGCGCCCGTTGCGCCAGGCCCTGGTCTTTTACGCGGCCGCCGCCGGCGCCATGATGTGCAAGAGCCTCATCGGCGTGGCCTTCCCCGTCGGCATCGTCTTCGTCTTCCACATGCTCTCTCGCGAGTGGCCCGACTGGCGGCGGATGCACCTGCTGCCCGGCTCCGCTCTCTTTCTCCTGCTGACGGCGCCATGGCATTGGCTGGCGGAAGTGCGCAACGAGGGCTTCCTGAACTTCTTCTTCGTGGGCGAGCAGTTCCTGCGCTTTTTCAGCCACCGCGACCCTCCCGTCCTCTGGTCCGTCCCGCTCCTGGCATTCTGGGGGCTCGTGATTGTCTGGTTCTTTCCCTGGACGTCGTTCCTTCCCGCGGCGCTGCTGGAAAACAGGAAAAACGAAGACCCGCACCGGCGCGTTATCGTCCGGCTGGCAGTCGCATGGGCCGTCGTCATCCTGGGATTTTTCTCGCTGACCGACCGGCTCGAGCATTACGCGTTTCCCGCCCTGCCTGCCCTGTCCCTGCTGATCGCGGGAGCCCTGGACGCGAGCGGAGAACGCAGATCCGTCCGCATGGCATATCGCGCGCTGGCCGCAGTGGGAATCGTGGTGCTGCTCGCCGGCGCCGCCGGGATTGCTTGGATTGCGGCGGGCAACGAACCGGGATTCTCTTCCGCCGGGCCGCAGGACCGCCTGTCGGAGGCCGACTTCAGCATCCTCGCCGACATCCCGCCATCGATTGCGAAGGAGTTGCTGAAACCGGCGGCCGTTACGGTTCTCCTCCTGGGCGCGGGATTTCCGGCCGCCGCCTGGTTCTATTCGCGGCGGCGGC
>CAZTHE010000271.1:346-2527 GCA_964613495.1 uncultured Acidobacteriota bacterium | reverse complement strand
GGGCGGGATTCCAGGCTGCCGAAAATGCGCGACGGAAAGCGGCTGACAAACTCCTCCGTGGCGGCGAAGGCCCCGGAAGCGTCGAAAACCGTCGGCCCCGTGTCCGGTTGCGGCGGCGTCTCACGCCGGGAGAGCAGGAGCGGAGAGGTCAGCCACGCAAGCAATACGAAAGCGATGGCGCCAAGGTATATTTTCTTTTCCCTCGAATTCATGGGTGCCCCCTCGTCCCGTGACTCTGCGGCAATCGGCCGCCGCCTTATGCATGCGGAAACCGGTGACGCGAACCATGATTTCACATTCCATGCCGTGCCCTCAAGCCTTTAGACACCGCCGGATTCAGGCGGGAAGATTTTAATGGGAGCCGCGGCTTCCTGGTTGTATCCTGACATGCAGCCGCGGCCATCCCGGCATTCGCCTCAATGCGGCCCGAAGGAAGGAAGGAAGCGTAAATGAAACGTATTCCCAAAGCTTTGAAGATTGCCGCTCTCGTGTGTGCCGTTGCGCTGCTGTTCGTACAGTTCATACGCATCGAAATGTCAAACCCTCCCGTCCGCGCGGACCTGGCCTCCGGGCCGGTGAAGCCCGTTCTGCAGAAATCCTGCTACAGCTGCCATTCGAACGAAACGGTCTGGCCCTGGTACTCCGGCGTGGCGCCGGCCTCCTGGCTGGTCGGAAGGGATGTCCACGAAGGGCGCGGCCACCTGAACTTTTCCGATTGGGGAAATTACGACCGGGACACGCGGGTCCACAAATTGAGGGACATCGCCGATGAAGTGAAAGAGGGCGCGATGCCTCTCTGGTACTATACGCTGTTTCACCGCGAGGCGCGGTTGAGCGCGTCCGGACGGGATCAAATCCTGGGGTGGGTCGCGGAATCCCTCGAGGCGGAGAAGGAATAGCCGGAATATGCCTCCGGGAATCCGCTGCGGCCGGAGTGGAAATCCTACTGCAATGCCGCCGCCACCGAACCGGCCGCATACAGCAGATCCAGTTTCCGCTGGAACAGGCTGCGGTCCGCGTCCAGGAGCGACAGCTCTTTCTGCAGCAGCTGGGCGCGCGATTCCTCCAGTTCCTTGGCGGTCAGGCGGCCGGAATCCGCCAGGGTTTCGCTGACCCGCACCATCTCGCGCGCGGCGTCGACGTCGCTGTGCCCCAGGTCCACGGCCCCCTGCGCGATGCGCAGGGTTCCCATGCAGCGCTGGATGTTCAGCTTCAGGCCCGACTTCAGGCTCTGCAGCCTGAAACGGGCCGCGGCCGCCTCCTGGCGGCTCTGGGCGACCCGGGCTCCCGTGCTCCCGTCGAAGACGGGGACCTGGATGGACAGACCGATCAGAAAATTGTTGCGCACGAAACGGCGGAAATAGTCCTCGTAATTGTTCGTGCGGCTGAAGAGCGCGTACTGGCTGACGATCTCCACTTTGGGGAGACTCCCTCCCTTCTCCGCCTCGATGTGAAAATCCTTCGCCCGGATTTCCGCCTCGGCCTTGAGGATCTCCGGCGAATTTCGGGCTGCCTGCTCCAGGGCGGCTTCCTCCTGCAATTCAAACAGGGGATTGTCGATTTTGGGTTCCAGGGTCCGGATCCCGGGCGTGTCGCCCAGCCCCGTCAGATCCCGAAGCTCCTTTTCCGCGATGCCGGCCTGTTCGCGCGCAACCAGCATCTGCTGACGGATTGCGAGCACGGCCGTGCGGACCTGGGTCGCTTCCACCGGACGGATTTTTCCGGCATCGAGCAGCGTTTCGGTGTATTGCTGCTGCTTCTGCGCCGCGTCGAGCCTCGCGGCCGTGAGCTCCAGGATTGTGCGCGACTGATGCAGCTCGTAGTAGGCCGAGGCGGTTTTCATCGCCATCTCGCTGCGCGCCGCCTCCGTCCCGATTTGTCCGGCCCTGGCCGATTCGGCGGCCTCGCGGATCAGGTTGCCGTTTGTCCTGCTGAGAACGGGCTGGCTGGCGGATACCTTGAAGATCGACGGGGCGGAGCCCTCGATGCTCAGAGGGAAACCGTTGTTGTAGGCCAGTCCCGTGCCCGCGTAGACTCTCGGCTGGTTCAGGGTGCGGCTTTCTCGCAGCGCCTCCCGCGCCCTGGCGGCCTCGGCCTCCGCGAGGAGGACCTCCGGGGCGCGCGACAGCGTCAACCGCACCGCTTCCTGCATCGTCAGGGCGCGGGCCGCCGGTTGTGCGC
>CAZTHE010000271.1:0-336 GCA_964613495.1 uncultured Acidobacteriota bacterium | reverse complement strand
AAAGGGTGTTTTTGTCGGTTTCGTCATGCCTGAGAGCCTCGGTTGAGTTCGGTTTTCCCCGGCCGGTCGGGGGGGCGGCTGGCCGGATCCGTGCGGTTCCGGTCTGGCGCGGATGCCATCGCGGGCAAAGCCCCGCGATGGGCCCCGACGGAGATTTTGATTATTCTCGCGATCCGGAAAGGCCGTCTTTGGCTCTTTTATACTCCGGATCGAACGTCAGTGCGGATCGGAAGGCCTCCCGCGCTTTCGCCTTGTTCCCCTTCGCCAGATAGAGTTCCCCGAGCCAATAATACACTTCTTCGAACGCCGGGGCCCCTTCGCCCAGCCGGCCGGCCG
>CAZTHE010000270.1:0-2550 GCA_964613495.1 uncultured Acidobacteriota bacterium | reverse complement strand
GGGACCCGTCGGGGAACTCGCCGGCCTGCATGCGCTGGAAAAGATCCAGGTTTTCCTCGGCGCTCCGGTCGCGGTACGGGCTGGGCTTTCCCGGTTCCGTCAGCGTGCCGCGGTTTTCCCGGATCCTTTCGGCGGTCTGGTCGTCCACATAGGCTTTCCCGGCCTGGATCAGCCGGATCGCCCATTCGTACATCTGCCCGAAATAGTCGGATGCGAAGAACAGGTTCGGTCCCCAGTCGAAGCCGAGCCAGCGCACGCCGTCCTGGATGGCGTCGATGTATTCCTGGTCCTCTTTGGTCGGGTTGGTGTCGTCGAAGCGCAGGTTGCAGACGCCGCCGAACTCGCGGGCGACGCCGAAATCGATGCAGATCGCCTTGGCGTGCCCGATGTGCAGATAGCCGTTGGGCTCCGGGGGAAACCGGGTGACCACCCGGGAAAACCGGCCCGCCTCCAGGTCGGCACGGACTGCGTCAACGATGAAATTCGAACTCGTGGCTTCCGGCATTGCGGGTCTCCTGGCTGATTAAACCCTAAAGGATACAGAAAACGCCGCGCAGAATACAGGATTCAATAATCGGGGTTGCTTCGGTGAGGGTTGTAGATGGGACCGCCGGAGGCGCCGTACTCCTCGAGGACCGCGGCCGCCTCTTTGCGGCAGACGTCGCGCAGGACGGAAATTCCCCTGCGCTGCAGTGCCCGGACCCATGCGGCGGGTTTGGCGCCCTCGTCGAATCCGGCGGCTTCGGCGTCGGCGCCGCGGGCGCCGCAAACGAGCCTCCGGATCCCCGACCACGTCACGGCGCCCATGCACATGGCGCACGGCTCGGTGCTCGTGACCAGTTCATAGGCCGGCAGTCCGGCGGAGCTCAGATCGTACGTCCCCGTCTTCAGTTGCGCCACCATGATTGCCACGATCTCGGCATGGAGCACCGAACAGCGTCCCGAAAGCACCAGGTTGACGCCGGGCGCGAGCAGTTCGGCGCCGGGCGCGAGCAGTTCGGCGCCGTCCGCTCGGAAGATGGCCGCGGCAAACGGCCCGCCCGTGGCGTGCCGCGCATTCAGGCGCGAGAGCCCGACGACGAAGCGCATGCGGTCTTCGACGGATGCAAGCGCCGACGGGGGTGGCAGTGCAATGGCCTGCAGCCATTCGGGCAGCTGGAGCGTAAACACGGGACGCGTCATGGAACCCTCGCACATGCCCCGGCGCGGTCGGGGCCGCAGCCGGATGAGTGGAATCATCCGGGGCCCCGAGCCGCCGGCTCGCTGCCTTCGGATTTCCATAATTGAACAATGCATAACTTCTTTGCATTTTGCAAAGAATTTGCGGGATGTATAATGCGCCGCATGAAAAAACTCATCCGGTTTTGGACCGTAGCATTCCTGTCGCTCTGTCTGATCTCCACTCGTGCCGAACGCACGCCGGCATCTCCGGAGCCGGATTTCACGGCGCGGCAGGTCGCCGTCGACGGCGTGGGCGTCGTGCGCCTCACCGATGCCGCGCGCGGGATCGAGGTGACCGTCCTCCCGTCGATGGGGAACATGGCTTCCGAAATGAAGATCGGCGGGAAAAACATTCTCCACTTTCCCGACGCGCCCCTGTCCCAATTCCAAAAAAATCCGTCGCAGACGGGCATCCCTTTCCTTGCGCCGTGGGCCAACCGGCTGGACGGCGACGGTTTCTGGGCCAACGGCAAAAGGTACGGTTTCGACCCGGCTCTCCGTAACTACCGCAAGGACGGCAACGGGCTGCCGCTTCACGGGCTGCTGGGCGCTTCCACGCCCTGGCGCGTCACGAGCGTCGGGGCGGACGCGGCGTCGGCGCACGTGACGAGCCGGTTCGAATTCTGGAGGCATCCCGACCTGATGGCGCAGTGGCCGTTCGCCCACGAATATGAAATGACCTACCGGCTGGCCGGCGGGGCGCTCGAGGTGATCACCACGGTTTCCAACCTGAGCACCGACCCCATGCCGCTCGCCATAGGCTTTCACCCCTACTACCGCATCCCGGACACCCCGCGCGATCAATGGGTGCTGCGCCTGCCGGCGCGCAAGGCGGTCGTGGCCGACGCCGGGCGCTTGCCGACCGGGGAACTCAGGGCCGTGGACCTGCCCGATCCCCTGCCGCTCGTCGACCGGACGCTGGACGACGGGTTCACCGACCTGCGGCGGGACGAGGCGGGGCGCGCGCTTTTCGCGATCGAATCCGGCGACAAGCGGATCGAAATTCTTTTCGGCCCCCGCTACCCGGTGGCCGTCGTCTGGGAACCGGCACTGGCGCCGGGGCAGAGGCTCGGTTTCGTCTGCATCGAGCCGATGACGGGGGTCACGAACGCCGTCAACCTGAATCACGCCGGAAAATATCCCGACCTCCAGACCGTTCCCGCCCGGGGCGAGTGGTCCGAAAGCTTCTGGATCCGCGCCCGGGGATTCTGATCTTTCCAGGACGACAAAAAGGCAGCCACGGATTCCACGGATCCGAAAATTCATTTCGTGAGATTCGTAGTACCACGCTCTAACATCTTGTTTTTTTAGCAAGAAAGTTCTTAGGCC
>CAZTHE010000269.1:0-2583 GCA_964613495.1 uncultured Acidobacteriota bacterium | reverse complement strand
CTGCATCGGGTGGAAGAAATCGATGTACCGCCCCAACGCGGCCGTGGACTGGATCAACTTCGGCGAAGGGTTCAGCACGATGAAGGCCCTGACCCTCCAGCTCACCAATTTCGTCAACGCCGTCGCCGAGGGCGAGACCCTCGACGTGGACGCCGGGGACGCATTGGAGTCCGCGCACATCATCGAGGCCGCCTACCAGTCGCTCCGGACAGGCCAGCGGCTGGAACTGAATGCCGGCTCCCGCCCGGTCCCGGCACCACCCGCGGAACGCAGGCTTTCGGTGGTGCTCCCCGGCAGGGTCTCCTGACCCGCACCCGGCCGCCATCCCCATCCGAAAGAGCGCCGCGCCGGCCCGAACCCTTCGGGATCGGTGCAGCGCCGGCCATGTAAAAGCTCTGTAAAAGGGCGCCGCGCGGATTGAATATCCTATTCCAAACCCATACTATTTCCCCGTATTTTTTTCATTCGGGAAGAGCACGGTCATGGGCATTGCAGAAACGGCGCGCAGACAAAAGCGGATCCGGGTGGTTCTCATCAAGCCCTCCAAATACGACGACGAAGGGTACGTCATCCGCCACTTCCGGGGGGTGCTGCCGAGCAACACGCTGGCCTGCCTCTCCAGCCTGACGCAGGACGCGGCGGAGCGCAAGCTGCTGGGAGAAGACACGGGGATCGGAATCGAGCTCTTCGACGACACGGTCCAGAAGATCCCGGTCGGGCGCATCATCCGGTCCAACCGGCTTCCGCACCGGAGGACGGTCGTCGCGCTGGTGGGAGTGCAGTCCAACCAGTTCCCCAGGGCGGCCGATCTCGCCAAAAAGTTCCGGGCCGGCGGTCTGCAGGTGCTCATCGGCGGCTTCCACGTCAGCGGCATGCTCGCCCTTTCCGACGGCATCTCCCCCGAGATCCGGGAACTGATGGACCTGGGCGTGACCGTGGTCAAGGGCGAAGTCGAGGAAACGTGGGGAGACCTTCTGCGGGATGCCGCGGAAGACCGGCTCCGGCCGCTCTACGATTTCCTGGATCGCAAGCCCGACATCTACGCGCAGCCCCTGCCGCGCGTGGAGAGCCGCTATCTCAAACGGTTCATCATCTCCAACTTCGGCACGATCGACTGCAGCCGCGGCTGCCCCTTCAACTGCAGCTTCTGCTCCATCATCAACGTGCAGGGGAAGGAGATGCGCGTCCGCGCGCCGCAGCGCCTGGTGGAATCCATCCGCGAAAACTACCACCGGAACCGCCTCTACTTCTATTTCTTCACCGACGACAATTTCGCCCGCAACCGCTGCTGGAAGGAAATCTTCGAAGCCCTCATCCGGATGCGCGAGGAAGAGCGCATCCCGCTGCAGTTCATGATCCAGGTCGACACGCAGTCGCACAAGATCCCCGGCTTCGTGGAGATGGCGTCCCGCGCGGGTTGTACGCAGGTCTTCATCGGCATGGAGAGCATCAACCCGGAGAACCTGAAAGCGGCGGGCAAGACGCAGAACCACGTCGGGGATTACAGGGACCTGATTTCCACCTGGCACCGCGCGAAGATCGCGACGCACGTGGCCTACATCTTCGGCTTCCCCTTCGACACCCCGGAATCCATCCGCGAAGACGTCCGCCGGCTGCAGCAGGAACTCGCCGTCGAGCAGGCCTCGTTCTTCATGCTGACGCCCATCCCCGGGTCGCGCGACCACGCCCGCATGGTGAGGGACAACGAACCGATGAGCCCGGACCTGAACGAATACGATTCGTTCCACGAGACGATCCGGCACCCGAATTTCCAGCCGGGCGAGCTGTTCGCCGCATACCAGCGGGCGTGGAAGGATTTTTATTCCTTCGACTACATGCGGGAAGTCCTGCTCGGGGCGAATCCGGAAAATTACTGGAACATTTTCTGCGATTTCCTCTGGTACAAAAACTCCGCCATGGTCGAGGTCGGGCACCCGATGATCCACGGCTTTTTCCGCCTGAAAAACCGCACCGACCGCAGGCCCGGGTTCGCCGTGGAATCGCGGTGGAAGCACCTGGTCCGCCGCGCCAGCGAATTGCGGCGCCTGGCCCGCAGCTGGACTTCGCTGGCCCTCGAAATGGAAGAGCTCTGGCTCCAGACGCGCAAGCGGAGCGACGCCGAAAAGAAGCTGATCGCCGAAATCCAGAGCCTGCGCGCGGGAGTCAACCGCAACCTGCGCGCCGCGGAACTGCAGCTCGCGCACATGCGCGCCCGGCTCCACTCCCCCGAACTGCCCGTCCCCTCCCGGCTGTCGCTGGCGCTCCGTCCGGTGAATTTCCACATGACCAAACGGACGACTTACACCCGCGCCGACCTGAAGCTCTTCTGGCAGAAGGCGCGCGCGACCAAGACCTTCTTCCTGCGGCCCGACCGCATCGTCGTCAACTTCATCAAGGACGTCCAGCTTTTCGTGATGTTCATGCGGGACATGGCGAAGGCGTAAACGACTGATTTCAGATTCCAGATTCCAGATTCCAGACAACTGCGCGTGGGCGGCGGGGTCGGAAGGTCCGCATATCCCGGCCTGACGAGGCTGTCCAACGGTTAGCGTTTATAGAACCGCTCAAAATAGCCAAAGGCGA
>CAZTHE010000268.1:0-2603 GCA_964613495.1 uncultured Acidobacteriota bacterium | reverse complement strand
GGTCCGGGCTCCGGACCACCAGTTGGCTGTTGCCTGCAAAATGAAGTATCTCGCTGACGATGCCGATCCGAGCCCCGCCCGGGCCCTCCACGGCACATCCGACCAGGTCATGGTCGAAGTAGCTGCCTTCCGGAAGCGCTACGGCCTGATCCCGGGGCACTTCGACCCAGCACCCCACAAACTCTTCCGCCGCGCCGATGCTGTCCACGCCGGAAAACTTCAGCACCCTGCGGCCCTTGTGCTCCCAGGTCTCCTCGAGCATCATCGGGCGCCGCCCGGCGTCCTGGCCGGGCGTCAGCCAGACCTCTCGCAAATGATTGAAACGATCGGGGAAATCCGTATACAAGTCGGCCAGGACTTCGCCACGATTCCCGCGCGTCCTGGCGATTCGGGCAATTGCGATAAAAGAGGGCTGAACGTCCGGCGCCACTATTCCAGTATTTCCAGGACAAACCGCTTTTTCAGTTTCATTCCGGCGGCGCCAAGAAGCGTACGGATGCACCGGGCCGTCCGCCCCTGCTTTCCGATGACCTTGCCGAGGTCACTCGGCGCAACCCGGAGTTCCAGAACAGTGGTCTGCTCTCCTTCGACTTCGGTTACTGAAACCTGCTCGGGGTTATCCACCAGCGCTTTCGCGATCATTTCTACCAGATCTTTCATATCCGCCTCTCCTCCGAGACCACTTTAGGCCGCACCCTGCGGGAGCTTGTCAGGACGTCAGTACGAAGATGGAAATGAGCGGGTTCTAGCTGGCAGCGGTAGGCTCCGGGGGAGCAGCCTTTTTCAACAGAGAATTGACCGTCTCTGAAGGTTGCGCGCCGCAGGCCAGCCAATGACGAACCCTGTCCATTTTCAGATCCACTAACGGAGGATTCGCAGTCGGGCTGTAGTGCCCGAGAATCTCCACAAAACTCCCGTCCCGAGGCTGCCTTTGCTCCATTACCACCACTCGATAATAGGGCTTCTTCTTTGCCCCCATGCGTGTCAAACGTATTCTTAGCAAAACTCCTCCTAATGGAAAAAGACCTTTAATCCGTTACAATTCTGGCACATAACCCGGACGGATTCAACATTGGCGAATTGGCCGGCGTCCGGGCGCCGGAGGATTATAGGGATAATGGATTCAGGGGTAAAGGGTCGAAATGCGCCGGCGCCGGGCGGGCGGCCCCGGTCACGCATGCGGGAAACGCATCCCCTTCAGCATGCGCGGCATGATCCCCCGGCTCAGGCTCTTCATCATTTTCCTGGTTTCGACGTACTGCTTCAGCAGCTGGTTGATCTCCGAAACCGGGCGGGCGCTGCCCCGGGCGATCCGTTTCCGCCTGCTTCCGTTCAAAATCTGGTGGTTGCGCCGTTCGGCCGGCGTCATCGAATTGATGATGGCCTCGATATGGACCAGCTCCTTCTCGTCGACCTTCATCTTGCTCAACCCGCGCATCGGTCCCATGTTGGGCAGCATCCCCAGGATCTGATCCAGGGGACCCATCTGGCGGATCTGCTTCAGCTGCTCCCTGAAATCGTCCAGCGTGAATTCATCCTTGCGTATCTTCTCGGCCAGCTCGGCCGCCTGTTCCTTGTCGACGGCCTCTTCGGCCTTCTCGATGAGGGACAAAACGTCCCCCATCCCGAGAATCCGCCCTGCCAGCCTGTCCGGGAAGAAGGGTTCGAGGGAATCCACCTTCTCTCCGGTGCCGACGAACTTGATGCACTGGCCCGTGACGGATTTTATCGACAGCGCCGCGCCCCCGCGCGCATCGCCGTCCATCTTGGTCAGGATCACGCCGGTCAGGCCCAGCCGGTCGTGAAATTCCCTGGCGCTGCGGACGGCGTCCTGCCCCGTCATCGCGTCGGCGACCAGCAGGATTTCCACCGGGGGCGCCGCGGCCCGGATCTGCTCGAGTTCCTTCATCATCGCGTCGTCGATGTGCAGCCGGCCGGCCGTGTCGACCAGGACGACGTCGTAGCCGCTGTTCCGGGCGTGCCGCAGCCCCTTTTCCGTCCTCGAGACGGGGTCCTGGTCCCCGGGCGCGTCGAAGTAGCCCAGGCCGCCGCCTTCGCACAGCACCCGCAGCTGCTCGATGGCCGCGGGACGGTACACGTCGACGGAAAACAGAAGCGGGGTGTGGTTGTTTTTCGAAAGCCAGTGCGCCAGTTTGGCGCTGCTGGTCGTCTTGCCCGATCCCTGGAGCCCCACCATCAGGAACACGCTGGGCGGCTGCCTGGAGAACTGCAGCTCCGTCTGCGCTCCGCCGAGCAGTTCCACCAGCTCGTCGCGCACCACGCGGATGACCTGCTGCCCGGGAGTGAGCGATTCGAGCACTTCCTGCCCGAGCGCCCGCTGCTTGACGCGCTCCACGAATTCCTTGGCGATCTTGAAGTGAACGTCGGCGTCCAGCAGCGCGTTGCGTATCTCGCGCGCCGTCTCCTCGATGTGCTTTCCCGAGACTCTCCCCTGCCCCGAAAGGTTCCGGAGTATCTTCTGCAGCTTGTTCGAAAGATTGTCGAGCATGCCTCTCCCCTGATGATCAAGGGATAATAATACCCGCAAATCCCCGGGATTCCAGAATGCAGATTCCAGATTTCAAATTCCAGATTCCAGATCC
>CAZTHE010000267.1:0-2616 GCA_964613495.1 uncultured Acidobacteriota bacterium | reverse complement strand
GGCAGTCGGCAGTGTGACGAATCACAGAACCGCCATTTTTTCAACCTGAAACAGCCAACTTCCCCCCACTATCGACTAACAACTATCCACTAACAACTGCCGACGTCCGACTGCCCAAAACTGCCGACTACCGACTGCCGACTGCCGACTACTTGATCCCCGGCTCCGTCATATTCCTCAGCGCGAAAATCTCGTCCAGCCTTTCGCGCGGCAGCAGTCCCTTTCCCGCCACGATCTCGGGGATGGATCTGCCGGAAGCGAGATATTCCTTCGCCACCTCGGCGGCCGCGGCATACCCGATGTGGGGATTGAGCAGCGTCACGATGCTCATGCTGGAGGCCGCGAGGCTTTCGCATCGTCCGGCGTCGGCCCGGATGCCCCGGACGCAGGACTTCGTGAATGCCTGCAGCGCGTTGTCCAGGATTTCGATTTCGTGAAACAGGTTGTAGGCGACGACGGGCATCATGACGTTCAGTTCGAGTTGCCCCGCCTGCGCGGCGAAGAGGACGGTGGTGTCGCACCCCAGGGCCTGGAAACAGACCATGTTCAGCATTTCGGCCATCACCGGGTTGACCTTGCCGGGCATGATGGAGGATCCGGGCTGGACGGCGGGGAGCGAGATTTCGGCAAGGCCGGTCTTGGGCCCCGAGCTCAGGAGGCGCAGGTCGTTGGCGATGCGGATCAGGTCCTGCGCCAGGCACCGGACGGCGCCCGACAGCTCGACGAACGGCCGGAGGGACTGCATCGCCTCGAAGTAATCTTCGGCCATGCGGAACTCGATCCCGAGGTCGCGGCCCAGTTCCTCCACCATCCTGCGGCGGTATTCCGGGTGCGCGTTGATTCCGGTTCCCACGGCCGTCCCGCCGATCCCAAGTTCCCGGCTGGAGCCGGCGGCCCCGAGCACCGCGCCGCGATGTTTGCGCAGGCAGGCGGCGTAGGCACCGAACTCCTGTCCGAGGCGGACCGGCACGGCATCCTGGAGGTGGGTTCGGCCCGATTTGACGATTCCGTCGAACTCCCGCGCCTTGTCCGCGAAAGCGTCGGCTGCTTCACGCAGGGCGGCGGCAAGAGAATCGGCGAGCAGCACGGCCCCGATGCGGATGGCCGTCGGGCAGACGTCGTTGGTGGACTGTCCCATGTTCACGTGGTCGTTCGGGTGGACGATCGAGTATTGCCCTTTGGCGCCGCCCAGCAGCTCGATCGCCCGGTTGGCGATCACCTCGTTGGCATTCATGTTATGGGAGGTGCCGGCGCCCGCCTGGTAGACGTCGACCACAAACCACTCCCGCAGGCGGCCGCCAAGGATTTCTTCGCACGCTTCGATGATGGCGTCGGCCTTCCGGGCGTCGAGCAGGCCCAGGGCCTTGTGGACCCGGGCCGCGGCCTTCTTGATGCGAACGGTCGCGTCGACATAGGCCGGTTTCGGTCTCAGCCCGCTGATGGGGAAATTCTCGACGGCGCGGTCCGTCTGGACGCCGTAGTATGCGCCGGCGGGAATCCGCCGCTCTCCCAGAGAGTCCCTTTCCGTTCGTGTTTGCATTGTGTCCTCCTCTGACTAAAAATGTAGGGAGCGGCCGTCCGAAATCAAGGGGTTAATTCGGGGAGGGCGGAATATGACGGAACCCGTGGAACTGCCCATAGAGGACTCGATCGACCTGCACAGTTTCCCGCCGCGGGAAATCGCCGACCTGGTGGAGGAGTACCTGGCCCAGGCGGTGATCCGTGGATACCGGGAAGTGCGCATCATTCACGGCCGGGGCATCGGGGTGCAGCGCTCCATCGTCCATTCGGTCCTGCAAAAGCACGCTCGGGTCCTGGCCTACCGCGACGCGCCGGACCGCGGCTCGACGCACGTGGCGCTGCGTCCGGCAGACACTTCGGAATGAGATCCGGGATCCGAGATCTGGAATCCGGAATCTGTCGTTGATCTCGCATCCCGGATCTCGCATCAACTCATCTGGAATCTGGAATCTGGAATCTGGAATCAGCCTACGCCTATGCGGCCGACGATTGAATCGCCCTGTGGTATTTCGCCGCGAGCAGATCGGTGGCTTCCGGGGCGCTGATGGGCACGCAGAAATAGTATCCCTGGGCAAATCCGCACGCGAGGCCTTTCAACTTCGCGGCCTGTTCCGCCGTCTCGACGCCTTCCGCGACCAGCCGCAGACCCAGGTTCCGGCCCAGGGAGATGATCGTGCGGACGATTTCGTCGTCCTCCATGATTCTGGAGACGAAGGAGCGGTCTATCTTGAGGCAGTCCAGCGGAAACCGGTGGAGGTAGCTCAGCGATGAGTACCCGGTGCCGAAGTCGTCCAGCGCGATCTGGATGCCCAGGTCCTTGAGCTGTGTCATCAGGTCGATCGCGCTCTCCGGGTCTGACATCATGGCGCTTTCCGTCAGCTCGAGGATCAGGCTGCCGTGCGGCAGCTCCATTTCCTGCATGATGTTCCGGCATTGCTCGACGAGCATCGGCTGAAGGAAGTGCTGCGAAGACAGGTTCACGCTGATGGACAAGGGGGTGCCGCCGGCGAACCGGGCCTGCCACAGGCGCATCTGCCTGCAGGCGGTCTCCAGGATCCACTGCCCCATGGGGACGATGAGGCCTGTTTCCTCCGC
>CAZTHE010000266.1:0-2651 GCA_964613495.1 uncultured Acidobacteriota bacterium | reverse complement strand
TTGTATCTCCTGATCTCCCACGCCGCCACGCGGGTGCCGCTGGGCAGCGTGGCGCAACGGGTCCATTTCGTTTCGGCGCTCTGCGCGGCGGTGGCGGTAGTGCTGCTGTATCTCGTCACGATGGAAGCCCTCCGGTTCCCGCGCTCGCGTGCGCAGGCGGCGACCGCGCGGAAGACGAAACCCGGGACGCCCCATGGGGCGCTTCCCCGTCAATATGAATGCATCGCGGCCGGGACTGCCGCGGCGCTCGTTGCGTGTTCGCGCACGTTGTGGTCTTACGCTACCGTCGCCGAAGTCTATACGATGAACGCGGCGCTCATCCTCCTCGTACTTCTTCTCCTCTTCCGCTGGAGAAGGCGCGCGGCGGGGCCGGGCGCCGGCGCGGAGGGGAAGGGGGCGAAGCCCGGGGCGGCGGGGGCTTTGTCCCGGACCGGCGGCAACGGGGACGCTCCGGCTCCGGTCCTTGCGGCCTTCGTCTTCGGGATGGCGCTGGGCGTGCACCACGTGACGGTGGCGCTGACGCTTCCGGCCATCCTCTGGCTTGTCTGGAGCACGCAGGGCACGCGATTCCTCCGGAGCCGGCGATTTGGCCTTGCCGTGCTGGCCGGCCTGGCCGGCCTCTGCATCTATGCCTATCTGCCGTGGGCAGCCGCGCGCTCGCCCGTCCTGAACTGGGGCGATCCGGACACGCCGGAACGGTTCTGGCGTCACGTGTCCGGAATGCAGTACCAGTCCAATTTTTCGCTCTCGCCGGACCAGGTGCTGCGGCAGATCGGGTCCTTTTTCCAGCTGCTTTTTGTGGAGTTCGGCCGGCCGTGGCTTCCCGCGGGACTGGCGCTGGCGTTCGCCGGCTTCTGGCGGCTCTTCACGAAGGACCGGATCCTGCTGGTTTTCCTCATCCTGGCGGTTTGCTGCAACCTGATTTTCACCGCGGGCTACGATATAGCGGAGGACAAGGACGCCTACGCGATTCCGGTATTCCTGGTCGTCGCGCTGGCCGCCGGACTCGGGGCGCGGGCCCTGCTCGCTTCCGTCCGGGAGCCGAAGCGCCCCGTCCTTTCGGCTCTCCTCCTGCTGGTGCCGGTTCTTTCGCTGGCCGCCCACGTGCGTGCAAATGACCGCCGCGAATTTCACGTCGCCGAGGATTATGTACAAAACATCCTCCGCGGCGTGGACCGCGGAGGACTCCTGTTGACGGCCGACTGGCAGGTGGCCTCGCCGATGCTCTACCTCCAGGAAATCGGGCGGCAGCGGCCGGACGTGATCTGCATCGACGTGCTTCTCCTGCGCCGGTCCTGGTATCTCGACTACCTCGAATCGCGATGCCCCGGGCTGATGCGCCGTTCGCGCGAGGAAGTGCGGCTTTTCATGGAGGACCTCGCCCGGTGGGAAGCGGATCCCGGCGCCTTCCGGCGGGATGCGGAGCGGACGCGACGCATCGACGACCGGTTCTGTGCCATGATCGCGGCTTTCGTTGCAGACCACCTTGGCGGCGGCCCGGTCTATGCCACCTCCGACGTGGTCCTGAGTCCCGGCGGCGAAAACCGTTCGCTGGCCGACGCGCTTCTCAGGGAGTATCGGATCGTCCCGCAGGGACTGGTCTTCCGGCTGCCGGCCCGCGGCGAGGCCCCGGGACCGGCGCTGCCGGCGCTGAATATGCGCGGGTTGGTTCCCCGGGCTCCGGCCGTCGATGCGGACCCCGTCGTCCGGCAAAAGGTGCTGCCGGCGTATGCCGCCATGCTGGTCAACTGCGGCCGGGCCTACGCCGCGCAGGGCGACCCGGAGCGCTCGATGGAAGCCTACCGGCAGGCCTGGGCCGTCGATTCCGCCTATGTTCGTGAACGCGAGCTGCTCCCTCAGGGGGTGGCGTTCTAATGCCCCGCGGGATTCCCGAGATTGCGGTTCCGGATTGCCCGCATCCTTTGATACACTGGGCGCCGCACGTTCCATGAACTCGACCGGTTAAGGATGGTGGCCGTGATTACTGACGCCCTGTTGATCGGCATTGCCGTGTTCGCCGCCCTCGCGTGGGGATCGAACGAACCGTGGTCGATGGCGTTGATCGCCGTCTTCTCGCTCGGCCTGCTGGCGGTCCGGCTGGCGTGGGACGCGTGGCGGGGAGCGCTGAAAATTCCCCGGGACACGGCCCTTCTTCCCCTGGCGCTGTTTCTGCTCTATGCGGGCTTCCAGGCGGCGGTCGCATCCGTCGAAAGGCATTCCAGCGTCCTCTACCTGCTGTTGGGCCTTTCCTGCTTCTCCGTGATCTACCTGGCGCAGAGGAACTACGGGGGCCGGACGGGCGCGAAGCTGCTCCTCGTCGGGGTGCTGGCCCTCGGCGCATTGGAAGCCTGCTACGGCCTGGTGCAGTACCTCGGGGATATCAACAGCATCTGGGGTCACGCCCGGACGGCCTATCAGAAGCTGGCCACGGGCACGCTGATCAACCGCAACCATTATGCCCTGCTGATGAACTGCTGCATCTGTTCGGGTGTCGGCTACCTGTACTACCGGTCGCTGCGGCTGCTGCGGACCGACCGGCTTTCTCTCCGGCTTATCGTGGGCGCGCCGAATACGGGACTGCTGGCCTTTATCGTCTTCTGGATCGTGCTGATGGGATTGGCCGTGGTCTTCTCCATGTCCCGCATGGGAAT
>CAZTHE010000265.1:0-2732 GCA_964613495.1 uncultured Acidobacteriota bacterium | reverse complement strand
GGCGACCGGAAGTGGAGGCTGATCGCGGTGCAAAGGGCGGATGCGGCCCCCGGAAACCATTTCGGCGAAATCGTCGTGCGAACGACCAGCCGCCTGACTCCCAGACTGTCCATTCCCGTACGCGGGACCATCGAAGCCCGCGGCCGGTAGACCCTGCTGCCTATGCGGATCCCGTCACGCTCCCGTTTCGTGCTGCCTCTTGTCGCATTCTGCCTGTACCTCGAGGGAAGCGCCCCGTTCCTGGGGCAATGGGACAGCTACGATTACCTGAAGCAGATCGTCACGCACCGGCTCTCGGCGCTGGGCATCGGGCGGCCCGTTTACCTTGGCTACAACATCCTGATCTGGGAGTCGCTGCGGAAGGTCTTTCGTCTCGAACCGCTGCACCTGGAATTGGTGGCCATGGCGGGGACCGTCCTGCTCGGCGTGGCCGGCGTCATCCTCTTCCGAAGGCTGGCCGGGCGGATGCTGCCGGGGCCGGCGGCCGACATGGCGGCGCTGGCTCTAGCCGTCTCCCCGGTCTACGCCGTCTACTCGGGCTACATCATGACGGAAGTCCCGATGCTCGTCGCCCTGCTCGCCGCGGCGCTGTTCGTGTGGAAATCCGATCGCGGGCATGCGGCCTGGCGGGACGTCGCCGGGGGCGCATTTTTCGGCCTCGCCGTCGGCATCCGCGAGCAGGCCCTGACGCTGGGCGCCGGCTTTGTCTGGATGCTGTTTGCGCGGGGCAACGACTTCCGCGGCGGCTTCCGTGCCTCGGCGCGGTTCGCGGCCGCGGCCGCGGCGGCCATTCTCGCTCCGGCCGCCGGGATGGTGCTTCTGGACCCCGCCGGCTTTGTCGCGCGGACGCAGACCTGGCTTCACGCCATCCCGATGGGTTCGGTGCAGTTCGGGAACAACCTGGAAGCCAGCGCCCTCTTCGTTTTCGTCATCTGCCCGGGCGCCTGGATTGCGCTGGCGTGCGCCGCGGCGGCCAGGCTGGCCGCGCCGCGGCGCCCGAAAGCGCCCGCGCCGCCCGAAGGGGCCGCGTCGATCCGCTATCCCGCCTGGGGAGTGCTCTGCTGCCTTGTGCTGCCGGTCGCCGTTCTCTGGCGCGACGCCGACGTGCAGATGCACCCGCGCTACCTGCTCATCGCGCTTCCCGCGGCGGCGATTCTCTGCGCCGCGCTGTTCCGGCGCTGGATCCCCTCGGGGCGCGGGCTCGTGGCGTGGGCGCTCCTGCAGGTGCTCTTCTTCGGCATCGCGGCGGCGGCGCTGGTCCCGTACCGTCAAACCCAGACCGCCAGGATGGAATTCGCGCGCCGGTTGCGGGAACGGGTCCCGGGACCCGCGCTGCTGATCGCGGGAAACTGCAGCCCCATCCTCGACTATTACCGCGGCATCGGCGTGCGTCCCGAATGGGACGTCGTATGGTCAGGCTGGGACTGGGACGTGGAGACCGTCCGGTCGAGAGTCGAGGAGTCCTGGGAAAGGGGCATCCCCGTGGTCTGGAGCACCCATCCCCCCGGCTGGTCCTACTTCGAACGGGAGTTGCTGGAAGCGGACACCCTGTTCCGGGACTGCCGGAAAGAAGAGATCCAGCCGCACCTGTATAGAATTCTCCCGCCGCGTCCCGCCACGCGCCGGCCTGTTGAGCCACGGATTTTACGGATTTTACGGATTGAAACGACGCATAAATATCCGTGAAATCCGTGAAATCCGTGGCCGCTCCTAGGGCAGGAATTTCTCCGGGTGAGACAGTTTCTGCGGCAGGTAAGTGTCGATCACGTAATTCAGCCCGTGCTTGGCAAGCGCCTGCTGCTCCGCGCGGACGCCCATCTTGAGCATCTGTTCGATCGCGCGCACCCATTCGCGGTAGTGCCTGATGAAGGGGTCGTTCTTGATGGCGTCCCGGGCACGCTTGATGTCGACGTCCTTGAGCGGGTGCGTGGGCAGCTTGTAGTCGACGATATCCTGCGGCGTGATCCCCAGGAACCGGGCCTGGGGCACGCAGAAGAACTCGTTCAGGTGCGCCGCGTTCCCGGACCCGACCTTCAGGGTGCGGTAGATGTTCGTGATCCCGTAGGGATCTCCGTCGACGAACACGTAGACGGGGATCCTCTTGAAGTCGGCGAGGCGGCGGATGAACCGGCGGCAGGCGCGTGTCGGAACGCCCCCCATGCTGATCAGGATGCAATTGGCCTTTTTCCAGTAGTTGTGCTTGACCAGCCGCTGGAACATGCCCGCGGTCTCGATCACGAGTATGAAATCGGCCTTCGTTTCGAACTCCAGGTCCTCGACCGAGATGGGGATGCTGTAGGCGCCCGACCCGAACCGGGTGCAGTCGATGCGCAGCGTCTGGCCCGTGTCGCGGTCGTGGTCGATGACGACCAGGCGGCCGGCGACGTCTCCCCCCTTTTCCTCGGGAATGAATCCCAGCTGCTCCCGGTTGACGCCGAAATAGGCCTCCACGTCGTCCATCACGGTGTCGGATTCCGGCTGCTCGTTGAAACGCGCCTCTTCCCAGTTCTTGGACACGTAGTAGGCTTCCCGCTTGGTCGCGATGTCGTCGTTTTCGACCAGCTCTTTCGACAGGGCCACCATGCGCAGCGTCTGCGCGAACGTCTTCACCGTGTTGACCGTGAGGGTGCGCTCCTTCTTCTGGCCCTTCATCTCGAAGAATCCGTGCTGCGGCTGGTACTTCACGTTCGACAGGGAGCGCACCGGGAGCTTCATGGTGGGTTTCCTGCGCG
>CAZTHE010000264.1:0-2755 GCA_964613495.1 uncultured Acidobacteriota bacterium | reverse complement strand
CTACAAGAGAAACAACTTCAAGGACTTCATCCTCGGGCGCCAGAACGACCGCAGGAAGGAATTCTACGGAAGCGTTTCCTACGGCGACCCGGAAAGATTCCGCGTGACCCTCTTCGGCGACATCGAGTTCATCAACTACGATTCCTATCACCGGACGGTCAACGCCGGCGCCTGCCCGGTCTCGTCGCCGGACTGCTTCGATCCGAACACGGCGCCGACCACGACGGCCTTCAACTGGGGCGCCAGGCTCAAGGACAAAAACTGGACGATGGAACTGGGGGCCGACTGGCCGCTGACGCCGAGTCTTACGCTGAAGGGATCAGCCCTGGTCCAGGAAACGCAGGGCAGCGTCGATTTTCAGTCGCAGACGCTCGCGGACGGGACGCCCGCGGCGCTGCTGTTTCCGATCGGCGCATACGACAACACCAAGAGGCGCTCGGTGAATCCCCGCGCCGTGTATCTCTTATCCAGCGAAGCCGAGATCACCGTGGGCTATGCCTACGAAAAATACGAATACAGGGACACCCAATTCGAAGGGTATCAATATACGATCGGCTCCGGGACCACCACGAGCTATCTCACCGGCATTTACGCGTTCCCGGATTATCGCGCGCACATCGCGTACGCCACTGTGCGCTATATTTTCTAGCGGGACCGCGCAAAAGAAACCTCGGCGAGTCGGCACGGGCTTGAATTCCAGATTCCAGATCGAAGACTCGATGAACCATGATCCGGAATCTGGAATCTGGAATTAGAATCCGCCAGTGCGAAACGCGTGCTACAATCGAGGGCCTCGATAAGGGACAACGCGTGATCGAACTGGCCCATGTTTCGAAAAGCTACAACCGCGGAAGGATTCGTGCCGTCGACGACCTGAGCCTGACCATCCGCCCGGGGGAGATTTTCGGCTTTCTCGGCCCGAACGGGGCCGGGAAAACCACCACCATCAGGATGATCGTCGGTCTGCTGCGGCCCGATTCCGGCAGCATCCGTGTCGAGGGGTACGACGTCGGGACCGACGCGCTCCGCGCCAAGCAGGTCACGACCTACGTGCCGGACTATCCGGCCATCTACGAAAGGCTGACGGGTCTCGAATACCTGAATTTTATCGGGGACGTGTACGGCGTGCCCAAAGAGGCGCGTCTCGAGCGCACCAGGCGATGGCTGGACGTCTTCGAACTGGCGCCCGTGATCGGCAACCCTATTCAGAGCTATTCCCACGGCATGAAACAGAAGATCGTCCTTACGGCGGCGCTGCTGCCCGCTCCCCGGGTGATGGTCCTGGACGAACCCCTGGTGGGGCTGGATCCCCGCGCGGCCTACCGGCTCAAGGATCTTTTCCGGGAGCACTGCGAACAGGGCAAGACGCTCCTGTTTTCCACCCACATCCTGGAAGTCGCAGAAAGGCTGTGCGACCGCATCGGCATCATCCACAAGGGCCGGCTGATCGCCTGCGGGACGATGCGGGAACTCCGGGCGCTGGGGCGGACCGAACAGTCGCTCGAGAGCCTCTTCCTGGAGCTGACGGAAAGATGAGCCGACTCGGAGCCCTCGTGCGCACCGGCCTCAAGGCGAACTTCGGCTTCGCCCTGCTCGCCCACCGGCTGTTCCGGGAAAAGAAGGACCTCTGGCTCGTGCCGCTGATCGGCTTTTCCCTGCTCGGCGTCGTCCCCCTGCTCCTGGGGCTCGTGGAGTTCCTACGAACCATGTTCCGGATCCTCCAGCCGATGGGGCAGGAGCGCGTGATCCTGACCGTCGGCATACTCTCCGGGCAGCTGGCCGTCCTCGTTTTCGGCGTCTACTACGTGATGTCGGCGCTGTACTTTTCGCGCGACCTCGAAATGCTCGTGCCCCTGCCCGTACGCCCTTCCGAAGTAGTCGCATCGAAGTTCGCCGTCCTGCTGGTCAACGAATACCTCACGGTCGCGGTCCTGGTCCTCCCTTTTCTGATCACGTACGGCGTCCTGGCCGGAGGCGGAGCCGGCTACTGGGTGAACGCCGTGCTGGTCTACCTGGCCTTGCCCGTGATCCCGCTCCTGCTGATTGCCGTCGTCGTCATCCCGATGATGCGCGGTATCCGGATCGGGCGCCGCAAGGACTTCCTGATCGTCGCCGGCGGCGTGGCCGTAGTGGCGCTGGCGTTCGGATTTCAGTTCTTCATGCAGAAAGCTCACCAGGAGAGCCTTGGCGCGCGGGAAATGGCGGCGCTTCTGGCTTCGCCCGACGGCCTGATCCAACGGGCCGGTTCCGGCTTCCCTCCCGGCATCTGGGCGACCCATGCAATCGCCGGAGGCTTTTCCCTGCACGGGCTGTCCTACCTCGCCCTTTTTCTGGGGACCTCGGGGCTGCTGTCCGCCGCCGTGATTTTCATCGGCGGCCGGCTCTTCTACGGCGGCGTGGTCGGGCTCGCGGAAACAAGCGCCCCGCGGCGCATCCTGACGGACGGGGAGATGGCGCGCCGGGTTTCCTCGGGCCGCCGCGCGGTCCGTTCGATCTTCCTGCGAGAGTTGCGGATCATGAACCGGACGCCCGTCTTCCTGCTCAACGGGATTCTGACGGTGGTGCTGCTGCCCGTGCTTTTTGTATTTGCGACCCTGACCGGAGCGGACAGGCAGCCGGGCGACATCCCGGGGCTGCCCGCGGAAGGCAACGCGGCATTTTTCACCCTGGGTCTGGCGCTTTTTTTCACCGTCTGCGGCAGCGTCCACGGCGCCTCGGCATCCTCCTTCTCCCGCGAAGGCGCCCAGTTCTGGAT
>CAZTHE010000263.1:0-2801 GCA_964613495.1 uncultured Acidobacteriota bacterium | reverse complement strand
TCGAATCATCCGGCGGCGACCGGTTGATCTCACCGGTCACCCATACCCTGGATGCAATTCCGTGATCCGGGAACGGTGCATTCGACAGGGCATGCGGTCAAACAAAGCATGCCTTCCGGACACTTTTCAGCGGGAAGGAGCTTTTATGACGGAACGAATCCTGGAAATGCTGGGTCGATTTGAAAAATGCATCGTCATCTTTCTCGTCGGGTTGCTGGTCCTGACCGTCGCATTGGCCACCATCGAGCTCATGGTCACGCTGGTGGAAGACATCGCTGCCCACCCGCGGCATCTTCTCGGCATCGACGATCTGCTGGACGTCTTCGGCATGTTTCTTCTGGTTCTGCTGGGCCTGGAACTGCTGGAAACCACCAAGGCGTATCTGATCGAACACGCCATCCATGTGGAGATCGTAATGGTGGTGGCCCTCATCGCGGTCGCGCGCAAGGTCATCATCGTGGATGTGAAAGCCATGGATGCGAGCATGATTTTCGCGATCGGCTTCATCGTACTTGCCTTGTCGGTGGGGTATTACCTGATTTCCAGGGTTTTTCACGGCCGCCCGCATCCGTGGATCCCGGGCAAAGGCACGCCGCAGAAGCACTGAATCGGCGGTCTCACTATCTCTGCGCCGCATCCCGCGGCATGCGGCGGCGTCCTCGGTTGGTAATGGCGGCGGGCGAAGCTGTCCACAGGAAGGGGAACCGGTATGGAGGAACTGATCGGGAAGCACTGGCACCATCTCGGCGTCGAGGAATCCGTCCGGCTTCTGGATTCCGACATCCACAAAGGGCTCCCCCTTTTCGAGGCCGGACACCGGCAGAAGCATTTCGGGCCCAACGAGCTCACGGCGAAAAGGGCACGGAACCCCCTGATCGCTTTCCTGAAGCAGTTTGCCCAGCCGCTGGTCTATCTCCTCGTCCTGGCCGCGGCGGTCACGGCGTTTCTCGGGCACTACGTCGATGCCGCGGTAATTTCCGGCGTGGTGCTCGTCAATGCCATCGTCGGTTTTCTGCAGGAATCCAAGGCAGAAAGGGCGATCGAATCCCTGAAACAGATGGTCCAAACCGAAGCCACCGTTATCCGCGACGGCTCGAGACGCAGAGTCTCATCGCGCGAGCTTACCATCGGCGACCTGGTGCTCCTGCAATCGGGGGACAAGGTGCCCGCCGATCTTCGTTTGGTGGATTGCCGTGATCTTCAGATCGACGAATCGGCCCTTACGGGCGAATCGGTGCCCGTGCAGAAGGACGTCGCGACCCTCGGCACGGAAACCGTTTTGGCCGATCGCCGCAATATGGCGTACGCCGGAACGTTGACGACGTACGGCCAGGCGAGGGGAGTGGTCGTCGCCATCGGCGGCCACACGGCCAGCGGCCAGATTGCGGAGATGATATCCGAAGCGGTGGACCTGGCCACGCCCCTGACCAGGAAGATCGCTCATTTCAGCCGCTGGCTTCTCTATGTCATCGGGATTTTGGCGGGGATCACGTTTGCGGTCGGGCTCATCCGCCGCGAGCCGGCGCTGGATCTGTTCATGGCATCGGTGGCGCTGGCCGTAGGGATGATTCCCGAAGGGCTTCCCGCCGCCGTGACGATTACGCTTGCCATCGGAGTGAAACGGCTCGCGCATCGACGCGCGATCATCCGCAAGTTGCCCGCGGTGGAAACGCTCGGGAGCACGACCGTCATCTGCTCGGACAAGACCGGGACGCTGACTCAGAACCAGATGACGGTGCAGCGGGTTTATTCTGCCGAGGGGCGTTTTGAGATAACCGGCTCGGGGTATTCGCCTGAAGGGCGTTTGCAGACTCCGGAGGGAGAGGCGATCGTGCGCCCGCCTTCGGGTGTCCGGGACGTCCTGGTTGCCGGCGCCCTGTGCAATGATGCGCAAATCTCCCTGGAGGACGGAGACTGGAAAATTCAGGGGGACCCCACGGAGGCGGCTCTCCTGGTGTCCGCCGCAAAATGCGGCTATCCGGTAGAGGACCTTTCGCAACGATACCCCCGGCTGGATGTCATCCCGTTCGAATCGGATCGCCAGTACATGGCGACGCTGCATGCGGACGCATCCGGCGGCGCCAACCGGATTTACGTGAAAGGCGCGGTGGAAAGGGTCCTGGAGCTTTGCCGAAAAGACGCGGCGGCCGATTCCGCGGCGCCGCCGCCCGAGGGGGATGCGGCTGTGCGCGAGGCTGAAGAGCTGGCCAGAAAGGGATACCGCGTGCTGGCCTTCGCTCAGGCCTCGATCGATTCCGGGAAAAAGTCCCTTGCCGGCGAATCGCTCCACGGCCGGTTGTTCTTGACCGGTCTTCAGGCGCTGATGGATCCTCCGCGCCCCGAGTCCAGACAGGCCGTTGCGGCCTGCCAGGCCGCAGGCATCCGGGTGAAGATGATCACGGGCGATCATTCCCTGACCGCTGCCGCGATCGCCGCCCAGCTCGGCATGGGTTCGGCTGCGAAAGAAGGAGAGGGGCTGCCCGCGTCGATCACGGGACGGCAATTGGCGGACCTGACCGACCAGCAATTGATCGAACGCATAGAAGGTACGGCCGTCTTTGCCCGTGTCGACCCGTCGCAGAAATTGCGGCTCGTGGAAGCGCTTCAGGCCCGCGGGCACGTGGTGGCCATGACGGGAGACGGAGTCAACGACGCTCCCGCGCTCAAGCAGGCCGACATCGGCATCGCCATGGGAAAGGCGGGAACCGACGTCGCCCGGGAAGCCGCGGATATGGTATTGACGGACGACAACTTCGCCACCATCGAAGCGGCGGTGGAAGAAGGGCGGGGCATCTTCGATA
>CAZTHE010000262.1:0-2849 GCA_964613495.1 uncultured Acidobacteriota bacterium | reverse complement strand
TCGGCGACTGGTCGACTGCGCCGCAGCAGGCCGCGGCCGCCGCGGCTGCGGCGGATGCCGAACAGCGGGCGGCGATGGGAACCGCGGCGCCTCCTCCGCCGAGCGCGGCGGACCTTATCCGCAAGGCGGGCGAAGCCTACGAGCAGGCGCTCCAGGCTCAGCGGCAAGGCGACTGGGGGCGGTACGGCGACGAGATCCGGAAACTGGGCAGCGTCCTGGAGGAGCTGAACCGGAATTCCAATTCCGCGCCGAAGCAATAAGGAGGATCGATGGCGAGCACGCAATCGTTTGACATTACGACGGGGTGCGACCTGCAGGAGGTCGACAACGCCGTCAACCAGGCGATGAAGGAGATCCGGCAGCGGTACGACTTCAAGGGGCTCGACGTCAACATCGATTTCCGGCGCGCGGACAACAAGCTGGTGGTCCGCGCGCCGGACGAGTTCAAGCTGCGGGCGATCTGGGACGTCGTGCAGGAGAAGATGGTGCGCCGGCACGTGCCGCTGAAAAACCTGCAGCAGGGCAAGGCGCAGTCGGCCGCCGGCGGGACGGTGACGCAGGAGGTGGACCTGCAGCAGGGGATCCCGATCGAGACGGCGCGCGCGATCGTCAAGTGCGTCAAGGAAATGCGCATCAAGAAGGTCCAGGCGGAGATTCAGGGGGAGCAGGTGCGCATCGTCTCTCCGTCAAGGGACGACCTGCAGGTCGTGATGCACAAGATCAAGGAGCAGGATTTCGGCATCGAGCTGAATTTCGGTAACTACCGCTCGAACTAGCCGCAGTGCCCCTCGCCGAAATTCGTGCAATTCGTGGCCGCTCCGAGAATGCCCACCGGCGCCACATCGGGGATACGCACCCGTTCCAGCTCCGGAGGTGCGGCACACCATCGGGGATACGCACCCGTTCCAGCGCTGAAAGCGCGGTATATCATAGCCCAGGGTGGAGGCCGCGCAGCGGCCGGAACCCTGGGTTAGGGCCCCATAAAAACGCGAGTCCTGTAGGGACGACGCAGCATCAAGCGTTCTGGAACGGATTTGCCACGAATTTCACGAACCCGCACAAAGTGCACCTTTAAAATTCGTGCAATTCGTGGCCAATCCGCCCCCACGTGCACCGGTTCTACGCCTTGACGGCCTCCAGCGCCTCGTGGAAATCGTGCAACAAATCCCGCCAATCCTCGATGCCGACCGAAATGCGCACCAGGGAATCGGTGACCCCGTAATTTTTCTTGTCCTCCGCGCTCAACTCGGAATGCGTCGTCGTGGCCGGGTGGCACACCAGCGTCTCGACGCCGCCGAGACTGACCGCGTTCCTCCCGATTTCCAGGTGGCGCAAGAAATCGAACGCCGCCTGTTTCCCCCCTTTCAATTCGAACGACATGAGGGCCCCGGGGAAATGGCACTGCGCGTCGCGGATGCGTATCTGCTCCGGGTCCTTGAACAAACTCGGGTAATGCATGTTTTTGATCTTGGGATGCTCCACCAGGGACTCGGCGATGCGCTGGGCGTTTTTGCTCTGCCGGTTCATCCGCAGCGTCACGGTGGGCAGCCGCCCGTCGAGCATCCAGCACTCGTCGGGCTGCAGGATATTCCCTAAAATCGCCCGGATGCCGTGCAGCTGGGAGATCAGCTCGCGGTCCGCGGCCAGGATGATGCCGCCGAGAAGGTCGCTGAATCCCGAAAGGTACTTCGTTGCGGAATACACGACCAGTGCGGCGCCCTGGAGCAGCGGGTGCTGGAACGTCGGCCCGAGGAACGTGTTGTCTACGACGACCATGGGCGGTTTGGCGTGCCGTTTGGTCGCGGACACGGCGGCGGCGATGTCGGTCATGATCAGGAGCGGGTTGGCCGGCGTTTCGATGAACACCAGGCGCAGGTTCGGCGTCGACTGGATGGTCTGGACCATGCCCGCCGTGTCGCCGGCGGCTACGGGGACGCCGTGCATGCCGAGCGGCTCGAGGAGGTGGTGCATGAGGTGGTAGGTGCCGCCGTAGAGCGGCGTCGTGTAGACATACGAACTCCCGGGCGGGCAGAGCGTGAAGAAGATGGTGGAGATGGCCGCCATCCCGGAATTGAAGACGGCGGCCGCGTGCGCGCCCGGTTCGAGGGGCACGACCTGGTCTTCGAGGATCTCGGCGTTGGGATGCGACAGGCGCGCGTAGATCAGGTCGGCGCTCTCGCCCGGTTCCGGCTCCTTCAGGCCCAGCGCCAGGGCGAAGGATCGTTCCGCGGCCTCCGGCGAAGGGAAGACGTAGGTGGAGGACCGGAACACCGCGGGCCGCGCGGACCCGACCGATAGCCGCGGATCGAACCCGCGGGTGAGGATGGCCGTAGGCGGCCGGACGACATAAGGTGGTTTCTTGGTTTCCATCGCAATCCTCCTCTGTGAACGCCAAAGGCGCGGCTCAGCATTTGTTCAGCGTGAGCGCCGAAGGCGTAACCCAGCACTGTTCGCCGTGCGCGCCGAAGGTACAGCCCGGCATTGTTCAGCGTGAGCGCCGAAGGCGCGTTGCAGCACAGCCCAGGGTGCGCGCCGAAGGCGCGGCTCAATATTGTTCAGCGTGAGCGCCAAAGGCGCGTTGCAGCACAGCCCAGGGTGCGCGCCGAAGGTACAGCCCAGCATTGTTCAGCGTGAGCGCCGAAGGCGCGTTGCAGCACAGCCCAGGGTGGAGGAGCCCGCGGAGCGGGCGACGGAACCCTGGGTAGGGATTGCAATGGATTCGAGTCCTGTAAGGACGGCGCAGTCTACATCGTCCTTACAGGACTCCCTCGCTTCTCTCTCCTAACCCAGGGTTCCGGCCGCTGCGCGGCCTCCACCCTGGGCTGTGCTGCATCGCGCTTTCAGCGCTC
>CAZTHE010000261.1:0-2850 GCA_964613495.1 uncultured Acidobacteriota bacterium | reverse complement strand
AACCCCGATCAGATGGTCCAGAGCCACCCGTCTTACCATTAGACGATCTCCCAGCACCAGATGACATTTTAAGAAAACGGCCGCATAGATGCAAGGCCAAACAAAGAAGCCAGGGTCGGGCAACCACCCGGCCAAGGACCCGTTCGGGCCGCCCGTTGGATCGGGCCGGAGCGGGCGCCCGCGGGCCCGGCCCATCCCGGATCCGCCGCCGGGAACGCGGCAAAAGGCGCGGACAAAAGAATTAAGTGCGCCTCCTCCGATTTTTTTGACGCTCCACCATAAACTATGTTTAAATATGCCTTCCGGATTGACAGGGCAGCCGTTAGTGTCAAACCGAGATGCGGGCAGATAGTCGTTCCTGTTTCGAACACGTCCCCGGCTCAAGTGCGGAACTCCGAGCCCTGCAATCTTCAATAATTTGAGTGACAGTACCCTCTCCGGAGGGTATGCTCGTGCGACGTTTTGCTGAAACTTTTTGCGAGGAAAAACTACTATAATAGTGGGTTTCGTTCCCGGCAATTATCAGGCAATAGGTCCTTGAATGGAGAAGGGGGTCTGACAAACCATGAAACGCCATCCCAAAATGCTCCTCTTTTTGCTGCTGGTGCTCGCGGCGGCTTTTTTCCCGAACGCAGGCATCGGCATTGCCTACGCGGAAGCGCTCCAGGCGCAAACGCCTGAGCCGGAAGAAGAAGAGGAAACCGAGTACGGCGAAGAGGAATACAACGCCTACGACGCCGCCAGCAAAGAGCCCGACTTCGCCAAACGGGGACAGATGCTGCTCGACTTTATAGAAAAGTATCCCAAGTCCTCCCTCATGGCCTATATCAAGCCGGCGTACGAAAACCTCCTGCATGAATGCTCCCAGGCGAAAAAATACGACTTGCTGGAATCCCTCGCGGAAAAATGGCTGAAGCTGAATCCGGGCGACATCCGGACGCTTGCCTACATCGCCGACGCCTCGGAAAAGCTCGGACATGACCAGCGCTGCGTCGAGTGCCTCGAGGAGATCTACAAGATGCAGCCTTCCGGCGCGATGGCCTACAACATCCTCCAGACCTACAAAAAGACCAAGAACCAGGCCAAAATCGACGAGTGGGTCGGGAAGGTCCTAAAAATGGAGGAATACAACGCGGATTTCGGGCTGCGCTTCGACCTCATGACGCGCTACATGGAAGCCAAGAATCCCGCCAAGGCGGTCGAATACGCCAGGCTGACGCTGAAGTCCACCGACGTCGTCAAGGAACCCAGCAAGGAAGTCCAGGAACAGATCACCCAGGTGCGCTACGCCAGCCACCTGGTCATCGGCACCACCCTGTACGACGACGGGAAATTCGACGAAGCCATCAAGGCCCTGCAGGAAGCCCTGAAGTACGACAAGCGCGGGGAACCGTACTACTACATCGGGATGAGCCAATGGAAGCAGGACCTGATCGACGACGCCATCCTCTCCTTCGCCCGTGCCGAACTGCAGGGGGGAGATATCGCGCCGCAGGCCAAGGACAAGGTGGAGCAGTTGTACAAAGCCCTGCACAACAACACCACTGTCGGGATCGACAAGGTTTACAGGAAGGCGAAGGAGAACCCCGACTCGTAGGGTCGGGCCCGCCCGGGCAACACACGGCGGGCAGACGTTTCCCGGAAACGTCTACTGTCTCAGGTCGCGTTTTCTAACGGCGTTCAGGCGGGAGATTGCCCGGAACAGCGCCAGCTCGGCCCGGCCGAAATCGACGTTGGCATCCTTGGACGCGAGCATTTTTTCCGCGCGCGTCTTGGCTTCTTCCTCTCTCCGGACGTCGATGTCCGAAGCCAGGTCGGCATCCTGGGCCAGAAGTACCACGCGGTCCGGCAGCACTTCCACAAATCCCCAGGAGCAAAAGAGATATTCGGTGCGCCCGCCGGTTTTGTAACTGACCTCCCCGATGCCGAGCTCGGCCAATAGCGGGGCGTGCCCCGGCAGGATGCCCAGGTATCCCGTCGTGGACGGCACCGTCACCTCGTCCACAGGGCCGCTGAACAGCTGCCTGTCCGGCGTGACGATCTCGAGATGAATCTTTGCGGGCAAGGACATAAGATCAATTCCAGATTCCAGATTTCAGATTCCGGATAAACAGTATGGGTTCCAGACCTGAAGCTCTTGAATCTGGAATCCGGAATCGGCGCCTAAGCGGCGGCAATCTGTTTGGCCTTTTCCAGGACCTCGTCGATGCCGCCCACCATGTAAAAAGCCTGTTCGGGGATCTGGTCGTACTTGCCTTCGCAGATCCCCTTGAAACCCTCGATGCTCTCCTTGACCGGCAGGTACTTCCCGGGTATGCCGGTATACTGTTCCGCCACGAAGAACGGCTGCGAAAGGAACTTCTGGATTTTCCGGGCGCGGCTCACGGTGAGCTTGTCCTCCTCGCCCAGTTCGTCGATGCCGAGGATCGCGATGATGTCCTGCAGGTCCTTGTACCGCTGCAGGATGCGCTTGACCTCGCGGGCCACGGCGTAGTGCTCCTCTCCGATGATGCGCGGGTCCAGGATGCGCGAAGTCGAAGCCAGCGGGTCCACCGCGGGGTAGATCCCCAGTTCCACGATCCTGCGCTCCAGGTTGGTCGTGGCGTCCAGGTGCGCGAACGTCGTCGCGGGGGCCGGATCCGTGTAGTCGTCCGCGGGCACGTAGATCGCCTGGATCGACGTGATCGACCCGTGCTTGGTCGACGTGATCCGCTCCTGCAATTCCCCCATTTCGGTCGCCAGGTTCGGCTGGTAGCCCACGGCGGACGGCATGCGCCCGAGCAACGCGGACACCTCGGAGCCCGCCTGCGTGAAACGGAAGATGTTGTCGATGAAGAGCAGGACGTCCTG
>CAZTHE010000260.1:0-2915 GCA_964613495.1 uncultured Acidobacteriota bacterium | reverse complement strand
CGGGTCAACTGCATCTGCCCCGGATTTACCGAGCACACCCGGCTCTCGGACAACTATCTCGAGTCCGTCGAGGGCGCAAGAGAACACCTGCTTTCCATCATTCCCCTGGGCCGTCTGGCGAACCCCGATGACATGGCGCAGGCCGTTCTCTGGCTCTGCTCCGACGCCGCTTCGTTCATCACGGGGCTGGTCGTGCCGGTGGACGGGGGCATGGCGCTCAGCTGATTTTCGCATCCGGAGAGCGTCGTTTGACAGAAGCGCCGGCCCGCCATTTTCTGGAGAAATATGAAAGCCTGTGATGTTCTGGATCTGATCGGAAATACACCGCTGATAAAGCTTCGAGACGAAAACATTGTCGCCAAGGCCGAGTTTCTGAATCCCGGCGGCAGCATCAAGGACCGCGTCGCCCTCGCCATGATCGAGGCGGCCGAGCACGACGGGGTCCTCAGGCCCGGGATGAAAATCGTGGAGCCGACCTCGGGCAACACCGGCATCGGAATCACGCTGGTCGGAACGGCCAGGGGATATGAAGTCCACATCGCCATGCCCGAAGGCATGAGCGTGGAGAGAAGGAATATCATCAAGTTTCTGGGCGGGCGCCTGATCCTGACATCCGACGGCGAGGGCATCGCCGGAGCGGTGCGGAAGGCCGAGGAGTTCGCGGCCGCAAACGGCGCCTACATGCCGCAGCAGTTCAAGAATCCACATAATGCCCGGGCGCATTACGAATACACCGCCCCGGAGTTGTGGCGGCAGGCGGGCAACAGGATCGACGCATTTGTCTCCGGCGTCGGCAGCGGCGGGACCATCCAGGGCGTCGGCTCCTTCCTGAAGCACAACAACCCGTCGGTCCAGATCGTGGCCGTGGAGCCCAGGAACGTATCCGCCCTGCTCGGGCACGAACCCGGGCTGCATCAGATTCAAGGCATCGGGGACGGCTTCATCCCCGACATCCTCGATGTGGCGCTGATCGACCGCATCATCGAGGTAAGCGACGATGACGCGATCCGGACCACCCGCGAACTGGGGCGGAACAATTCCCTGCTCTGCGGCACCTCGTCCGGGGCAAATGTCTGGGCGGCGCGGCAGATCGCGCTGGAGCATCCCGACTGGATCGTCGCGACGGTCCTTCCCGACAGGACGGAGCGCTATTTCAGCACGGGCCTGCTGTAGCGCGGCGGACGTGCGAATTCAGCCGGCCCGGTACACCTTTTCTTACCGGAGGCGTATGCAAGTCGTCAACCCGGCCACCGAAGAGATTTGCGAAATACCCGAAACTCCCCTGGCCGCCATCCCCCGGCAGCTGGAGCGCGCCCGGGAAGCCGCGGAGCGCTGGGATCTCATGCCTCCGGCCGCCCGCGCCGCCGCCCTGCTGCCCCTGGCGGACGTCCTGGAGGCCAACAGGGAGGAGTTCGCCCGGCTGATGGCCGAGGACATGGGCAAGCCGCTGGCCACAGGGCGCAAGGAAGCGATGCGCTCGGCCGGCGGGATCCGGTATCTCTGCCAAATGGCGCCGCGGTGGCTGGCGCCCGAAATCACGGGCGCCGGACAGGACTCGGGCTACACGGAATTCGCACCGCTGGGCGTGGTGGGCGTCATCACTCCCTGGAACGGCCCCCTGTGGCTGTCGACCGTCAGCCTGGTCTCCGCGCTGCTGCCCGGCAACGGGGCGCTCTACAAGCCCTCCGAACACAGCCTGCGCACCGGAATGGCGTTCGCCCGGCACTGCACAAACCTGGCAGGGCTCCCGGACGGCCTGGTCCAGCTCGTCGTGGGAGGCAAGGACCACGGCCGTGCCGTCGTGGCGTCCGGCATATCGATGGCGGCCCTGGTCGGATCGACGGCCGCGGGCAAGGAGATCATGAAGGCGTGCGCGGCAGGGCTCAAGCGGGTTTCGCTGGAGCTGGGAGGCCTCGACGCGGCAATCGTGTTGCAGGACGCGGATATCGCCTCCACCGCGCAAAAGATCGTGCGCATCCACTGCGCCAACAGCGGCCAGATCTGCTGCTCCATCAAGCGCGTATATGTGCAGCGCCCGGCGTACGCCCGGTTTCTCGAGGAGGCGGTGGCGGAGGCGGAGAAGGTCCGGGTCGGGGACCCGCACGATGAGGTGGACATGGGTCCGCTGGCCGGAGCGTTTCAACTCGAGAAGGTCGAAGCCGCCCTCGCCGATGCCGTCCGCAAGGGAGCCAAAGTACTCACCGGCGGCCGGCGGCTCGAGCGCCGCGGTTTTTTCTACCCGCCCACCATCCTGACCGGCGTCACCCCCGGCATGGATCTCATGAGGAACGAGCCTTTCGGGCCGCTGCTTCCCGTCGCGCCCGTAAACGACTGGGCCGAGGCGGTGCGCCTGGCCAATTCGACCCGTTACGGGCTGACCGCCTCGATCTGGACGAAGGATATCGCCCTGGCCCGCACGATCGCTTCCCGGCTGGATGTCGGCGTGGTGGGATGGAACGCCCACGGCGTCCCACCGCTCGGCGCCCCGTGGGGCGGGGCGAAGGAGAGCGGCATCGGGCGCACCCGCTCCCGCGAAGGGCTGCGGGAGTTCTGCAACGTCAAGTTTGTCAGGATTCCCGCGGTCTGAATGGACCTGCGCCGTGCTTGCACCCGTTTCTGAGGGTGTCAGGACGAAGGGCGCGGACTCGGGGACAATCCCGGCCCATCAGGATTCCCGTTAAAATTCCTTTCTTGTCGAAATGTACGAGAAAGCCGGCGCGCCTGCGGGTTACCGCAGCCGCCGTCTCTCATACAGCAGCCGCGAGACGGTCCAATAAACGGGAATGCTCAGGGCGCAAAGGGCCGACGAGGTCAGAAACATGCCTTCGAAGGACCATGTGCCCGATATGTAGCCGCCGATCAGCATCCCGAGCGACAGCCCCAGGTCGAACCCGACCAGGTAGGTGGAGTTGGCC
>CAZTHE010000259.1:0-3005 GCA_964613495.1 uncultured Acidobacteriota bacterium | reverse complement strand
GCCTCGATTTTCAGTTCGCCGAGAACCCGGATCAATCCCCAGCGCACGCGGTCCCCTTCTTCCGGGTATAGCTTGAGGATCGCCTTCGCCTCGGAAGGCATGATTTTTTCTACCATCTCCCGCACGACGGCCAGCCTCTGCCGGGCGCTCCCCGTCCGCAGGACCCGGAACCACGCCTCGATGCGATCGGCGCTCGGCGCCGGCATCGGCATGTCCCCGCCGATGGCAAACGTCTTCTTCGCCGGCGCGGGCGAGGCTGCCGCCGGCACCGCCGCGGGCTTGCGGAAACAGTCGCGCATGATAGCCGACAGTTCGCCCGCATGCCCGTACCGCTCCTGCGCGTCCGCGGCCAGGCACCGGTCGAGCGCCCGCTCGAGCGGCTCCGGAAAGCCCGGAAGAACACCCGCCGGTCTCGGGTAGTTCCCCAGCGGCGGAAATCCCATGCACATCTCGTAAAACATGGCCCCGAGCGCGTAGACGTCCGCGCGGCGGCTGACCGGGCCCGGGTGAAACCTCTGCTCCGGCGCCAGATAGGCGATGTCCCGCAGGATTTCCCCGGACGGTTCCGCCAGCGGACTTGCGCAATATAGTGCGGGGGCGATGCCGAAATCGGAAACCACCGGTTCCAGCCTGGCGTTGAAAAGAACATTGGAAGGCTTGAGAGTCCGGTGGACCACGCCGCTTTCGTGCGCGTACGCCATCGCCTCGCACACCGGGAGAAACAGCGCCACCGCGGCGTCCGCCGGGATGGGCCGCCCCGAAAGCCGGCGCTTCAGGTTGCCCCCCGGCATGTACTCCATGGAGTAGTAGCAGTGCTCGTCGACGATCCCGCAGCCGAAGATGCGGAGGATGCCGGGATGGGACAGGCCGCGGACCGTGTCGACTTCGCGCGTGAAGCCTGCGTACACCGACGGGCTCATGCCGGAGCCCCGCCTCAGGACTCTGAAGGCGCGCCTTTCCATCGATTTCGGGTGGATGCCGAGAAACACGTCCGACACACCCCCGCGCCCGATCCGTTCCATGAGGTAGAACCCGTCGATTCTTTTGCGCAGCATGCGCAGCGTTGCATCGGTGGCCATAGGTCAATAGCGTTATCGGCTGGGGGAAGGCAGTTGTTAGTTGTTAGTGGGTAGTTGTTAGTGGGTAGTTGTTAGTGGGGGCTGTGGTTCGCCGAAAAGCAGTCGGCAGTCGGTAGTCGGCAGTAATGATGTGATTCCCCGATGGGGGCTGATAGCTTGAAAGAGGCGCGAAGCGCCGGCAGTGAGTAGGCCCGGCCGTAAGGCCGGGAAACATCACAATCAGGCGGCGAGGCATAAGCAGTCGGTAGTCGGCAGTCGGTAGTCGGTAGTGGAGGTTGTGTGGCCCCGATGCGATGCCGGGAGTTCGCGTGTCTGCGGCCTGCCACGAATGGCACGAATGTTTGCGCGGGCTCGCCACGAAGGGAACGAATTTGTGCGGGATCGCCACGAATGGCACGAATTTATTCGCGGGATCGCCACGAAGGGCACGAGTTATTGGGGCGCGGAGTGCCGGAGGCACGGTGCAGCAAAGCCCGGGGTGACGGAGCCCGCGGAGCGGGCGACGGAACCCCGGGTCGGGATTGGAAATGAGAGGAGTCCCGCAGGGACGACACAGGAATCCGAAATGCGGCCCTACTTCTTCAAATCCTTCGTGACCTCCTTCACGAGCTTATCCTGCGCCGACAGGCTGCCGCCGGTGGCGCGGAACGTCACGTCCAACTGCTGTTTGGACCTGGCCTTATACGGCCCTTCGAGGACCGATCCACGCGCGAAGGCCCGGATCGCCTCGTCGGTCTTCTTTTCCCTCTTGAGGACGACTCCGTGGAAGAAATAAGCCTCCCCGAACCTGGGCCGGATCTTGATCGCGCGCTCGCAAAGGCGCTTCAGCACGGCGTCCTGGTTCTGTTTCATCAGGGCCTCGAGGTCCCTCGCGAAATAGCTGTCGGCGTAAACCTGCAATTCCTCGCGCATGTCCTTGCGATCGGCGTAAAGCGCCAGCAGCTTTTCCGCCCGCTTTTCCGGGGAGGTGATCTTCACGATCGTCTGCACGCGTTCGTAATCTTCCCGGTATTTCATCTCTTCCAGCGATTCGTCCTGGGCAAAGGATACGGCCAGGAACGCGGCGAGAATGGAAACGGGCAGCCCGTATCTGAAAAAGCGCAATTTTTCAAGCATGGATCAGTCTCCTTGTAGAATGCCTATTTACAAATGGGAACCGGAATGTTACAACCTTCTCTCGCGGGCGCCTAGCTCAGCTGGTAGAGCACTGCGATCACACCGCAGGGGTCACAGGTTCGAGTCCTGTGGCGCCCATTCCGCACCCCTGGAGAAGTTCCGTTCCGCATCGTGCAAGTTACATGTTTCTATCTGCAAGCACAGTATAGTGTCTCAACTTTTTTTTTAAAGCATTTTTACCACTTTCCCCGCCAAGGCGCGCAGATCCTGTTTTGAGTCTCACGGGCGTTTGGGGTATGCTGCTGCAGATTCATCCACTGCAGACCGGGGACACGACGCATGGGCGAGACGCTGGCGCATTACGAACTGCTGGAGAAACTCGGATCTGGCGGGATGGGCGTCGTCTACCGCGCGCGCGACACCCGGCTGGGCCGCGAGGTCGCCGTCAAGCTCCTGCCGGAAGACCTGGCCACCAATCCCGCCTACCTGCAGCGATTCCAGCGCGAGGCGCGCGCCGCCTCCGCCCTGAACCACCCCGGCATCTGCACCATCTACGAAATCGGGGAGCACGGGGGCCGGCACTACATATCGATGGAATTGCTCGAAGGGCGGACGCTGCGCATGATGCTGCAGGGCAAGCCCCTGCCCGCGGACCAGATCCTGCGGATCGCGCTGCAGATCGCCGAGGCGCTGGACGCCGCCCACGCCCGGGGGATCATCCACCGTGACATCAAGCCCGCGAACCTTTTCGTCGCGCAGCGCGGCCTGGTCAAGGTCCTGGATTTCGGCCTGGCGAAACTGGCGGCCGCA
>CAZTHE010000258.1:0-3111 GCA_964613495.1 uncultured Acidobacteriota bacterium | reverse complement strand
GAATCCGGGATTGCCGGCCGCCAGGAATCTTCCGTTCCATTTGGCTGCGTCGGGCAGCCATACCTCGATGCCGATTTGCGAATCGCTCGTCGGGGCAGAAACCGCCTCGATCCGGCAAAAAGACGCCTGGACCTTACTGGCGGGGATATTCCCCATGATACCGGACTGGCCGGGCAATTCGTATCCCGGCTTGCCTGCGGTAACCGCCGTGATCGTGACGTTCGGGATTCGTACCGATTTCAGGCTCTCGCACGGCTGCTGGGCAGGCGCCGGAAGCGAAGCGAGAGCAAAAAAGGACAGGAACGCTACACTGAGGATGAAACGCGAAGGATGCCGCATTGAATTTTCTCCTGGAAAAGCATTCACGCCCCAAAAGGTTTTTCTTTCGAGTTCCGGCATTATACATCAGCATTCGTTTTGCATTTCCATTCCTTTTTGCGTCCGGGAGACATCCGGAGATTTTGTCCCCGTTGTTCATGAAGTTACGTCGGGAAGCGGCAAAGCCGGCAGTGCATGAGTTGATTCCAAATTCCAGATTCCAGACAAGCCCACGGAATCATGCGGATTGGGAGTGAGTTGATGCCGGAAATCCGGAATCCGGATATAATCGACGCATCGAAACATGGGTTTGAACGGAGGTTCCTCACACTATGTCCAGACACAGATTGCTGTCATTTCTGGGGATGTGCGCCGCGCTGTTGGCGCCGGCATTTGCCCCGGGACCGCTGTTTGCCGGGAGTTCGTCCGAGGGAGCATACGAAGTGCTCAGCCCGTGGGCGGAAGTGGACGCCGTGCCGCTGCGGGGTCTCTCCCCGAGGTTGGACGATCTGGCCGGCAAAAAGGTCGGGATGTTTGTCAACTACAAGCGCGCGGCTAGGCCCATCGCCCTGTCCCTTGAAAAGAGGCTGAAAGCCATGTTCCCCGGCACCGACATCCGGCCCTTCTATTCCCCGGAATGGAATGTCCTGGAAACCGAGACGAAAAACCGGGATCAATTCGAAGCCTGGGCCAGGGGAGTCGACGCCGTAATCCTGCTGGTAGGCGATTGAGGGTCCTGTACAAAGTTCCTCGTATACAACGGCATCGCCGTCGAGGACTTTGGCACGCCGGTCGTGTTACTGGCGAATCCAGGTTTTGTTCCGGACGCACACTCCGCAGCCTCCAGCAAAGGGATGCCGGGTCTCCGCATCCTGCCTCTGAACGTCGCGTGCGAATCCACCGTGGCCGAAGACATCGAGGCGGGCACGGCCGCCGCCATGCAGGGCATCTACGAATCCCTGACCCGTCCCCTTTCGCCCGAGGAAAGGTCGCCGCAACGGGCCTCGGCAAAGCCGCAGCGGATCATCTTTCGGGGCACCTACGAAGAGGTGAACCGTTATTTCTATCAGAGCGGGTGGACCGACGGATTGCCCATCGTGCCGCCCACGGAAAGGGCGGTGAAGGAGATGATGGCGGGGACGGACCTTCCCGCCGACCACGTCGTCGAGAAGATCATCCCCAGGCTGGGCCGGGCGACGGTGGAGAAGATCGCCGTCAACGCGGTCATGGCCGGGGCGCTGCCCACGCATCTGCCGGTGTTGATTGCCGCCGTGCAGGCGTTGATGGACCCGAGGTCCCGCTTCGACACCTTCGAAGTCAGTACGGGATCCTGGGCGCCGTTCCTCGCCGTCAACGGGCCGATCCGGGATTCCATCCACTTGAATCACGGTTCGGGCGCCCTCAGTCCCGGAAACATCGCCAACGCGGCGATCGGCCGCGCCCTGGGATTGATCGTCAGGAATATCGGCGGCGCAAGGAAGGGGGTGGAGGACATGGGCGTCCTCGGCAATCCGTCCAAATACAGCCTGGTCCTCGGCGAAAGCGAAGAGGAGAGCCCCTGGCCGCCACTGCACGTGGAACGGGGATTCCGGAAAGAGGAAAGCACGGTGACGCTTTTTTTCCCCAACGGCTACGTGCAGAGCGTTCCGAGGGAAACCAGCGCACAGGGGATCGCTCAGGCGCTGGCCGCCATGGGCCCGTGGAATATGACCTGTCTGCTCGTGATCCCGTCGCATGCCCGAGTGCTGGCCGCGGAAGGCTGGACGAAGGAGAAGCTGAAGGATTTCATACTGAAGAACGCCCCCTCGCCCTTTCCGCCCCCGAAAGAGAGCGGGGACGTCCTTGCCCAGCCCCCGGCGGCCGACTCGGATGGCCTCATGATAGTGGTCGCCGGCGGGCCGGGCGCCTGGATGGGGATGCTGCGGAGCGTTGGGGGAATAGAAAACGGTTTTATCACCCGGAAAATCGTGTTGCCGCGCAATTGGGACACCCTGGTGGAGAAATACCGGAACGTGGTCCCCGTGTACAGGCCCTATTGACCCGGGGTATTCATGAAGTTCGTCGGGAAGCGGCTCAGCCGGGAGTGCATAGGTTAATTCCAGATTCCGGATTCCAGGTTCCGGAATCAAAAAACGATCGCCCCCATCCACCGCGGCAATGGGGACGTCCCCGATTTTTGTGGTTCTATTTGTGCTGTTTTCGTGTATCTTCTACGGATCACAAGCACCTTTGACGGAACGAATTCCTTCGGGTAGCAGCCCATGCAATCTTGCGGGAAGGCAGCGGAAATTCAACGGGATTTTCCAGACAATGCAGCCGACACCCAGGCCGCCGGGCAATCGGAACACAATCGACCTTTTTGAGGAGGCTCGCAGATGATGAATATACCGATGCACCGATTCAAATATACAAAACTCACAAAAGAGCAGATCGGCCAGAAGCTTTCGGCTACGGGAGCCGGCCCGAAATGCGCGTCCGCACTGTCGGACGTCCTCGCCGGCAAGTCGCTCAAGATCGTGACCGAAAAAGGCCCTGTCCTGAACTACTCATTCAAGAGCAGGAACCGGCTGACGCTGGCCGAAGACAATGCGGCGGCCGTCGAAACGGGCTACGGCGCCCTGACGCTGAAAGAACTGGTGTTTTTCTCGCACATGATTCCCAAAGCCCAGAAGGGCTACAACGTCTTCGTGGACCTCGAAACCAATCTCGCTACGGTATTCGAAGTCTGGTTCAGCGGAGGCAAGGACGGCACGGGCCAGCCTCTGGACGACCGCGAGGTCCAGCGCCAGATCT
>CAZTHE010000257.1:0-3121 GCA_964613495.1 uncultured Acidobacteriota bacterium | reverse complement strand
GGCATTTGAGCGTCCTCTCGATGTCCTCGCCGTCCTCGACCGTGTGGCCCTCGGTGAGCAGGCGGTCGGGGGAGAGCTTGAGGCGGCTCTTCTCCGCCTGGTCCACGCCGAGCACCGTGATCGAGAACTGGCCGTTTTCCATGCGCTGGATGTAGCCCTTTTCCTTCAGGTACCAGATGTGGAACTCGATCAGGTGAATGGGGACGCGCATCAGCCGCGCGACTTCCATCTCGCCCATGCCGGGGTCGTTCATCTTGCTGCGGCGCTGCACGTAATACAGCGACAGGAGGCTTTCGCGCGCCTCGGCGTCGTCGAGGAATCCGCGACCGTCGGAGGCTTCCGACGCGATGTTCCATTTCGTTTCCCAGTACTTCTGGTAGCGCAGGTCGTAGGCCGCCCGGCGCTCGACGTTCGTCAGGACCTTGTGCGCCTCGACCAGCAGCCTGAAGCGCTCCGGGTCGGCGTTGGAGGTGTCGGGGTGCCATTTCTTGGCGAGATGGCGGAAGACCTGCTGGATCGTGTCCTCGTCCGCGTTCGGGCTTACCTGCATGAGATCGTAGTAGTCTACAAAAGTGGATCCGCTCACGGTTGTTCTCCTTGACGCGCAAATATTCATACTTCTTATCGGCCGTTTTTTTCCCGGCATGAAGGAAACGTTCGAACGTTTACACGTTTGCACGTTCTGTTGGTTGGGGGTGCCCAGGGCCGTTCCAGCGCCGGAGGCGCGGGACAGCAAAGCCCGGGGTGGAGGCCGCCATAGCGGCCGGAACCCCGGGTCAGTCCGTATAAAAGATGCGAGTCCCGCAGGGACGACACAGCTGTGTCGTCCTTACAGGACTCCGTCTATTAGCCAATGCCCACCCGGGGTTCCGTCGCCCGCTCCGCGGGCTCCGTCACCCCGGGCTTTGCTGCAAGGTGCCTTCGGCACCGGGGCTTTGCTGTATGGTGCCTTCGGCACCGGGGCTTTGCTGCAAGGTGCCTTCGGCACCGGGGCTTTGCTGCAAGGTGCCTTCGGCACCGGGGCTTTAATGGATGAATTTAAAATGGGCCTATGCGCCTCACTTCGCTTATTACAATTTCTGCAGAGCGCATAAAACCCTGAGGGTCACACCCGCCCTGGAAGCGGGGATAGTAGATCATGTGTGGACTTTGAGTTAACTGATAGCGTGGAATGATGCTTCTTTGCTAAATAATAGCGGCGTTTTTGGTGCACAACCGCAATCGATTTTCTTCTTGTATCTCGTGTTGTCCTAATCGAGAATTGTGTCCATCCGATATGGTACAATAGCCAAGGGAGAATTAAGTGCGTTCAACTCCAAAGAAATCCGTTCTCTGCAATGTGACCCTGAATGTATTGGGGTATCGCGAAGATACTGAATGGGTAGCCTTGGCTTTAGAGATGGATCTTCGTGGATACGGTAAGACTTTCAATGCGGCGATGGCTGAGTTGCGTGAATTAGTTGCTATGCAGATTAGTTTCGCTCATTTCAAGGGTCAGCCGGATATGATATGGAAACCAGCCGACCCCGTTTGGTTTGATCGTTTTGCGGATGTCCGAAAATCATGCTTGGCTTCTTTAATGAAGCCATCTTCTCATCATCGTTCCATTCATGACAATTACGAAGTATCGGGCATGCCAATTCCTCCTGCTCACGTCATCAAAGAATTGCAGGCTCAATTTATAGAAGGCTAATGCCTAAACCGTACAAAGTTCCGAGAGCTTGTTAAAGCCCTAAAAGATCATGATGCACGGTTTGAGTTTTCCATAAACCGCGGCAAGGTCATTTCTTCAATAATTCGCCGATTTAACCTACCCAACAAGTTACTCTAATTTCACCCCGCGACATATGTTCCTCGGCGATAGTTCGTTCCCCAATTGTACAAACTACCTGGCAACACACTAAGACCCCACTACCTAAAAAAACCGCCCCTTGATTCGCCCCACAAATCCGTGAGAAGGTAAAAGGTTCGAAACCCAGAAAGGATTTCCCCATGAACCCACGTTATCTCCGTTTCGCCATTCTCGTCAGCATCGTCGCGATCGCCGTCCTGGCCACCGTCGGCTGCAAAAAACCCCAACCGCCCCCGGCGGCCTGGAACATCCTGCTCGACAAATGGACCGGCCCGTACGGCGGCGTGCCCCCGTTCGACAAGGTCAAGGTCGAATACTTCAAGCCCGCGCTCGAAGCCGGCATGGCGCAATCGCTGGCCGAAATCGACGCCATCGCCTCCAGCCGCGAAGCCCCGACCTTCAAGAACACCATCGAGGCGCTCGAACTCGGCGGCCAGGCGCTCGACCGCGCCACCACGGTCTACGGCATCTGGTCCGACAACATGTCCTCCGACGCCTTCCGCGCCGTCGAGACCGAAATGGCGCCCAAACTGGCCGAGTTCCGCGACAAGATCATGCAGAACCCGAAGCTCTTCGCGCGCATCGAAGCCGTCTACAACGCGCGCGAATCCGCCGGCCTCAATCCTGAACAGAAGCGCCTGGCCTGGGACTACTACACCGACTTCCTGCGCGAAGGCGCCAAGCTCAACGCGGAGCAGAAGGCGGCGGTCGCAAAGATCAACCAGCAGCTGGCCGACATCTACACGAAGTTCAGCAACAACCTGCTGCACGACGAGGAGAGCTACGCAGTCTTCCTGACCAAGGACCAGCTGGGCGGGCTCCCCGACACGCTGCTCGCCGGCATGGCCGCCGCGGCGGAGCGCCGCGGGCAGAAGGGCAAATGGGCCGTGGAAAACACGCGCTCGTCGATGGACCCGTTCCTGACCTACTCCACCGACCGCGCCCTGCGCGAGAAGGTGTGGCGCACCTACTACAGCCGCGGCGACAACGCCGACGCGTACGACAACAACCGCAACATCACCGAGATGCTCCGGCTGCGCGCCGAGCGGACCCGGCTGCAGGGCTACCCGACGTTCGCCCACCGGTCGATCGAAAAGCAGGTCGCCAAGACGCCCGAGGCCGCCATGGACCTCATCCTCAAGATCTGGCCGGCCGCGGTCGCGCGCGTGAAGGAAGAAGTCGCCGACATGCAGGCGATCGCCCGCAGGGAAGGCGCGAAGATCCGGATCGAGCCGTGGGACTACCGCTTCTACGCCGAGAAGGTGCGCA
>CAZTHE010000256.1:0-3123 GCA_964613495.1 uncultured Acidobacteriota bacterium | reverse complement strand
GGTTGCAACTAACACATTACCACCAGAGGGGCGCCCTTTTATTATGCGTGGCTTTGCGCGTCTCGCCCGCACCGGCAGGCCGCTGCTCTACTTGATGGCGGCCTTGATCTCCTTCAGGGCGTCGGAAGCCAGTCCCGTGATTTCCAGGGAAAACACGAAATTGTGAAAGCCGCGGGAGCCGTCTCTTTCGAGAAGGGCCAGGTTGAACTTCACGTCGTCAAACTTCTTCTTCAAGGCCTCGTCCAGCAGGCCCGGATTCTTCTTCAGTGCGGCTTCGACGGCCTTCACGTCCTCGACGAGCGGCGCCATGCTTTCCGCGTACGTCCCCTGCCACTCCTGGATCTGGTGGACGCGCGCCTCCCTGTTGTTGTCCTTGTGGCACGCCGTGCAGGTGTCCAGGCGCTTTCCCGTCAGGCCCGGATCGTCGGGCCGGAGCACTTGCATCCTGTGATTCCCTTCCGTCATGTGGCACGAAACACAAGGCACTCCGGAATGGAAATTCCTCGAATCCTCGATTCCATGGGCTCCGGTCCCCCAGAACACGGACCGCTGGAAGTGGCAGGTATCGCACAGTTCTTCGGGATCCACCACCACCCTGTGGGCAAACTTGGTATCCTGCCGGGCGTGGCAGGCCAGGCAGGAGACCTGGTGATGGCTTTCCTCACCCGCGGCGCCCGCCGCGGTGCGCGAACCGCCGCTCGCCGGCCTTGCGGTCGAATGGCAGCCCCGGCAGTCCCCGGCCGCAAGATCGGCTTTCGCGATCGCGCGGACGGCCTTGCCGTGGTTCGACGCTTCCCACATGGAGTGCTTTTCCGAATGGCAGGCCTGGCAGGAGGAGAAGCCGGAATGGTCCGGAATTTCCTTCTTCTCCTGCGCGGCTCCGGCTGCAAGGAACCCGGCGACCAGAATGGCGCAAATGCCCGAAACAATCAAACCAGCGTTCCATTTCACGTGCGTGCTCATTGTCGGAACCTCCCGGCATTCATTTTCGAACGAACGGATTCACGGGTGAATATACCCCAGATCGGCGGCCGGACGATACGAATTCCGGTTGCCGGATTCCCGGAATTGCTATAGGGTAGGGGACAAGAGAAGCCGGGTTTCCGATGAAAAATCACGATAGCAAGCATAAGGAGGATTTGTGAGCGCCAATCCATCTCGAAGGCAATTTCTGCAGGCGGGAATGGCATTGCCCGCGGCCGGGCTGGTTGCCTCCAATAGCCTGGACACGGCATTTCAGCAGACCGCCGGACCCAAGGAACCGCCCAAGGTGGCCTACCGCACCCTGGGCAAAACGGACCTCAAGCCGTCGGGAGTCGGCTACGGCATCGGGTATGTCCCCTATACCGACGTCGTCGCCCGGTCCCTGGACATGGGCGTCAACTACTTCGACACCGCCCGCGACTACAAGGACAGCGAGCGCATCTTCGGCGGCGTCATCAAGGGGAGGCAGCGCGACAAGATCATCATCGCCACCAAGTCCCCCTCGTACCGGAAAGAACAGATCCTGAGGGACCTGGACACCAGCCTGAAAGAACTCGGGACCGATTACGTCGACATCTGGCACCTGCACGCCAGGGACACGCCGGCCTCGATCCCGGACGGGGCGCTCGAGGCCATGCAGATGGCCAAGGCGTCGGGCAAAGCCCGCTATCTCGGCTTCAGCTGCCACAAGCCCTACGCGATGGTCGATTACATCATCAAGACCAAGACCTTCGACGTCATGCAGATGACCTACAGCTACCCGATCGGCGGCCGCCTGAGAAACGACGCGGTGGACAAGCTGCGCGAAGCGGGCATCGGCGTCATCGCGATGAAAGTGGTGGTGGCAGTCAGCGGCCTGAATCTGGCCGACTTCGGCGGCAAGCCGAAGGCGTCGGGCGAGGGACCGCTCGCGGGCATCAAGTGGGTCCTGACCAATCCCGGAATCGGGACGACGGTGCCTCACATGAAGACGATCGCCGAACTCGAGATGAATTTCCGCGCGATGTCCGAACCCTATACGGCCGCCGACGAACAGCTGCTCTACACTCTGAACGAACAGATCCGGCCCAACTACTGCCGCATGTGCTACGAGTGCGAAGGCCAGTGCCCGAAAGGATTGCCCGTCACGGACATGCTGCGGTTCCTGGCGTATCACGATTTCTGCGGCAACTACCACCAGGCGGCCATGAGTTTCGCCGGCCTGTCCAGGGAGATTCGCGACGTGCGCTGCAGCGACTGCTCCTCCTGCGCCATCCGGTGCCCGAACGGGGTGCATGTGCAGGAACGCCTGGTTCGCGCGCAGACGCTTTTGGCTTGAAATAGTCGGCAGTCGGCAGTCGGCAGTCGATAGTCGGCAGTAGATCTGTCATGAGACTGCCGCTCGGACTGCAGAATAATCCTATCCGGCCACTGCCAACTGCAGACTGCCGGCTGCCGACTTCATGGAGGAATGAGATGCGAACTAAAATATTCATCGTGCTTGCCGTAATGCTCCTGTTCGCCGGAAGCGCGCTCGCCCAGCAGCCCAAGCAGGAACTCAAGAAGGACGGGTGGTGGATCAAGGTGCGCACGGAGAATCCGGCGTCGCAGATGATCGGCTTCTACCTCGGAGCGACCGAGAATTCCTACGGCTTCTGGAACGTCTGGGCTCCGGGAAGTCCTGCGGAAATGGATATTTCCGAAGAATACCGGAACAGCCCGACCCTCTTTGTCCTGGCACAGACCTCGAGCGGCCAGAAATGCGGATTCTGCATGATGTACAAGGACAAAGGGGTGAAGTATGTCGAGTTCGACCTGGAGGATGGTGCCGTTATAAAACAGTCGGATGAGGACAAGAGGTGTCGGTGATCCCTGGAATGAGGGGGTGAAGGGGAGGGGGAAAAGCCGATCGGGGTCGGGGTCGGTATCGGAATCGGCTTTTACCAGCGCGCGGCCAAAGACCGGACCGGTTTCTGCATCGTTTTCCCTTCTCAAGGCCGGAGAGGCAAAGAGCAAACCCATCCGTAGCAAACCCTTCGACCAACCGATGTTTTCCCCCCTACCCCTTTGATCCTCCGCCCCTTTGATCCTTTGGCTCTCTGCTCCTCAGACGCCGGAGCGATTTAGTAAACGGTGGGCATCGAATCCTCGGCCGGAAAA
>CAZTHE010000255.1:0-3152 GCA_964613495.1 uncultured Acidobacteriota bacterium | reverse complement strand
GGATTGACCTTCGCCTTCTTCGATCCGAAGAAGGCGAAGGTCAATCCGTTCGTCGCGGGGGACGTGGAAGCCGCCTTCAGGGAAGCGGACCACATCGTCGAATTCGACTGGACGCAATCCCTGACGGCCTCGCACCCGCCGAACCCGAACGGGAGCCTGTCCTGGTGGGCGCAGGAACCGCTGAAGTACCAGGGGGAAACGCTCTTCATCGAGGGCGTCTCCCCTACGTGGGGCTCTTTCCAGCTGCTTCCCATGTACAACCTCACCTTCGACCGGCTGTATCGCGGGACCATGTTCCAGGGCGGCAAATACTGCGACTGGATGATCCGGCGCGCGGCCCTGATCACGCCCCTGCTGTCGAAGAGGACCGGCAGGCCCGTCCGCTGCATGAATATCCGGCAGAATGATTTTTATACGGCGAACCCGCAGCGCTACATGCACACGAAGATCGGCTTCCGGAAGGACGGAACGATTACGGGAGTCTACGAAACTCAGATCGGCGATTCGGGAGCCCCCGGGAAAAATGCGCGCGGCTTCGACATGGGCGCCTACGAGGGCATGTCCAGCCCCTTCAACACCACCCGGTGCGTCAACATGAAGTACGAGTCGAGGTCCGCGTTCACGAGTTCGGGCAAAGTCACCGGCAGCCAGACCTCGCCCTACAACTGGGATTCCATGACCATCGCCGAGCAGATCGTCGCCGAAAAGCTTGGGATGGACCCGACAGACGTCGCGCTCAAAAACGTTCACGGCCCCGTGGAGGACCCGAACGGGGTTCCTCCCAGCCTGAAGATGTGCCTGGAAAAGGGCAAAAAGGCCATGAGCTGGAACTGGCACCCGGCCGGTACCCGGCGGCTTCCCGACGGAAGGCTGCACGGCCTGAGCTTCCGATATGCCCAGTCGCCGCGCCACGCCCAGCAGCCCTACACGGCGACGGTCACCGTTCAGGCGGACAACAAGGTGTATGTGCCGCTCAAAGGCCCCTGGTGCGGCATCTACGCCTCGGATGCCTGCGCCCTGGTGGTCGCCGAGGAAATGGGGGCGCGCGTCGAAGACGTGATTCTCCTCTACGACAACAAGGCCATCTTCACTCCAGTCGGGGGAGGGAGCGACGGCACGACCGCGTCCGCCTGGGTAATGAAGGAAGCCGCCGTGGCCTGCAGAAAGGCGCTTCTCGAACTGGCGGCCCTGAAATTCAAATGCAAACCCGAAGACCTCGACACCCGGGACACGAAAGTCTTCCCCAAGTCGGATCCCGGCAAGGGTATCCCGTTCGGGCAGTTCATCGCGGACGAAGGGTTCGGGGATCACGATCTGGATATCACCGCGACTTTCTTCGGCCGGCCGCCGGAAACGACGTGGCACAAAATGGGGAAGATCCTGGATGTGATGAATGCAAGCTTTTGCGAAGTGGCCGTGGATCCCGAAACCGGAGGCGTGGAAGTGACCAAGTTCGTGGTCGTCTGCGACCCGGGCAAGGTGCTGCGGATGACGTCGTTCGAAGGCCAGCTGCACCAGGCGATGTTCTTCAGCCAGGGCGGCGGGTTGTCGGAGGAGTGGATCTACGACAAGACCACGGGCGTGAAACTCAGCACGAACATGTGGGAGTACAAGAAACCCACCATCATGGATTTCGGGCCGATCGAGACCTTCGCCGTGGAAACGCGGTCCGGCAACGCCTGCTACGGCGCGTCGGGCATCAGCCACTGCATGGCGGCCCCGCAGCTTCCCGTCTGCGCCGTCGCCAACGCCATCGGGCACTGGATTGCGCCGCCCGTCACCCCGGACAAGGTGCTGCGCGCCCTCGGAAAAGCCTAAGCAAGGAGCTGCTGGGCACGCATCAGGCGGTCCTGAACACGCACGCCGTTCGGGCATCGGACGACGCATTCCGCGCACTCGGCGCACCGCACGTCGCGAATCTCCCGCCCGAGGCCCCGGAAACTCACGACCGCCCGGTGGTAGTCTCCGTAAAAATCGTTGTAGGACAGGAAGCGCAGCACTTCGGCCACGGGCACGCCCTTCGGGCACACTCCCTTGCACTCGTAGCACATGCGGCAGTAGTCGGGCCGTATCTGTTCATTTAAGCGCGTCAGCAGTTTTTCGTCCGCCGCGGTGTAGGGTTCCGACATCGCCCGGAAATTCATTTCGAGCTGCGGGATGGTCCGCATGTTGGGGACGGTCGTGCCGATGGCAGGATTCTGCAGCACCCACTTGATGCCCGCGACCGGGCCGTCGCCGTTCGGCCGAGCCGGAGGGTTTTCGACGGTCTTCAGGTTGAAGCCGGACAGCGCGACCACGACCTTCATCGCGATGACGCCGATGCCCGCTTCGTGCAGCTTCGCGACCGCCTGCTCCCGGTAGCGCCCGCCGATGGGAAAACTGTAGGTGGTCTGGATGACGTCGAACTTCCCCGTTTTCAGGATGAAGGGGACCATGTTGTTTACGTCGTGGCAGCTGAAACCGATGAAACGGGCTTTGCCCGATTTCTTGCACAGCTCGAGGGCTTCGATCGATTCATCCGGCACCATGGCCGGCGTGTCCCGGCCGTGAAGGTGCCAGATGTCGACGTGGTCCGTGCCCAGCACCTGCAAGGTCGTATCGAGGTCTTCCAGGATGTGTGCCTTCTTCGTCCTGCCGGACTTGCTGGCGATGACGATCCTGTCCCGCTTCCCCCTGATCACGCCGGCGAAGATTTTCTCGCTTTCGCCGTAGTCGCGGGAGGTGTCGTAGTAATTGATGCCCATGTCGATGGCCCGGGCGACGACGTCCGTCACGGGCACGAACCCGATGCCATAGCCGACGCCCGTAACCTTGAGTCCGGTTTTGCCCAGAGTTCTATAGACCACTCCGGGAGATCCGGCGCCCGACTGATACGGGGCATCGGAATTTTTTGAGGAAACCAGGCCGGCGGCCGGAAGAGCCAGGCCTGCCTGCAGGAATTGCCTTCTTGACTGATGGGAGTCCACGTGTCCTCCTTTGGGAATGGGATAGGGCGCGCCGGGAATGCCGCACCGTTCCCGGCATGGCCCTACATTATTCCAAAAAGCCTTCGCGGTTCCACCCCAAAAACGAAGGTTAAATGACGGGTGCCCCTGACACGTGGCGTGTTTTGTGCGATACTGAGTTTTTTTGGCGTCCGCGAAGGAGATTGG
>CAZTHE010000254.1:0-3262 GCA_964613495.1 uncultured Acidobacteriota bacterium | reverse complement strand
GCAGAATCGGGGACATGCGTAGGTTCCAGCGCCGGAGGCGCGGCGCAGCAAAGCCCAGGGTGAAGGCCGCCATAGCGGCCGGAACCCTGGGTCAGAGAGATTAACAGGGCGGAGTCCTGCAGGGACGACACGGACTGTCTTTATTGCAGACCTCGCCGTCTGCATTTTGGGGGGAAACACGGGAGGCACCTCATGCTGCTTGCGATCGATATCGGCAATACCACCATTTCGATAGGGCTTTTCGAGACCGACGCGCTTGGACCGCGCTGGCGGCTGGCTTCCAGCAACGACCGCACGGCCGACGAATACGGCATCCTGCTGACGCAGCTCCTCGAACGCTCCGGGGTGCGCATCGGCGACGTGCGCGAAATCGCCCTCGCCTCCGTGGTGCCGCCGCTGACCGGCACCCTCGAGCGCGCCTGCCGCGACTACCTCGGCGCCGCGCCCCTCGTCGTGGACGCGGGGACGCGCACGGGAATCGCGCTCCGCTACGAGGACCCGAAGCAGGTCGGCGCCGACCGAGTCGTGATCGCGGCCGCGGTCCGCCGGCGGATCAAGGGGCCCGCCTGTATCGTCGATTTCGGAACCGCCACGATTTTCGACGCGCTTTCGGCGGACGGGGAATACCTGGGGGGCGCCATCGCCCCGGGCCTGGGCATCGGCTCGGACGCGCTCTTCCGCAAGGCGGCCAAACTGCCGCGGGTCGACATCGTGCGCCCGCCCTCGGCCATCGGGCGCAATACCGTGCACTCGCTTCAGAGCGGCCTGCTGTACGGGTATGTGGGCCTCGTGGATGGCATGGTGGCGCGGTTCCGCGCCGAACTGGGGCCGGGGATGAGGACGATCGGCACCGGTTCCTTCGTGGAATTCATCGCGAAGGAGACTTCCAGCATCCAGATCATCGAGCCCTGGCTGGCGCTCGAGGGGCTCAAGATCGTGTTCGACCTGAACCGCGGCCCGAAACCGCCGGCCGCTATTTAAGCCGTTTGGGGCTGATGCGCGTCAGTTCGTCCAGGAAAATCCGGGCGTCTTTCGGGATGTCGTCCGACTGCTTCATCAGGACTTCCTTCGGATCGATCTGCTTGCCGTAGAGCACGTGGTTGGCGTCCTTGTCGGGGCGGATCGCTTCTCCCTTCAGGGCCAGGCCGCCGAACAGGCCGCGCGACCGCGAATAGGCCAGGATTTCGGCCGACATCAGGGCGTCGGTCTGAGCCGATGCGGATCTCCCGACGGGACCGGCCGCGACGGACGTCCCCCCCCAGCGTGAACTTCGTGTTGAGCAGGCTCTCGATCCCCGAGACGTTCATGACGACGAGCACCAGGTCGACGGCCTGGACGCCGATCTGCAGCCCGAAGCTTCCCCCGCTGAGAGCGAACATCGTCGGAGCGCTCCAGGGGCCTTCGCCGTTCTGCGTCCGGCAGGACATCACGCCTTTTCCGTAGGCCCCGCCGAAGATGAACCCGCCCTTCTTCACGCTCGGGATGACGGCGACGCAGGCGCTCTTGTCCAGCAGGTCCTGCGGGATGCTCTTTTCCGAAATGCCGGTGAGCTCCTTCAGCACGATGGCCGAGTGGACGACGCGGTCGTGCACCTCGCTCGCGGCGACCGAGACCGATGCGCTGAACAGGGCGAACAGGACCGGGAACACTAGATTCTTCATAGCTCCTCCTGAATGGCCAACACACATTGGCTATAGAGAATCAGAATACCACACGCATGGGCCGCGCCGAAGTTTCCGGGCCGGTGCGGGAGATCAGGATGCGGCGCCGCAGTTGCGCTGCGAGCGCGATTTGAAGGAGAAAAATTCCGAGACGTTCTCGCGCAGCAGCTGCGGGAAGGTCTTGTCCAGGTAGGACCGGATCGACACGTAGCACTGGTCGCACGTGTTGTTCTGCGTGAATTCGCGGACCATGCGGGCCTGCTCGTGGAGGGCGTAGCGGCGGAACTGCATGGAACAGGGCTGCAGGGCGCCGTCGTTGGTGACGACGAGCCAGCGGAGGCCCGCTTTGCAGCCCGGCGCGCCGCCGCGCTGGAAATACCGCCGGGTCGCTTCGAGGGTGGTGATGTTGTTGGTGATCCAGTTGGATTTGTCCATGCGCCGCTTGAGCGTCTCCAGCCCGCGGTCCAATGCGGCCAGCTGCGCGCCGGTGTTCAGGAAGTAATCCCGGCACCCGGTCCGCCTGGGGGAGTAGGCGCTGTAGTTGATGTTGACGCCCCACTCGGCGGCCTTGTCCGCGACCGCATTGATCTCCTGCACGTTGGCGGCCGTAATACAGTTGTTCAACAGGACGTCGTCGTGGCCGAGGGCCGAGACCTGCGGCATGATCGTGCTCAGGTGCTTGTACAGGCCCGGGAGCCCGCGGAAGTCGTCGTGCCGCTCGTCGGGGAAGTCGAGGCTGACGCAGAATTCGTCCACTCCCGCCTCGCGCAGCTCGAGATAGCGTTCTTTGGTCATATGCGACCAGTTCGAAACCAGGATGATGAAGGGGAGCCCGTTGTCGGATTTGATGTTGCGCACGACTTCGGTGAGGTCGTTGCGCATCAGCGGTTCGCCGCCGGAGACCTGGACGACGCACGGGCGGAGCACTTCCATGTATTTCCTGTAATCCGCCGGTTTTAAATCGTGGGATGTGTCCTTCGGACCGCCGTGATCGCAGTGCTTGCAGTAGCAGGTGCAGGAGTTCGTCACTTCGAAAGAAACGACGACAGGGCGCTGCGCTATCCAGTTTTTTGTACCCTGGGCGATGATTCGCAACGATTCTGTCATGGGCACTCTGCGCATATTCCTCTCCTCCAAGGCTTTAGACCGATCGACAGAAGAGCTGATGGTACCAGAAGCAAATTCTCAAATGCAAGCATTGATTGGATTTTGGGGAAATGCCCGTTTTGCGTTTCGGGTCTCCCGTTTCGGGTTTCCCGTTTCCCGTTTGGGGGTTCGGGCTTCCCGTTTCCCGCCGGAACGGACGTGCATTCCCGGATTTGCCACAAATTGCACGAATGCGGCCTGTCGAAGGCATCCATCGGGGAAACCGGGATTCGACGTGCCGAAGGCACGTGGCAGCATAGCCCGGGGTGACGGAGCCCGCGGAGCGGGCGACGGAACCCCGGGGTGTGGACGAAACAATGAGAGTCCTGTAGGGACGACACATAACGTTCCAACCTTCCAACGTTTCTACCGTTTCAGCATTTCTTGCCTGATGCTCGCGAGGACGGATTCCAGCGACTCTTTCGGCGTCGAGCGTATGTAGCTGCTGACCCCCG
>CAZTHE010000253.1:0-3283 GCA_964613495.1 uncultured Acidobacteriota bacterium | reverse complement strand
TCGACACAATTATCCTCCGGAATGCCCTGCAACATTGTGGCCTATTCTAGTACCGGAAATTGAAAAACCGAAATCCTTTTTTCCTGCAGCAGTATGGAGGGACGGGAAATGACTGGGCCTGCCGGAGCCGCCGGACGCCTCTGTAAAATATCCCGACACCTCCCCCCTCCGGAAATCGCTCAAACCGCGGACACAAATCGTGGAAAATCGTGGACACCCGCCGGCCGGCAGTAGTGGACACCCGTTTTCTCCCGACTCGGGGCTATTCTCTATCGGCCCTCCGAACCTGAGTTCCGGTTTCGCGACAGAAACCAACTAGCGCTCGGGACGCGTTTTAAAAGGAAAAGCACCACCGTTGATGCACCGCCAACAGAAAAATCCGCGGTACGTAATACGCGCGTAATACGGATGGCGGCCGGCCGGGGTTCCGGATAGCGGGTGTCCTGGGTCATCAAGGGCAGGCGTTCGGGAAGGTGCCGGCGGCCGGACCATGACGTGTTTCGAGAGTGTAAGAATTTTTTACACGATCTGTCGTTCGGCCGGGGCTTCGTGCAAAACCTTTCCATTAAACACCTGCTTGGGGTTAAGATTCGGTTTGGTGCGCCGGCAGGGACCCGGATGCCGGCTGCAGGGTGGGATCCGGCCGTCTTCGAACGGGTGCGCGGCCGGGCGGGCGCCGCCGGAAGCCATCTCTTTCAAATCGGTGAAACGCGGGCTCATCTGGAATCTGGAATCTGGAATCTGAAATCAAAACGGACATGCCCGGAGACTGCCATGAAATGTGACCGGTTTATGGTTCCGCCAGGTAGGAAGGTCCGACTGGACCGCTATGATCCGGGATTCTGCGCGAAATTCGCGAGCAAGGAAGCAGCGCAGAGGAAGCTGCGTGAAGACATTCAGGCGCTGGCAGAACTGCAGCACGTGATGTACGCGCAGGACTCCTACGCCCTGCTGCTCATCTTTCAGGCCATGGATGCCGCCGGGAAAGACGGGATCGTCAAGCACATCATGAGCGGCGTCAACCCGCAGGGGTGTCAGGTATATTCCTTCAAGACGCCGTCGCAGGAAGAGCTCGACCACGATTTCATGTGGCGGACCATGAAAGCGCTTCCGGAGCGTGGCCGCATCGGCATTTTCAACCGTTCGTACTACGAGGAAGTGCTGATCGTGCGCGTGCATCCCGAAATTCTCGAGGGCCAGCGCCTTCCCAGAAAGGAGAAAGAGAACCCCAAGATCTGGAAGCGCCGTTACGAGGACATCAACGCGGTGGAGCGCTACCTGGCGCGCAACGGGACCGTGATTCTGAAGTTCTACCTCAACGTCTCGAAAGGAGAGCAGAAGCAGCGTTTCCTCGAGCGTATCGACGAACCCGAGAAGAACTGGAAATTCTCTTTCGGCGATATCAAGGAGCGGGACTTCTGGGAGGACTACAGGAAAGCCTACGAAGACATGCTCAATGCCACGAGCACGCCATGGGCCCCCTGGTACGTCATTCCGGCAGACAAGAAGTGGTTTACCCGGACCGCGGTCGCGGATATCGTGGTCAAGAAATTGAAATCCCTGAAGCTGCGATATCCGGTCCTGAGTGAATCCCACATGAAGGAATTGGCGAAGGCGCGGAAAATTCTGGAAGCGGAAGACTGATCCGGGGGCCTGTCCGCATGCACCGGGCGGCGGGAGATGGGGGAAGAGATAAGGACATGAGCGGTTCGGAGGGGACTCGCGCCGTCGTTGCGGCGCTCGCGGCAAACCTGGGCATCGCGGCATCGAAGTTCGCCGCCTTCGTTTTCACCGGTTCTTCCTCCATGCTTTCCGAGAGCATGCACTCGGTCGCGGATTCGGGCAATCAGGTGCTGCTGCTGACCGGGCGCACTCAGTCCCGCCGCCGGGCTACGGACGAACACCCGTTCGGCTACGGGCGCGCCCGGTACGTCTATGCCTTCATCGTGTCGATCGTGCTCTTCAGCCTGGGCGGGGTATTCGCGCTCTATGAGGGCTGGCATAAGATGGTCCGCCCGGAAGAGCTGAAAAGCCCGGTCTGGGCCTTTTGCGTCCTCGGCGTGGCATTGGCGCTCGAGGCGCTTTCCCTGCGGACGGCGGTCCGGGAGTCGAACGAGGTGCGGCGCGGGGTCCCGTGGGGACGCTTCATCCGCGGGGCGAAGGCGCCGGAATTGCCGGTGGTGCTCCTGGAAGACGCCGGCGCCCTGGTCGGCCTCGTTTTCGCGCTGGCGGGCGTGACCGTCGCCGTCCTGACGGGCGACGCGCGCTGGGACGGCGTCGGGTCGCTGGCCATCGGGCTGCTGCTCGTTCTCATCGCCGTTTTCCTGGCGATGGAAATGAACAGCCTGCTCATCGGCGAATCGGGCACGGCCGAGCACGTGACCGCAATCCGCCGGGCGCTCGAGGAGGGAAAGGACGTCGAACGGATCATCCACCTCAAGACGCTGCACCTCGGGCCGGATGAGCTGATGGTCGTCGCGAAAATCGCCGTGCGTCACGACGAAACGGCGGCGTCCGTCGCGCGCGCCATCAACGGCGCCGAGTCGCGGATCCGGAGCGCGGTGCCCATCGCCCGGGTGATCTATCTCGAGCCGGACATCCTGAATACGTCCCCGTGACGCGCGGCGCGACGCCCGCGAGATTTGGCCGTCCGTTTTGGCGCATGCGGTTGCGGCAGTGCATGCTTCCGCCTGTCATCACCCCGGGAGGTCCCATGCGGCGATCCGGCAGGAAATTGCTTTTGGCGCTGGCGGTTTTGGGAGTCGCTGCGGCGTCCCCTCTGCACGCCGCAGGCAGCGCCGGGTTTATCGGGCGCGACATCGGGACACGCGGTGACTGGCGCTCGGCCTATGGGGCGGAAGGCTATGCGTTGCCGGCGGAAGCCACCCGCCTGCCATCCGGGGTCCGGGCCGCACTCAAAGGGCATTCGGAGTGGACCTGGGAGAATCCCTCCATCGACCGCAGGGCTCTCGAAAACGAACCGCGGACCGGGCGCCGCGCCTCCGCCTGGTTTTCGAAGACGCATTTCACGCTCGAACTGGAACTGGGCGATGCGGGACCATGCCGGCTCGCATTCTATTTCGCGGATTGGGACAGCCTGGCCCGACGCCAAACGGTCGAGATCCTGGACCGGGATACCGGCGCGGTCCTGGACCGCCAATCGGTTTCGGCTTTTTACGGCGGGGAATACCTCGTGTGGCGCGTGCAGGGTAATCTGGCCGTTACCATCACCCACACGGGTTTTGACGGTTCCAACGCCGTCCTCAACGGGTTCTTTCTCGGG
>CAZTHE010000252.1:0-3294 GCA_964613495.1 uncultured Acidobacteriota bacterium | reverse complement strand
TTGAAAACCGTTTCGCGCGGGGACGCTATCCCCATAGCTTCGTCGCTCCTTTTAATATTCTGAATCATTTATATTTTCGGCCCGTCCGCGATTCGGATTGGTGACCTGAGTCACAATTCCGCCATGCCGCTGTTTTGCCGTCCGGGAGGTTTTTCGGGAGGATCCGCGGAGCGGATTCCGGTTGCGGGCTCGCGGAAGGCGCGGGCCGTGGCATAATGGGACCAGATCGAAAGCGGGAGGGGACCGTGGCGGAACAGCACCGTACGAAAATTGTTGCGACCCTGGGGCCGGCGACGGACGATCCCAGGGTGCTTCGCGATTGCCTGAGGGCCGGGCTGGACATCGCGCGCATGAACACGGCACACGGGACCGGGATCGAGCAGCGCGACCGGATACGGGCGCTGCGCGAGGCGGTGCGGGAACTGGGCCGTCCGGCCGGCGTCCTCGTCGATCTGCCCGGCCCGAAATTCCGGCTGGGTGCGCTGCCGGGCGGCCTGCGGGAGTTGCGCCGGGGGGAAACGGTCGTGCTGGGCCCCGGCAAGGACGCGTCGGAAAACTTCCTCCCGGTGCGGGATGCCAGGATCCTCGCGGCTGTGGGGCGGGGACACCTGCTCCACCTGGCCGACGGCCTGGTCACTCTCGAGGCGACGGGGCGCAGGCGCGATTCCGTGGTCTGCCAAGTCCTCGTGGAGGGAACGGTGCGTTCCGGATCCGGCATCAACCTTCCCGATTCGGATGTCCGCGTTTCGATCCCCACGCGCGCCGACATGCGAGGGATCGAGCTGGCGGTGTCTCAGAAGGCCGAATGGATCGGCGTTTCTTTCGTGCGCACGGCCGCGGATATCGCCGGCATCCGGCGCGTGCTGCGGCGCCTCGGCCACGCGCCGCGCATCGTCGCCAAGATCGAGAAGCCGCAGGCTCTGGACAACCTCGACGCGCTGCTCCGCGAAGCGGACGGCGTCATGGTGGCCCGGGGCGACCTGGGCGTGGAGACGCCGCTGGCGCGGGTGCCTCTCGTCCAGAAGAGGATCATCCTACAGGCCAATGATATGGGGAAGCCCGTGATCACGGCGACTCAGATGCTCGAGTCCATGGTCGAACACGGCCGGCCGACCCGCGCGGAAGTGACCGATGTGGCCAACGCCGTGCTGGACGGGACCGACGCGGTGATGCTTTCGGCCGAAACCGCCGTCGGGAAGCACCCGGTCGCGGCGGTCCGCATGCTCGGGGAGATACTGACCGCCACGGAAACGGCCTATCCGTTTCAGCACATCATGGATGGCCGGTCGCGGAAATCCTGGCCCTCCCCGGAAGACGCCGTCAGCCATGCGTCCTGCCGGCTGGCCTGGGACGTGGGGGCCAGGGCGATCGTGGTAGCCTCGCAATCCCCGACCCTGCCGTACCGCATCTCCTGCTTCCGCCCGCCGATGCCGGTCGTCGCGCTGACTCGGGACGGCGTCGCCCTGGGCCAGCTGTCGCTGAGCTGGGGAGTGCGGCCGCTGTTTGCAGGGAGCCGCGGCGGAGATCCGCTGAACGCCGCGCGCCGGTGGCTGCTGCGGGAGCGCGTCGCCCGCCGCGGAGACCGGATCGTGTGGGTCCACTCGATCGATCGCCGCGCTGTGTCGGCAGGCGACGCCGTCGAGCTGGCCACACTGTAGCGTGGCGGGAAAACCCGCCGTCCGCCGAGGAGGCCCGGCGTGCTTCCGCCGCAAAGCCCTGTCCGTTCCCCGGTGCCCTACGGGAAGAGTTTCCGGGCGATCTTCGCGACGTGGGCTCCCTGGAAACGGGCGATGGCAAGCTCGTTCTCCGAAGGCCGGCGCGTCCCGTCTCCTCCCGCCAGCGTCCCGGCGCCGTACGGCGATCCTCCGGTGATCTCCGTCATCGTAGATAGTTCCGCGCACGTGTAAGGGACGCCCACCAGGATCATGCCGTGGTGCAGCAGGGTGTGGTGGAAGGACACGATCGTCGTCTCCTGCCCGCCGTGCTGCGTCGCGGTGGACGTGAATACGCTGCCCACCTTGCCGGCGAGCAATCCCTTGGCCCAGAGCCCGCCGGTCTGATCGAGGAAGTTGCGCATCTGCGCGGCCATGTTCCCGAAGCGCGTCGGCGTGCCGAAAATGACGGCGTCATATTCGGCCAGTTCGCCCGGCGAGGCGATCGGCGCAGGCTGGTCCAGCTTGGCCCCGGCCTTGCGCGCAACCTCCTCGGGCATCAGCTCCGGGACGCGTTTGATCGTGACGTCCGTGCCTTCGATGCCGCGCGCGCCTTCGGCGACCGCGCTCGCCATGGTTTCGACGTGGCCGTACATGCTGTAGTAAAGGACGAGAATCCTGGTCATCGTACACCTCCCGGTTGCGGTTCCGCTCACAGTGTATCCAATCCCGGGACGCGAATCCATGATCGGGTTCCGGGGGCGTCCAGGGATGGGATCCCCGGTTTCGCCGTCCATTGGCTTCCGCCTCGGCCGGATCTTATAAGATCGTTTGTGAACTCGGGATGTGCCGGCGGGAAACCTGCCGGAGGGAACCGTTGGACAAGGAGCGGCGGCTATGAAAGGGATTCTGGCGATGGTAGTGGCGCTTTTTGGCTTCGGAGGAAAAGGGCTGGCATCGGATCTGAAACCGGGAGATCCGGCTCCGGGCTTCGTTCTCAAGACCGATGCGGGCGCGAATTTTGACCTCCAATCGCGAAAAGGGCAGTGGACGGTGCTTTATTTCTACCCCAAGGCGGACACGCCGGGGTGCACCAAACAGGCTTGCGCCTTCCGGGACAGCATCTCGAAGATACGCCGGCTGGGGGCGGAGATTTACGGCGTGAGCACCGACGACGTCGAGGCGCTGAAAAGCTTCAAGAAGAAGCACAGCCTGAATTTCGTGCTGCTCGCCGACCCGGAACTGAAGGCGGTCAAGGCTTACGGCACGAAGATGCCCGTCGTGAACATGTCGAAGCGCTGGACGTTCATCATCGGTCCCGACCTGCGCATCCGCGCCGTCGAGAGGGACGTCGATCCCGTGCTCGACGCCGAACGGACGGCGTCCGCTCTCCAGGATCTTCAGTCGAAGCCCGGCCGACCGTAGTCGCGCCCGGCGGGTTCTGGATCGATCAGACGGGTTTGAGCCAAGGATTTCGCGGATTTTTTTATTCTTTTGTTGAGGGGATCCGAAGACTGCCTCGCCGGGCATTCGATGTGGAGATATTCATGATCCGCAGCTTGAGGATCGCTCGAAACCTCCCGGTTTACCGGGGCTTGAGCCGGTCCTTGAAGATCTTTTTGAATTTCTCGATCTTGGGCGT
>CAZTHE010000251.1:0-3311 GCA_964613495.1 uncultured Acidobacteriota bacterium | reverse complement strand
GCCTTCGGCACGCCGCATTCCTATCGCATGACGGCGCTTGCTGCTTATGCCTGCGCCGGGCTCACAGGCCGGCCTAGCGGCCTTTCTACGCAGGATAAAACCCGGTTCCGACAATTGGGCGCCGGCTAAATCCGCCCTCGAAGGGACAGCTTGCGCAGGCGCATCACGACCGATTCCAGGATCTCGGCCGCGCGGTCCACTTCCTCTTCGGAGGTATGCCAGGAAAGGCTGAAGCGCAGCGACCCCTGGACCACTTCCGGGCGCAGGCCCATGGCGGTGAGGACGTGGGACGGGTCCAGCGCGCCCGAGGAGCAGGCCGACCCGGTCGAAACGGCGACGCCTTCGAGGTCGAGGGCGATGACGGCGGCCTCGCCTTCGAGGTTTTCAAAGGACAGGTTGCTGCTGATCGGCAGCCTCGCGCCGTTCCCGTTGATCCGCACGCCGGAGATCCGGCGCAGGACCCGGTCCTCCAGCCGGTCGCGCAGCGCGGCGACGCGCGTCCGCATATCCGGCAGGCGTTCGAGCGCAAGGCGCGCTGCGGCCCCCAGGCCGGCGATCCCCGGCACGTTCTCGGTCCCGGCGCGCCGCTTCCTTTCCTGGGACCCGCCGGTCATGAAAGGAGCCATTTTTACGCCCTTGCGGACGACCAGGGCCCCGACTCCCTTCGGGCCATGGATCTTGTGCGCGGAGACCGACAGCAGATCGACGCCGAGGTCGCGGACGTTCACCGGGATCTTGCCGGCGGACTGCACGGCGTCGGTGTGCAGCAGGATGCCGCGCGCCCGGGCGATCGCGGCGATCTCTTCCAGCGGCTGGATGATGCCGGTTTCGTTGTTCGCGTGCATCACGGAAATCAGGAGCGTGTCTTCGCGGACAGCAGCCTCGATCGCGGCCGGGTCCACGCGCCCGGATGCGGGTACGGGAACGCAGGTCACCTCGGCGCCGGCGCCTTCCAGGGCCTTGCAGGTCGCGAGGACGGCCGGATGCTCGATCCGGGTCGTGACGATGTGGCCGCCCGGGCGGGGACCGCCGCGGAAGACGCCCCAGAGGGCGGCGTTATCCGATTCGGTGCCGCCGGAGGTGAAGACGATCTCGCGCGGCTCGGCGCCGAGCAGTTCGGCGACCGAGCGCCGCGCCGCTTCCACTGCGGCCCGGGCCTCCTGGCCGAAGACGTGCACCGAGCTGGCATTCCCGAAGTTTTCGCGGAAACACGGCAGCATCGCCTCCAGCACCCGGTCGTCCACCCGCGTGGTCGCGCTATTATCGAGATAGATTCTTTCCTTCATGATGTCCTAGAATAGCATATTCCCGAAGGATACGGCTGCGGCGCCGCGACCGGCCCCGCAGTCCGTCCGCGAAGGAACAAGGAGAACGGAATGCCCATCATCACACTGCTGACGGACTTCGGATTGCGCGACCACTTCGTGGGATCCGTCAAGGGGATCCTGCTGAGCCTGAACCCGGACGCGACGCTGGTGGATATCACCCACCTGGTGCCGCCGCAGGATGTCTTCACGGCCGCCTTCCTGCTGCACCAGGCATACGCCTGCTTCCCGCAGGGCACGATCCACTTCGCGGTCGTGGATCCCGGGGTCGGGACGGCGCGCAAGCCCCTGGCGGTCACCGCCGGCGGGCATTACTTCGTCGCGCCCGACAACGGCATCCTCACCTATATCCTGCAGGAGCACGAAGATTTCACGGCGTACGAGATCACGGCCGACCACTACTTCCGCAAGCCGGTGTCGTCGACGTTTCACGGGCGGGACATTTTTGCCCCCGTCGCGGCGTGGATCAGCCGGAGGATAGAGCTGTTCCAGCTCGGCCCCGTCGAGCCGTCCCCCGTGCGGCTGCAGATCCCGGCGCTGAAGCGGCTGCGCGAGTCGCTGATCCAGGGAGCGATCCTGGCCGTCGACCACTTCGGCAACCTCATCACGAATCTGAAGCCGGAAGACCTGCCGATGCCGTTCAAAATCCTCGCGGGCCAGAGGGAAATCACCGGATTGCGCAAGACCTATGCCGAGGGAACGCCCGGGGAGGTGATCGTCGTCCCGGGATCGACCGGGTTCCTCGAGATCGCCATCAAGGGAGCCTCGGCGGCCGCGGCGCTGAACATGCGCGCCGGCTCGCCCATTGGCGTCGTGCTGCAATAGGGCGTAACGAGTCAAAAGCCGCGTCCGGGAGGCGCGCACGGAGCGGGGACGATGATGCCGAGACAGGGCTCTCTCTTTCAATCCGCCGGACGCCCGTCGTCGCTGCGCGTCGGCCCGGCGGGATGGAACTACCGGGACTGGGAAGGCGTCGTCTACCCCGCCGGCGCGTCACTGGACGCCCTGGCCTACCTGGCCGACTACTGCGACACGATCGAGATCAACAGTTCCTTCTATGCGCCGCCGCGCGCGAAGGACGCGGCTTCCTGGGCCCGCCGCGTCGGCCACAATCCGAGGTTCCGGTTCACCGCCAAGGCGTGGCAGAAACTGTCGCACGAGCGTCCCGCGGAGGATGAGACGGCGCTGATCACCGATTGCGACGAGGTCCGCAAATCAATGGCGCCGCTCGCGGAGGCGGGGGTGCTGGGCGCGCTCCTGCTGCAGTTTCCCTGGCGCTTCCGCTGCACTCCGGAAAACCGGGACTACCTGGAGAGGCTGTTCCGCCGCCTGCGGGAGTTCCCCCTCGTCGTGGAGGTGCGCCACGGCGGGTGGGACCGGGAGAGTTTCTACGGATTTTTGCGGGAAAACGGCGTCGCGTTCTGCAACGTCGACCAGCCCGTGATCGGCGATTCGCTCAAGCCGGGCGAATACGCGACGGCGCGGGTCGGGTATTTCCGGCTGCACGGGCGCAACTACACCAACTGGTTCCGGGAGGACGCCGGCCGCGACGCGCGGTACGACTACCTGTACACGAAGGAGGAGATCCGGCAGCTTTCGGAAAAAATCAGGAAGGTGCAGCAGAGCACGGAGGAGACGTACGCGGTCACGAACAACCACTTCCGCGGGCAGGCCCTCGTCAACGCGATGGAGATCCTCGAGGAACTGGACGGCGTTGCGCCGGCCGTTCCGCCGCTGCTCGCGGAGTCTTACCCGGACCGCTTCGCAAAATAGCGTTTCTCGTTGCCCGTTGCCCGTTTCCCGTTGGGCGTTTGCCGCCGAAAAGCGGGACGTGGGGCCCGGGAGGCGCCGGTTGACGGCGAATGAATATCTTGGGTGGATTTTTCCCCCGTCCGATGGTATAAAACTCTCCGCTTTATTCGATGATCCAGTGCCGGGGTAGCTCAGTCGGTAGAGCAACGGACTGAAAATCCGTGTGTCGACGGT
>CAZTHE010000250.1:713-3334 GCA_964613495.1 uncultured Acidobacteriota bacterium | reverse complement strand
TTAAGTATGCCGAGGCGAAGAGAAGTAGCGAAACGGGAGACGTTGCCCGATCCCATGTACGGGAGCACGCTTATCAACAAATTCATCAACTGCATGATGATTCAAGGTAAGAAGAGTGTGGCCGAAGGGGCCTTCTACGGCAGCCTCGAACTGGTCAAGGATCGATCGAAGGAAGATCCCGTCAAGGTTTTCAAAAAGGCCCTGGAAAACGTCAAGCCGGTCCTCGAGGTCAAGTCGCGCAGGGTGGGCGGCGCGACGTACCAGGTCCCCATCGAGGTGCCCCAGGAGCGGAGGACCTCGCTGGCGATCCGCTGGATGATCATCAACGCCCGTTCGCGCGGCGAGAAAACCATGCGGGAGAAGCTCGCGGCGGAGATCCTCGATGCCTCGAATAATCGCGGTGGCTCCATTAAAAAGAAGGAAGATACGCACCGCATGGCGGAGGCCAACAAGGCCTTTGCCCACTATCGCTGGTAAAGAGGTTTCCCCGTGAGTCGCTCCGTCCCTTTAGAACAGATTCGGAATATCGGTATCATGGCGCATATCGATGCCGGCAAGACGACGACCACGGAGCGCATCCTCTATTATACGGGCATTACGCACAAGCTCGGGGAGGTGCACGAGGGAACGGCGACGATGGACTGGATGGAGCAGGAACAGGAGCGCGGCATCACGATCACTTCCGCGGCCACGACCTGCTACTGGAACGCCCATCGGGTCAATATCATCGATACGCCGGGCCACGTGGATTTTACCGCGGAAGTCGAGCGCAGCCTGAGGGTCCTCGACGGCGCGGTCGCCCTGTTCGGCTCGGTGGAGGGCGTCGAGCCGCAGTCGGAAACGGTATGGCGGCAGGCGGACAAATACGGCGTGCCGCGGATTGGTTTTGTGAACAAAATGGATCGCCCCGGAGCCGATTTCGTGCGAGTGCTGGATATGATGCGCACCCGTCTGCACGCGGTCCCCGTCGCGGTGCAGTTGCCGCTCGGCGCCGAGGACGAATTCCGCGGCGTGATCGACCTCATCCGCCAGAAGGCGATCGTCTTCCGCGACGAGACCCTGGGCGCGGACTTCGAGGTCGAAGAGGTGCCCGAGGATTTTCGCGGCGAGATGCTCGCCTACCGCGAGAAGATGATCGAGACGGCGGCCGAGGCCGACGATCGGGTGCTGGAGCAGTACCTGGGGGGGACCGAGATTTCCGAAGGCGACCTCGTGCGCGCGCTGCGCAAGGGAACCGTCGAACAGAAATTCGTTCCCGTCCTCTGCGGGTCCGCGTTCAAGAACAAGGGGATTCAGCAGCTGCTCGACGCCATCGTGGCCTATCTGCCGTCCCCGGTGGATGTCCCCGCGGTGCAGGGCGTCTGCGACGACGGCGCCGAGCCGCCGTCGAGGAAAGCCTCGGATGCGGAACCGTTTTCGGGCCTGGTGTTCAAGATCATGACGGATCCGTTCGTCGGGCACCTGGCGTTCTTCCGCGTCTACTCCGGGCAGCTGAAATCAGGCACGGGCGTGTTCAATTCGACGCGGAACTCGATGGAACGCGTCGGCCGACTCCTGAAGATGCACGCGAACAAGCGCGAGGAGATCAAGGAAGTCTACTGCGGCGACATCGCGGCCGCGGTGGGGCTGAAATCGGTCAGCACGGGCGATACGATCTGCGACAAGCAGCACCCCATCGTCCTGGAGGCGATCGAATTCCCGGCCCCCGTGATCGCGGTCGCCGTCGAACCCAAGACCAAGAGCGACCAGGAAAAACTGGGGATCGCCCTGGACAAGCTGATGCGGGAAGACCCGACCTTCCGGGTGCACACCGACCCGGACACCGGTCAGACCATCCTATCGGGGATGGGGGAACTGCATCTGGAAATCCTCGTCGACCGCATGGTCCGCGAGTTCGGCGTCGCCGCCAACATCGGGAAGCCGCAGGTGGCCTACCGCGAGACCATCCGGCAGCATGCGGAATCGGAGGGCAAGTTCGTCCGCCAGACGGGCGGGCGCGGGCAGTACGGGCACGTCCGGATCTCGCTCGACCCGCAGCCCGCGGGCACGGGATTCGAATTCGTGAACGAAATCGTCGGCGGGGCGATCCCGCGGGAATACATCGCTCCCGTGGAGGCCGGCGTGCGGCAGGCGCTGGAAACGGGCGTCCTGGCCGGGTACGAGGTCGTGGACGTGAAGGTGACCCTGACCGACGGGTCCTACCACGAGGTGGATTCCTCGGAAATGGCCTTCAAGATCGCCGGGTCCATGGCGCTGAAGGAGGCCGCGAAACACGCCAGGCCGGTGCTGCTGGAGCCGATGATGAAGGTCGAGGTCGTGGTGCCCGAGGAATACATGGGAGGCGTAACGGGAGACCTGCACGCGCGCCGCGGGCGCGTGGAGTCTACGGAGAACCGGCTCAGCTCGGCCATCATCCAGTGCAAGGTTCCGCTCTCGGAAATGTTCGGATATTCGACGGACCTGCGCTCCATGACCCAGGGCCGGGCGACCTATTCGATGCATTTTTCCCATTACGAGGAAGCGCCCAAGACAGTCAGTGAGGAAGTGATCTCCAAGATCCGTGGAAAGTCTTCGAGTTAACAGGTTCGGAGGGATATATGGCCAAGGAGAAATTTGATCGT
>CAZTHE010000250.1:0-703 GCA_964613495.1 uncultured Acidobacteriota bacterium | reverse complement strand
CAGTCGGCAGAGCGCGTCCTTGGTAAGGACGAGGTCACCAGTTCGATTCTGGTCGTGGGCTCCACCGAGTGCGTACCGGTGCCAGGAAAACTGGGATTGGAAGCGAAGTAATTATTAAGGAATTCATGACCCGGCGCAGGCGCCAGGAGATGCGAGTATGGCCAAGGAGAAATTTGATCGTAGCAAACCGCATGTAAACATCGGGACGATCGGGCACATCGATCACGGCAAGACGACGCTGACGGCGGCGATCACGATGGTGCTGCACAAGAAAGACCCGAAGATCGCGGTGCGGTCGTTTGATTCGATCGACAACGCGCCGGAGGAGAAGGAGCGGGGGATCACGATTGCGACGGCGCACGTGGAGTACACGACGCCGAACCGGCACTATGCGCACGTGGACTGTCCCGGGCACGCGGACTACATCAAGAACATGATCACGGGCGCGGCGCAGATGGACGGGGCGATTCTGGTGGTAGCGGCGACTGATGGGCCGATGCCGCAGACGCGGGAGCACGTGCTGCTGGCGCGTCAGGTGGATGTGCCGTATATCGTGGTGGCGCTGAACAAAGTGGATGCGGTGGACGACCCGGAGTTGCTGGACCTGGTGGAACTGGAAGTCCGGGAGCTGTTGAGCTCGTATGGGTTCCCGGGGGACACGTTGCCGGTGGTGCGGGTGTCGGCGCTGGGGGCGATTAACGGG
>CAZTHE010000249.1:0-3362 GCA_964613495.1 uncultured Acidobacteriota bacterium | reverse complement strand
ACTCAAAAAAGAAACGCCCGGCGTGGCGAACACCCGGGCGATCTCGATATCCGGATCTGGAATACGGAAGGGATCAGGCAGCCGCGAGTGCGGCCTTGGCGCTCTCTGCGATCTGCGCGAACGTCTCAGGGTCTTTGATCGCGATCTCCGCAAGGATCCGGCGGTCCAGGGTGATGCCCGCCTTTTTCAGGCCGCCGATAAACTTGCTGTAGGAGAGATCGTTTTTCCGGGCCGCCGCCCCGAGGCGCACGATGAACAGGCTGCGGAAATCCCGCTTCTTGGCGCGCCTGTCGCGATAGGAGAACTGCAGCGCGCGGTCGACCGACTCTTTTGCCGACCGGTGCAGCTTGCTCTTGGTCAGCCGATACCCTTTTGCCAGGCCCAGAATCTTCTTCCGCCTCTGAACCCGTTTGTTTCCTCTTTTTACTCTTGGCATTTCTCTACTCCAAAGTGCATTCGATAAATCAGATGTTCAGCATTTTCTTCACGCGCTTGCTGTCCGCCTTGCTGACCGGCGCGACGTCGACCAGCTTGCGCACGCGCTTGCGGGGTTTCTTCGTCAGGATGTGCCGGGCATGGCTGTGGCGGCGCGTGATTTTGCCCGTCCCCGTCACCTTGAATCTCTTTGCCGCGCTCTTGGATGTCTTACTCTTCACTGTTATCTCCCTCTACGCATGGATATAAACTGCAGGGCCGCGGTGGCCCCCGCCGCCGCGCGTTTCTCCGGCGGCCTCGCGCCCGTCGAGCACGGCGCGCGTCTTGGCGGCCAGGGAGTCGGAGCCCGAGCCCGGCGCTACTTCTTTTTCGGCATGAAGATGGCGACCAGGGCGTAGCCTTCCATCTTGGCCGGCCGCTCCAGGTCCGCGACCTCGGTCAGTTCGGCGACCAGCCGGTCCATCAGCCTGCGGCCCAGTTCCTGGTGCGTCATCTCTCTTCCGCGGAACACCACGATGGCCTTGGCCTTGTTTCCATCGTTCACGAACCGGAGGATGTTGTTCTTCTTGAACTGGAAGTCGTGTTCCTCGGTCTTCGGGCGGAACTTGACTTCCTTCATCAAGACCTGCTTCTGGTGCTTTTTCGCCTCGTGTGCGCGTTTGCTCTTCTGGTACTGGAACTTGCCGTAGTTCATGATCCTGCAGACCGGGGGGTTGGCCCCCGGGGCCACTTCGACAAGGTCCAGGTCCCGCGCTTTGGCGAGGGCAAGCGCCTGCTCCGGCGTCATGATTCCCAGCTGTCCCGCATCTTCGTCGACGACCCGGATTTCCTTGGCCCGGATCAGCTCATTGACTCGAACCCTCACTGGTTTGGCTGTTGCGATTGGCGGCCTCCTTTTATTTTCGAGGGAAAACCGGACAGGGCCCGTTACGGCCGCACGGCCCGGGTTCGGATGAATCCCCCGATTGTCTCCAAAAAGTGTTCGAGAGGCTGCGCCCCTTCGTCTCCCGAAAACCGGTTGCGAACCGAAACCTCGCCGGACTGCGCTTCCTTGTCCCCGAGAACCAGCATGTAGGGGACCTTCTGCGTCTGGGCGGCCCGGATCTTGAATCCCATCTTTTCGTTCCTGTCGTCGATCTCCGCGCGGATTCCCGCTTCCGCCAGCCTGTCGCGCACCGACTGCGCATAGGCGTGGTGCCGCTCGGCGATGGGGATCAGGACCACCTGCACGGGGGCCAGCCAGATGGGGAACGCGCCGGCGTAATGCTCGATGAGCACGCCGAGGAACCGCTCGATCGATCCCAGCAGGGCCCGGTGCACCATCACGGGCTGGTGTTCCCGTCCGTCGGGGCCGATGTAGGAGAGGTCGAAGCGCTTCGGCAGGGTGAAATCGAACTGAACGGTGGAGAGCTGCCAGGGCCGGCCGATTGCGTCGATCAGTTTGACGTCGATCTTGGGCCCGTAGAAAACCGCCTCCCCTTCCATGCGCGTCCAGCCGATGCCCCGCGCGCTCAGGGACTGCGTCAGCGCCGTTTCGGCCATCCGCCAGTCCTCTTCGCTGCCCGCATACTCGTTCTTTTTGGACTCGTCGCGCACGGACAACTCCACCTTGTACTGGTCGAAGCCGAAGCTCTTCATGATGAACAGCACCATGTCCATGCAGCTGGAGATCTCGTCATTGACCTGTTCGCGGGTGCAGAAGATGTGCGCGTCGTCCTGGGTGAATCCGCGGACCCGCAGCAGCCCGTGGAGCACGCCGCTCTTTTCGTAGCGGTAGACCGTGCCGAACTCCGCAAACCGGACCGGCAGGTCTCTGTAGCTCCGCATCTGCGACTTGTAGATCTGGATGTGGCCGGGACAGTTCATCGGCTTGATGACGAACTCCTCGTCATCGATCCGGAACAGGTACATGTTCTGCTTGTAGTACTCGTAGTGACCGGAGGTCCGCCACAACACGTCCCGCGCGACGTGCGGCGTCGTCACGAATTCGTACCCGCGCCGGAAAAGCTCGGCCCTCAGAAAATCCTCGATCGCGAGGCGCACGCGCGTTCCCCTGGGGTGCCAGAGCACCAGGCCCGGCCCCATTTCCTCCGAGACGCTGAACAGGTTCAGCTCGCGGCCCAGCTTGCGGTGGTCGCGCTTTTTGGCCTCCTCCAGCTGCGTCAGGTAATCGGCCAGTTCGCCGGGCGTCAGGAAGGCCGTGCCGTAAATGCGCTGCAGCTGCGGGTTGTGCTCGTCGCCGCGCCAGTAGGAACCGGCGATGCTGAGGACGCGGAAGCTGTCCGGATGGATCTGGCCGGTCGAGCACAGGTGCGGCCCGAGGCAGAAATCCACGAGGTCTCCAAGCCGGTAGCAGGAAAGCCGCTCGCCGGCCTTCTCCCGGATCAGTTCCACCTTGAGATGCTCTCCCTTCCCCGTGAAATACTCGACGGCCTCTTCCCGGGAGATGATGGAGGGCTCGTAGCGGAGGTCCCGCGCGGCCAGGTCCTTCATCCTGGCTTCGATCTTCTGCAGATCCTCTTCCGCAAAGCCATCGTCGTGCTGGAAATCGTAATAGAAGCCGTCGCTGATCGCCGGGCCGATGCCGAGGTGGACCTTCGGGAAAAGGCTGTGCACGGCCGCCGCCATGAGGTGCGACACACTGTGGCGATAGATCTCCAGGGCGGCGCCCTGGTCCGCTATCTCCCCAACCGTTCCATCCGCGTGTTGTATCTTCAGCGCCATATTCTAGAAACTTACCCCCGTCCATTCCCTGCAACGGACTTTGCCGGAGAATCCTTCCTGATCATTAGTCGGCATGCTGGGCAGGAAAAACAGTTCGGGTCCGACGTGCAGCATCCATCAGGCTCACTCACCCACGGAGGGGCTCTGGTTCCGAGAAACCGAAAATCTCTGGTAGGCGCGAGCGGATTTGAACCGCTGACCCC
>CAZTHE010000248.1:0-3404 GCA_964613495.1 uncultured Acidobacteriota bacterium | reverse complement strand
AAAAGGCAGCCACGAATTTCACGAATTTCGTGAAATTCGTGGCCGGGTTCCTGTCCGTTAATCTGTTTCGAATCCCGCGTCCCCTCTTTTTCACACCATCGACGTCAGACCAGCCGCCGCAGCAGCGGAAAGCCGATCGCCGAAAGCCGACCGCTGAAATTGACTTGCCCCGACCGGTTCACTAGTATTGTATTTTCGGACCAATCCGGCGACTTCTTGCCCGGATCGAGGCGGAGAGAGTGACCGTGGAAATTGCGGCGCACGTCAACGAAATCAACCTGAGAGTCAAAAATGAAAGCGGTTTCGTCGACCGGCTGGTGGCCGAAGTCCATCAGGTGATCGTCGGTCAGAAATACATGATCGAGCGGCTCCTGATCGGGATGCTCACGCGCGGGCACATCCTCCTCGAAGGGGTCCCAGGACTGGCAAAAACCCTGGCGGTCAGAACGATATCCTCCGCTGTCGATGCCAGATTTCGACGCATCCAGTTCACGCCGGACCTCCTCCCGGCCGACCTGATCGGGACGATGATCTTCAACCAGAAGGACGGGACGTTCGTCCCGAGGAAGGGCCCGATCTTCGCCAACATCATCCTGGCGGACGAGATCAACCGGGCTCCGGCCAAGGTGCAGAGCGCCCTGCTCGAAGCCATGCAGGAAAGGCAGGTCACCATCGGGGACGCGACCTACCCGCTGGAGGAACCCTTCCTGGTCATGGCCACCCAAAATCCGATCGAGCATGAAGGAACCTATCCGCTGCCCGAAGCCCAGGTCGACCGGTTCATGCTGAAGCTGAAGATCGATTACCCGGACCGGAAGGAAGAGCGGCAGATCCTGGACCGGATGTCGGGCGACGGCTACATCGCCGTCCGGAAGTTGGTCGGCCCGGCGGATATCCTGAGGGTGCGGGAGGTCGTGAAAGAAGTCTACGTGGACGAGCGCATCAAGGATTACATCGTCCAGCTGGTCTTCGCCACGCGCAAACCGCAGGACTTCAAGCTGGACATCGGGGGCCTGATCCAGTTCGGCGCTTCGCCCCGCGCCACGATTTTCCTGGCCCAGGCCGCGCGGGCGCACGCATTCCTCAAGGGCCGCGGCTACGTGACTCCCGAAGACGTCAAGGCCGTCGGCATGGACGTGCTCCGGCACCGCATCATCCTGACATACGAGGCGGAAGCCGAAGAGGTCACGACGGAATCGGTCATCAGCCGTATTTTCGACGCGGTGCAGGTCCCCTGACGGGTCCGCGGTCTGAGCCCGCGGACCCGGGACCGCGATGCGCCCGCCGCCATATGCCGCATCCGCGCAGCCCTATGTTGCCGAAAGAAGTCGTTCGGAAAATTCGACGGATTCAGATCACGACCAACAGGCTGGTCAACGAGTCGCTGGCCGGGGAATACCATTCCGTCTTCAAGGGCCGCGGGATGGAATTTGACGAAGTCCGCGAATACCAGCACGGCGACGACGTCCGGACCATCGACTGGAACGTGACCTCGCGGGCGGGCCGGCCGTTTGTGAAGCGCTACGTGGAGGAGCGCGAGTTGACGGTCCTGCTGCTGGTGGACTGCAGCGCATCCGGCTCTTTCGGCTCCACGGACAAGATGAAGTCCGAAATCGCGGCCGAAATCTCCGCGGTGCTCGCTTTCTCCGCGATCAAAAACAACGACCGGGTGGGAGCCATCCTTTTCACCGACCGGGTGGAAAAGTTCATTCCGCCGCGGCGCGGCAGCAGCCACGTGCTGAGGGTCGTCCGCGAGGTGCTCTTCCACGAGCCGGAGCGCAGGGGCACATGCATCCGGAAAGCGCTGGAACACCTGAACCTGGTCGTACACAAACGGTCCGTCGTGTTCCTGATCTCCGACCTGCTCGACCGGGGTTTCGAACAGACACTGAGAACGGCCAACCGGCGCCACGATGTGGTCATCATTCAGATCGTGGATCCCCGGGAAAAGGAGCTCCCGCATGCCGGCATCGTCGAACTGCGCGACGCCGAAACGGGAGAAATCGTCCGCATCGACACGGCCCTGCAGTGGGTCCGGGACAGATTCCGGGAGAACCGGGCAAGAAGCCAGGCCGCGCTGGAGAAGCTGTTCGACTCGAACCGGATGGACCACCTGACCGTCGAAACCGGCGCGCCGTACGACATGCCGCTCATCCGCTTTTTCCGGGAGAGGGCAAAGAGAATCCGATGAGTTTTGCGGCTTACGGGAAGAAGACAGGTTTTGTCGCCGCAGTCGCCGCCGCGTGGCTGTCTATGGCCGGAACCGCCGTGCCGGCCCCCGGCGATCTTCCTCCGGGAGTCGGCATTTATGTGGAAGCTCGCCCGGAAAGCGCGACGGTCGGGGACCCCATTCGCGTGGACCTGGAAGTCACGCTGCCTCCGGGATTTTCGGCGCAAGTCCCGCGGCCCGATCCGAAGGGTGAAGAGTTCTCGCTTTTGAGCTTCGATCCCGGACCCGCGGTCCCTCCCGGAGACAAGGCCGGCGATCCGGCGGGATCCCGGGCGGCGCCCGACGGCGCCGTACGCCACCGCGCCCGGGCCGTCATCGCATACTACAGGACCGGTCAATTCACCTTCCCCCCGATCCGGCTGAAAATCAGGACCGCGGACGGGCGGGAAATTTCCGCGGCCGGTCCTCCCGTGAAGGTCGAAATCCGGAGCGTCCTCGACGGAAAGGATCCGGCGCTGCGCGGCCCGAAGAAACAGGCCGAAATACCCGATCCCGCCCGTTGGCTGCTGTGGCTGCTGCCGGCTCTGGTGGCGGGAGTCCTGTTCTGGATCCTGAGGCGCCTGTGGCGCCGCAGGGAGAGAGACATTGCGCCTCTTACGCCGGCCGAGCGACAGGATCTGCTGGCACTCGCAGAAGCCGACCTGAAGAACCTGCTGGCCCGGGGATTCCCGCAGGAAGGGAAAGAGAAGCCGTACTACGTGCGGCTTTCGGACATTGTGAAGAGGATTCTCGGCGCGGGATACGGCATCCCCACGGCCGAAAGGACAACGGCCGAAATCATGAACGCCATGGAACACCTCGCAGGCGAATTTCCCGAAGCGGAAGCTCAGGTCGAGCCGTTTCTACTCCTGTGCGATCTGGTGAAATTTGCGAAATACGTGCCGTCACGGGAGGAACATGAAGTCGCCGCGGAGGATGCACTGGGGATCCTTGCGAAGGCGAGGGAAGCAGTCGGCAGTCGGTAGTCGGCAGTCGGCGGTGGATGTCGTGTTTCCCCAATAGAAGTGAGCTGTAGTCGGTAGTCGGCAGTGAATGTCGTGTTTCCCTGATAGAAGGGAGATGTGGTAGCTGGTAGTTGGTGGTTTCAGGTTGAAATAATAGCACTTCTGTGATTCGTCATACTGCCGACTGCCGACTGCCGACTGCCGACTGCCGACTGCCGACTGCCGACTGC
>CAZTHE010000247.1:0-3407 GCA_964613495.1 uncultured Acidobacteriota bacterium | reverse complement strand
AGCTTCTTCACCCCCGAACGCCACGCCGCGTCGATGACGTTCGCCTCGATCATCAGGTTCTGATAAATGAAATCCGCCGGATACGCGCGGTTGGCCTGAATCCCGCCGACGCGCCCCGCGACCAGGTACACCTCGTCCGGCCGCTCCCGCTCGAAAAACGCCCGCGTCGCCCGCTGGTCCGTCAGGTCCAGCTCCTCCATCGTCCGGACGAGCAGCCCCGCCGCCCCTCCCAGACGCCGCACCACGGCCGACCCCACCAGCCCCGTGTGTCCCGTTACATAAATCTTCGCCATCACTCGCCCTCGAGAAATGTCCGTGTGAAAAATCCCCGCCGCGACCGCCGCAATCCGCGCGAACGCCGCGCCCCGTCGGCCTACACGTTCCTCCGGTTCGCGACCTTGTGCCCGGCGTTGCGCAGCGTGAGCTCCTGCCGCGCCAGCTCCATGTCGTGCTCGACCATCATGCGCACGAGCTCCCGGAAACCCACCTTCGGCATCCACCCGAGCTTCGCGCGCGCCTTCGCGCCGTCCCCCTCGAGGTGGTCCACCTCCGTCGGCCGGAAATACCGCGGATCCCTCTCGACGCACGCCCGCCAGTCGACGCCCGCACACGCGGCCGCCTCTTCGAGGAACTCGCGCACCGAGTGCGTCTCGCCCGTCGCGATCACGTAATCGTCCGGCTCGTCCTGCTGCAGCATGAGCCACATCGCCTCGACATAGTCGCCGGCGAACCCCCAGTCGCGCTTCGCCTCGAGGTTGCCCAGGTAGAGCTTCGCCTGCAGCCCCTGCCGGATCCGCCCGAGCGCGCGCGTGATCTTGCGCGTGACGAACGTTTCGCCGCGCTGCGGCGACTCGTGGTTGAACAGGATCCCGTTGCAGATGAACAGCCCGTACGCCTCGCGGTAGTTCACGGCGTACCAGTGCGCCGCGACCTTGCTCGCCCCGTACGGGCTCCGCGGATAGAACGGCGTCGCCTCGCTCTGCGGAGCCGGCGCCGCCCCGAACATCTCCGACGACCCCGCCTGGTAGAAGCGGACGCACCCGCTGCGCGCCGCGCAATAGTCGCGCACCGCCTCGAGCAGCCGCAGCGTCCCCGTCGCCACCGCGTCCGCCGTGTACTCCGGCAGGTCGAACGACACCCGGACGTGCGACTGCGCCCCCAGGTTGTAGACCTCGTCCGGCGCCGTCTTCTCCAGGATGCGCCGCAGGCTCGTCGCGTCCGTCAGGTCGCCGTGGTACAGGAACAGCCGCCCCCCCGCCTCGTGCGGGTCCAGGTAAATGTCGTCGATCCTGTCCGTGTTGAACGTGCTCGTGCGCCGGATGATGCCGTGCACCTCGTAGCCTTTCGACAACAACAGCCGCGCGAGATACGACCCGTCCTGCCCCGTCACGCCCGTGATGAGTGCTTTCTTCATTAGGATGACTCCCCGATCAACGTTCAAACGTTCCAACCTTCCAACGTTCAACCTTTCTCGTGCGCCGCCGCGTATTTCCCCTTCGCCGCCATGAGTTCCTCGTGGCTTCCCGATTCCACGATCCTTCCCCCGTCCATCACGTAAATCAGGTCCGCGTGCCGCGCCGTCGTGAACCGGTGCGTGATGACCAGGGCCGTCCGCCCCGCGACCGCCTCGCGGAAACGCCCGAGCCACCCCGCCTCGGCCCACGGGTCCATCGCGCTCGTCGGCTCGTCGAGCACCATCACGGGCGCCGGACGCACGAACGCGCGCGCGAGCCCCAGCCTTTGCCACTCGCCCGCGCTCAGGTCCGTCCCGTCGTCGAACCACGTCCCCAGCACCGAGTCGTAGCCCGCCGGCAGCCGCGCGACGATTTCGTCGGCGCCCGAGCTCCGCGCGGCCTCGAGCACGCGCGCGTCGCCGGGAGCCGCCGCCGCGTCGCCGAGCGCGATGTTTTCGCCCGCCGTCGCGTTGTAAGGCACGGCCGGCTGGAACAGCGCCGTGATCCGGCGCCGCACATCGGCGGCCGCCAGCTCCCGCAGGTCCGTTCCGCCGAGCGTGACGCGCCCCGCCTGCGGGTCGTAGAACCGGCACAGCAGCTTGATCAGCGTGCTCTTGCCCGCGCCGTTCGTCCCCACCACGGCCGCGATCTTCCCCGCGGGGACCTCCAGGCTGACCCCGTCGAGCACCCGCCGCCGGCTCCCCGGATAGTGAAACGTCACGCCGTGAAACGCGATGCCCGGAGGCCCGGCGTCCGCATCCGGCAACCGCGCCGGGCGGGCCGGGTCCTGGACGCGCGGCTCGAGCTCCAGGAACCGGAACAGGTCGCCGAGGAACAGGCTGTTGCTGTAGATCTGCCCCAGGTTCTCCAGCAGCGCGCGCATGAGCCCCTGGCCCTGGCTGAAGGCCTGGTAGAACAGGGCGAGGTCGCCGAGCGTCGCGTTGCCGCGCAGCGCGCGCCAGCCGATCCACGCCACGCACGCGCCGGCGACCGCCAGGGCCGCCGCCCCGGCGGCCAGCTGCGCGAGCGCCTGGCCGCGCGCCATGCCGATCCGCTCGCCGCGCAGCCGCAGGCGCAGCGCCTCGTAGGACGCGCGGAACCGCCCGCCCAGGTCGAACAGGCGCAGTTCCGCCGCGCTCTCCCGCGCCGTCAGCAGCCAGTCGTAGTACCATGTGCGGCGCTCGTCGGCCGTCGTGCGCAGCCGCCACGCGTGCTGCACCAGGGTGTATCGCACGACGACGTACAGCGCCGGCATCGTCCCGCAGAGAAGCGCCAGCGGCAGCCAGACTCCGTACGGCGCCAGGATCACCAGCATGGCCGCGAGCGTGATGCCGTTCTGCATCAGGCTGCCCATGCTCTCCAGCAGCGCGATCGGACGGTAGCCCGCCTCGGCGCGCGCCCGGTGCAGGTGATCGAAGTACTCCGGCAGGTCGTAGAACTCGAGGTCCACCGCCATCGACTTGCGGTGGATCAGGGCGTTGATGTGGTCCTGCACCAGCTCGGACTGCACCGTGCGGATCCAGCCCGCCGCGCCGCGCAGCAGTTCGCCCAGCAGCAGGACCAGGGCCATCGCCGCCGCCAGCAGGATCGACTGCCGCACGTCGCGCGCCACCAGCGCGTTCACCAGTTCGCGCGTCAGCGTGACCGTCGCGGCGGGCAGCAGCCCCTGGACGACGAGCAGCGCCGCCCAGGCGAGCGTCCAGCCGCGCGACCCGTCCCACACCAGCCCGAGCGCCCGCGGCAGGTGCGGAACCGCCGCCCGGATTTTACCGCCGATCTCATTCATACGTTCTTAACGCCAGGAAGTTGGAACCTTTCCAAATCAACCAGTGACGCGAAAAGGGCCGCGGATTGCACGGATTTCACGGAGAAAGATATATTCTTATATCCGTGCAATCCGTGGCTATTTTCAAGTCAATACAGCACTTTAACCCGCGTCGAGGAGCCGGAGGA
>CAZTHE010000246.1:0-3431 GCA_964613495.1 uncultured Acidobacteriota bacterium | reverse complement strand
TCGGCAAAGACCCCAAAAACCGCGGGTGTCCCATAATTCTTTAGGACACCCGCGGTTTTTGGGGTTTGCGGGATAGCGGGTGTCCCGATTGATCAGACCGTGGGTGTCCCAGTGCTGTCAGCGGCGGATGTCGGTGGCAAGCATGCCGGCGACCCGGGCGGCCTCCAGTCCCAGATCGCCGTCTTCGAATACCTGACAGAATTGCGGAGCGACGCCGATCCTCCTGGCCGCCTCGAGGAGGATATCGGGCGAGGGCTTGGGTCGCACGTCGTCGTCGGCGGTAACGACGGCTTGAAAGAAATCCTTTATGTGCAGCGCCTCCAGTTCCAGGTCTACATTCTCCCGCACCCCGCCGGACGCAACCGCCATGGGCAGGACGCCGCGGTATCGGACCGCCACTTCCAGCACGTGGGAAATCGGCTTGAATTCTCCCGCATGAGCGCGAAAAAAACGATGCTTGTCGCGCACCGTTTCGGCCGCATCGAACACCCGGGTAAAATGCGCGTTGTACAAAACCACGATTTCCTCCTCGGGCATCCCCTTCTTGGAAAAGAAGAAATCGAAGTCCCATATCCCGCCGCGGGCCGTGATGACGTATTGCCACGCCTTCATGTGCAGCGGCATGGAATCCACCAGCGTCCCATCGCAGTCGAATATAAGCCCTTTGATATACTCCGGCACCTCAATCTTCAGCATCTCGGTCCAATTTTCCAAGGTTACTTTCCGGAACCCTTCGGCCGGCGCCGGAAACCGTCCGCGGCCCGGGGGGAGCGCCCGAAGCACCCCCCCCCAGGTCCCGCCGCCTCCGAAGACCGCTCTCTCCCGCATCTCTGCTAGAAGGGATTTTCCGTCGGGTAGAAAACGCCCTTGGGGTAGTTGAAGAAGACATCCTGGACGCCCAGCATCCTGCATGCGGCAAACAGCGCCTTGCCCGCGTGCCGGAACGCGATGGCCGTGTGATGCGGAAACCTCTTTTCGATCAAAACGTGCCGGTAAAACCGTCCCATCTCCCGGACCGCGAACACGCCGATTGACCCGAAGGATTTCGGATCGACGTCGAGCACCTCGCCGTGTGCGACGTACGCCTGGATGCGGGATTCCGTCGTGGACTGCATCCGGAACACGGATATCGGCCCGGCTTTGATCCTTCCCTCCAGCGTGCCCCGCGTGATGTCCGGCTCGCTTTCCGGCTCGATCAGCCGGTGCATGATCAGCTGGTGCTGCACCGACGGACTCATCAGGCATGCGGCCGACGTGTTGCCGCAATGGAAGCCCATCCACAGGTCGGTGAGCGCGTAGTCGCCGATGGAGTCTTTGCACCGGGCAAACATGTCCTTGGGGACCGAGTTGTTGATGTCCAGAATCGCCGGCGGCATCTCCGTGGCGCAGATCACCATGTATTCGCTCAGCGCGCCGTAGATATCGGCCTCGCACGCTACGGGAACCCCCTTGGCCGCCAGCCGCGAATTCATGTAGCACGGGACGTGGCCGAAGTATTTTTCGAACGCGGGCCAGCACTTGTTGGCGAACGCGACGAATTGCGAGGCTCCCGCATTGGCGCGCAGATACTTCTCGAGGGCGGCCTCGTATTGCGCCGCCTTCTCGTTCAGGTCCGGATACGTGTTGCCCGCGCCGAGTTCCCGCGCGATCTCCCCGGCGATTCGCTTGACGTCCGCGCTTCCCTTCTCCCGCTGCACCAGGTCGAGCAAATCCAGCTCGCTGTTCTCCATGACCTCGACGCCCATGTCGTAGAGGGGCTGAATCGGGGCGTGACAGGTCAGAAAATCGAACGGCCGCGGACCGAAGGAAATGATCTTCAGGTTTCGGACGCCGATCACCGTCCGGGCAACGGGAAGGAACTCCGCCAGCATCGCCGCGATGTCTCCCGGGTCTCCCACCGGATACTCGGGGATATGGGGCCGGAGGCGCCGCAGCCCGACGCTGTAGGAGGCGCTGAGCATCCCGCAATAGGCATCCCCCCTCCCCTGGATCAGGTCGTCGCCGCTGTCCTCCGCGGCGGCCGCGAACATGACGGGTCCGTCGAATTTCCGGGCCAGCAGCGTCGTCGGGCCTTCCGGACCGAAGTTGCCGAGATAGATCGCCAGGGCGTTGACGTCTTTCCGCTTCACCTCGTCCAGGGCCTTGACTGCATCGCGCTCGTTTTCGATGATCGTTTCGATTTCGACGACCGGGACGCCGCGCTCCTTGCACGCGGCGATCACGTTGCCGCGCCGCTTCCGGGAGAGTTCGATCGGGAAACAATCCCGGCTGACCGCGACGAGACCGAGTTTAACGACAGGGATATTGTTCATGGCAGTGCATCCTCTTTGTTCTGGCCGTAGTATGCCCGTGGCCCGTGTTTGCGTTGATAATGCTTTTGCTGTATGTGCGCGGGGATCGGCCTCGCGCCGGGATTCAACAGGAACGTCCCGAGCGCCATCTGCGCGACGCGCTCCAGAATGAGGCTGTTGTGCACGGCCTCGAGGGGGCCGCGCCCCCAGGCGAACGGGGCGTGCCCCGCCACGAGGACCGCCGGAGTGGCCGCCGGGTCCAGTCCTGCGAATCGCTCCAGGATCACGGCGCCCGTTGCGCGCTCGTATCCCCCGCGGACCTCATCCTCCGAAAGGAACCGCGTCACCGGCACGGGACCGTCGAAATGATCGGCATGCGTCGTTCCCAGGCACGGGATCTCGCGGCACGCCTGCGCAAACATCGTCGCATACACGCTGTGCGTATGCACGATCCCGCCGACGCCGGGAAATCCCCGGTAAATTTCCAGGTGCGTCGGCGTGTCCGAGGAGGGGCGCAGTTTCCCGTCCGCCACCTTGCCGTCCCAATCCACGACGACCATGTCCGCCGCGGTCATGCATTCGTATTCGACGCCGCTGGGCTTGATGACGATGCATTGCGCCGACCGGTCGATACCGCTGACGTTGCCCCAGGTGCGCGTCACCAGCCCGTGATGCACCAGATCCATATTCGCCCGGAAGACCTCTTCCTTCAGCGGCTCCAGCATCAGCGCCCCCCCCGCACTTCGTCCCGGAGATCCAGCAACTCCTTCATGACCGGATACAGATCGAAGGGCCCCGAACGCGTGCCATAGGCATCGTGCAATCGCCGGTAGAGCGCGTACAGCCTGAGGTAGGCCCGCCGGCTCCTCTCGTCGGGAACGTATTCCCTGCCGACGCCCACCATGGCCTTCTGCGCGTCCCGGACCGAGTCGTGGCCCCCGGCGGCGGTCCCAGCGGCGACGGAGGCGAACACCGCCGCCCCCAGCGCGGGCGTCTGTTCGCTACGCGAAACCTTCATGGGACGCCCGATAATGTCGGCGTAAATCTGCATCATCAGCTCATTTTTCGAGGCGAGGCCGCCGCAGTTGACGACCTCCCGGATCGGCACGCCGTACTCTTCGATGCGGTCGATGATGACCA
>CAZTHE010000245.1:0-3527 GCA_964613495.1 uncultured Acidobacteriota bacterium | reverse complement strand
TCGAAGTCGAGATGGAGAAGATCAAGGTGGACCGCAACATCCAGGGGCGCGTCAAGCGCCAGATGGAGCGGGCCCAGAAAGAGTACTACCTGAACGAGAAGATGAAGGCGATCCAGAAGGAGCTGGGACGCAAGGACGAAAAGAGCGAGCTGGACGACCTCAAGAAGCAGGTCGAGGCGGCCAAAATGCCGAAGGACGCCCACGAAAAGGCGATGAAGGAGATTCAGCGGCTCGAGATGATGCCGCCGATGTCGGCCGAATCGACCGTGTCGCGCACTTACCTCGACTGGCTCCTGGCGGTGCCCTGGAACAAGAAATCGAAGGAAATCCGCGACATCAACTGGTCCAAGAAGGTGCTGGAAGAAGACCACTACGGTCTGGACAAGGTGAAAGACCGTATTCTTGAATTCCTGGCGGTCCGCAGCCTGGTCAAGAAACCGCAGGGCACCATCCTGTGCTTCGTGGGCCCCCCGGGCGTCGGGAAGACGTCGCTGGGCAAATCCATCGCACGGGCGACCGGAAGGAAGTTCGTCCGCCTCTCGCTCGGCGGAGTCCGGGACGAGGCGGAAATCCGCGGGCACCGCAGGACGTACATCGGCGCCCTGCCCGGCCAGATCATCCAGTACATGAAAAAGGCCGGCACCCGCAATCCCGTCTTCATGCTGGACGAGGTGGACAAGATGAGCATGGACTTCCGCGGCGACCCGTCGGCCGCCCTGCTGGAAGTGCTCGACCCGGAGCAGAACCACATGTTCGTCGACCACTATCTCGACGCCGAGTTCGACCTGTCGATGGTCATGTTCATCGCGACCGCCAACGTCCTGCACACGATCCCCCGCGCCCTCCAGGACCGCATGGAGGTGATCCAGCTTTCGGGCTACACCGAAAACGAGAAGCTGGAGATCGGGAAGCGGTTCCTCGTCCGGAAGCAGATGGAAGCCAACGGGCTCACCGCCAAACAGATCCAGTTCACCGACGAGGCCCTGCTGGAAATCATCCGCAAATACACCCGGGAGTCGGGGGTGCGCAACCTGGAACGCGAGATCGCCAACGTGTGCCGGAAAACCGCCAAGAAGATCGTGACGGCGGAGCTGAAGACCAGCACGATCACGGCGGAAGAGATCGAAAAATTGCTCGGGCGGCCGAAATTCCGCCTGCAGGGGATCAGCGAGACCAACCAGGTCGGTCTGACCACGGGCCTCGCCTGGACCGAGGTCGGCGGCGAGGTGCTGCAGACCGAGGCCACCCTGATGGAAGGGAAAGGGCAGCTCACCCTGACCGGGAAGCTCGGGGAAGTCATGCAGGAATCCGCGCGCGCGGCCATGACGTTCGTCCGCAGCCGCGCGGCCGAATACGGCATAGGCCGGGAGTTTCACCGGAGGATGGACCTGCACATCCACATCCCGGAAGGGGCCATTCCCAAGGACGGGCCGTCGGCCGGCATCACCATGGCCACGACGATCGTGTCGGCCCTGACCAAGATCCCCGTGCGCAAGGATGTCGCCATGACGGGCGAGATTACGCTGCGGGGCAAGGTGCTTCCCATCGGCGGGGTCAAGGAGAAGCTCCTGGCGGCCCACCGCGCCGGAATCAAGAATGTCATTCTCCCGAAGGAGAATGAAAAAGACCTCCAGGATCTCCCGCCGGACGTCCTGGAGGTGATGAGCGTAAACCTGGTGGAGACGATGGACGAAGTCCTGCAGATCGCCTTGGAGAGACCGCCTGTTTCCAGGCCGGTGTCCCCGATGCCCGATATTGAAGGATCCCGTCCGAACGAGAACGTCGCGCACTGAACCTGATTCCCCACGATTCCCGGTGACCCAAGCCGAATTTGTCATCAGCGCCGTCTCGGAAAGGGATTTCCCTCGCGAAGGGATTCCCGAAATCGTGTTTGCGGGCCGGTCGAACGTCGGCAAATCGAGCCTGCTCAACCGGCTGGCCGGGACCGCGAAGCTGGCGCGGACCAGTGCGACGCCCGGGAAGACGCAAAGCATCAATTTTTACCGGATCAACGGGGAGTTTTTCTTCGTCGACTTGCCCGGGTTCGGCTATGCGAAGGCGGCAAAGAGTGCGGTACGGCAGTGGAAGAAGCTCGTCGAGCGCTATTTTGAAAGCCGTTCGACCATCGCCCTGGTCCTGCAGCTCGTCGATTCGAGGATGCCTCCGACGGGCCTGGACATCGGCCTTTCGGAATGGCTCGGGGAATCGGGGCTGCCGCGCATGATCGTCGCCACAAAAACCGACAAGCTTTCAAACAACCAGAGGGGCGCTTTAACACGCATCATGTCCAATTCGTTGGGGGGCCAACCCGTAGTCATGTCCTCGGCTGAAACCGGGGCAGGATGCAGGGATATATGGAAACGGGTGCTGCAGGCAGCCGCAGTCGTTCGATCCGCCCAAGATTAACCATTGGGACCCGCCCTTTTTACCCGCCGGAGGAATCCGCACATGCCTGAGACGACGCAACGTCGAACCGAAAACAGCCGCGGCAACGGCAAAGACAACGGCCGTGAGAGCGGCAAAGACAGCGGCCGCGAAAACGGCAAGCACAGCAGCCAGGAGGACGGGAAGGACGGCGGCCGTGAGAACGGCCACCTGAATATCCTCGAGCTGAAGGAGATGAACATCTCCGCCCTGGCGGAGATCGCCAAGAACCTGAACGTCCCGGGGTACACGGGGATGCGCAAGCAGGAGCTGATATTCGAGATACTGCGTGCCCAGACCGAACAGAGCGGCCTGATCTTTTCCGAGGGAGTCCTGGAGACGCTGCCCGAGGGATTCGGATTCCTGCGCGCCCCGGACTACAACTACCTTCCCGGTCCCGACGACATCTACGTCTCGCCGTCGCAGATACGGAAGTTCGACCTGAAGACCGGCGACACGGTTTCCGGACAGATCCGCCCCCCGAAGGAAGGCGAGCGCTATTTTGCCCTGATCAAGGTCGAGGCGGTCAACTTCGAGCATCCGGACGTGGCGAAGGACAAGATCCTGTTCGACAACCTCACGCCGCTGTATCCCCATGAACAGCTCAAGCTGGAGACGGTGTCGGGCAACCTCTCCGGCCGCGTGATGGACATGCTCGCCCCGATCGGCAAGGGGCAGCGCGGCCTGATCGTGTCGCCCCCGAGGACGGGCAAGACGATGCTGCTGCAGGCAATCGCGAACGCCATTTCGAAGAACCACCCCGAAGTCGTCCTGATCGTGCTGCTGATCGACGAGCGTCCCGAGGAAGTGACCGACATGCAGCGCTCGGTGAAGGGCGAGGTGATCAGCTCCACGTTCGACGAGCCGGCGGCGCGCCACGTCCAGGTGGCCGAGATGGTGCTGGAAAAGGCGAAGCGCTTCGTGGAGCACAAGCGGGACGTCGTCATCCTGCTCGACAGCATCACGCGCCTGGCCCGCGCCTACAACACGATCGTGCCGCCGAGCGGCAAGGTCCTCTCGGGCGGCGTGGACAGCAACGCGCTGCAGCGGCCCAAGCGGTTCTTCGGCGCCGCGCGGAACATCGAGGAAGGCGGAAGCCTCAC
>CAZTHE010000244.1:534-3562 GCA_964613495.1 uncultured Acidobacteriota bacterium | reverse complement strand
TTTGGTGAATAGGGTCTGTGTTTCCCCGAATTCGACGAGCTCCCCGAGAAGCATGAATGCGGTGTCGTCGGAGATGCGGGCGGCCTGCTGCATGTTGTGCGTGACGATCAGGATCGTGTAGCGGCTCTTGAGCTCGAGCATCAGCTCCTCGATCCGCGCCGTGGCGATCGGGTCGAGCGCGGACGCCGGCTCGTCCATCAGGAGGACTTCCGGTTCGACGGCGACCAGGCGCGAGATGCAGAGGCGCTGCTGCTGCTCGGGCGTGAGCGATAGCGCCGAGGCGTTCAGCCTGTCCTTCAGCGCGTCCCAGAGCCCCGTGGCGCGCAGGCTGAATTCGACGCGCGCGGCCAGGTCTTCGCCGCGGGCCAGGCTGTGGATCTTGGGGCCGTAGGCGACGTTTTCGAAAACGGAAAGGGGAAACGGGTTGGGGCGCTGGAACACCATGCCGAGGCGCTTTCGCAGCTGCCGCAGATCGATGCGGCCGTCATAAATAGACTTCCCGTCGAGCAGGACGTCGCCCGTGACCCTCACGTGCGGGATGACCTCGTTCATCCGGTTGATGACCCGCAGCAGCGTCGATTTGCCGCAGCCGGACGGACCGATGATGGCCGTGATCGCCTGCGGCCGGATGGCGAGGTTCACGTCGATCAGCGCGTGAAAGTTCCCGTACCAGAGGTTCAGCCCCTTCGTCTCAATTTTCGCCGTCATAGTCCCGAATTTCGGTGACAGTCACCATAACTCCAAAATTAATAAGGCATTATTTATCAATAATTTGGGAATTAAGGTGACTGTCGCCGAAATTCCTCCATATTTAGCCGAACCTTCCGGAAATGTAGTCCGCCGTGCGCCGGTCGCGCGGAGTCGTAAACAGCACGTCGATCGGCTCCAATTCGATCAATTCGCCGAACAGGAAGAACGCGGTCCTGTCCGATGCCCGGGCCGCCTGCTTGACGTTGTTGGTGACCAGGATGATGGCCAGGCTTTCCTTGAGGCTGCGCAGCGCCTCCTCGATCCGCGCGGTCGAAATCGGGTCGAGGCCCGAGCACGGCTCGTCGAGCAGCAGCACGCGCGGTTCGAGCGCCAGGGTGCGCGCCAGGCACAGGCGCTGCTGCTGGCCTCCCGAGAGGTTGCGCGCCGGCTCGTTCAGCCGGTCCTTCATTTCGTCCCACAGGTAGGCCGCGCGCAGCGCCTTTTCCACGCGCTCGTCGTAGGCGCTTCGCGACCCCGAGGCCAGCCGGAGGCCGAAGACCAGGTTCTCGTACACGCTCATGGGCAGGGGCACCGGGACCGAGAAGACCATGCCCACCCGGCGGCGGAGCATCGCGACGTCGGAATCGTAAATGGACCGGCCGTCGAGCCTTATGTTGCCGGAAATTTGGAGGTCGAGGTCGAGTTCCGCCATTCGGTTCAAACAGCGCAGAAACGTGGTCTTGCCCGCGCCGGCGGGCCCGATGATCGACAGGATTTCGTTGCCGCGCGCCTCCAGGCTGATGCCTTTCAGGATCTCCGTTCCATTTGCCCGGACCTGCAGATTCTCGACCCTGACCTGAATTTCGGTGACAGTCACCATAACCCCCAAATTCCCGACAGGTCATTCGCCGGTACGCGCGAGGGCCCGTACCGGGCGAATGAGGATCATCTCCCGTAGCGCAGCCGCTTGCGGATCTGCGCCCGTATCATGATCGCGCTGAAATTCAGCATGAAAGTCAGCGCGAGCAGCACGAGCACGGTCGCGTAGAGAATCGGCTTGGTCGCCTCCACGTCGGGCGATTGCGTCGTCATGACGTAGACGTGGTACCCGAGTTCCATGAACTGGTCGCTCAGGCGCTTCGGCAGTTCGGGCAGGAAATACGCGGCGCCCGTGAACATGACGGGCGCGACTTCGCCCGATCCGCGGCTGACGGCGAGAATGCCGCCCGTGAGGATCCCGCCGACGGCCTGCGGCAGCACCACGCGCCGGATGACCTGCCAGCGGGTCGCGCCGAGCGAATAGGCCACCTCGCGGTAGCTCTGCGGGATGGCGCGCAGCGCCTCTTCGGTGGCCACGACGACGGTCGGCATGGTCAGCAGCGCCAGCGTCAGCGACGCCCAGACGATGGCCGGCTGACCGAAGATCAGGTTGCCGCCGTAAAACGCCTTGTCGATGCCGCGTCCGACGAACTCGATGAAAAAGCCCAGCCCGAACAACCCGAACACGATCGCCGGCACTCCGGCCAGGTTCTGGATCGCGAGGCGCACCATGTGGACGACGCGCGAGCGCCTGGGCGCATATTCGTGCATGTAGATCGCCGTCGCCACACCGAGCGGAATCACGGCGACCGTCATCAGGACGACGAGGGCGAATGTCCCGAAAATGGCCGGGAATATCCCGCCGCCCGTCATGCCCGATTCGGGAGCCTTCGTCAGGAAATCCAGCGTGACGGACCCGATGCCGTGGATGACGATGTTGCCGAGTATGACGGCGAGCATCGCGATGATGACTGCGCAGGCGGCGATGCACAGGATCTGGAAGAGCCCGCCGACCAGCTTGTTTCGCTCGATCATGGTCTTACGATGCCCCCTGGAGTTTCTTCTGGAGCCGCCCGACCCACCAGTGGCCGAACAGGTTGATCGCGAAAGTGATCAGGAACAGGAACGCCCCGATGAAAAACAGCACGTGGTAATGCGGGCTGCCGACGACGACCTCCCCCAGCTCCGCCGCGATGGTGGCGGAGAAGGTCCGGATGGAGTCCGTGGGGGATAGCGAAAGGATGGCGGCGTTGCCCGACGCCATGAGGACGATCATCGTCTCGCCGATGGCGCGGCCGAAGCCGAGGACGCAGGCGGCCAGGACGCCGGGCATCCCGGCGGGCAGGACGACGCGCGAGGCGGTCTGCCAGGAGGACGCGCCCATGGCGATCGAGCCTTCCCGGAACGTCTGCGGGACGGAAGAAAACGCGTCTTCGCAGACGGTGTAGACGATCGGGATGACGGCCAGGCTCAGGCCGATCCCGGCGGTCACGGCGTTCAGGCGGAAGGTCCACCCGAA
>CAZTHE010000244.1:0-524 GCA_964613495.1 uncultured Acidobacteriota bacterium | reverse complement strand
GTGCTCTGCAGCCAGCCGGCCAGCACCATGAGGCAGAAGAAGCCGACGACGACGCTGGGGATCCCCGCCAGGATTTCGATGGCCGGCTTCACCACCTCGCGCGCCCACGGAGGGGCGAATTCGGCCGTGTAGAGGGCGGCCAGCACGGCCAGGGGAATCGCGATGATGACGGCGATGATAGTGACCTTCAGCGTCCCGGCAAGGAGCGGCAGCAGCGAGTATTTCGGCGTCTCCGAAACCGGCTGCCACGTGTGCTCGGCGGTCGCTCCTTCCCGCGCCGACTGGGGCATGAAGAGCCTCCCGATGTCGGCTTCCTCCCGGATTTCCGCAGAGGTGAAGATGGGAAGGGCTTCTTTCCCGATGAATATGAAGATGAGGATGAGCGACAGGATGGCCAGGAAGGCGCTGCCTCGAATGAGGATCCCGGCGACCCGGTCGCTCAGGGCTCCCGTTCGCCCTTCTTTGCGGTTGGCCACCGGCACTATCTCCGATTCAAAGGATAGTATCCCACTGCTTCGCATATC
>CAZTHE010000243.1:0-3576 GCA_964613495.1 uncultured Acidobacteriota bacterium | reverse complement strand
ATGCGGACGCCCAGGCGGTCTCCACCGTCACCACCGCCGAGCAGCGGGCGGTCGCAGACGCGACGAGGACCCTGTCGTTCCTCCAGACCAACGCAACGACGCCGCAGGAGCGGGCCGCCGCAGGGTTTTGAGCCCAGGCTTGCGGCAAACTCCATCGCCGTCTGTCCCCGCACCCGCCTCAGCCCGCGACTGCGCAGAAGTTCCAGCGCCTCCGCGTAAAAACCGACGGCTGCCGATTTGGCATCCCGGCCGAGAAATGCGCGCCGTATCCGCGCGGCCACGGGGCGGCGTTTCATCCATATCCCCAGCAGGCACGCGGCCCCCAAAATCGAAGCCGCGATGATCCATCCCTTTCCCGGTGAGCCGGCGCCGGCCAGCGCGGCGAACCGGGACGGGATGCGCCGGAAGCGCTCCGCCGCATTCTCGAGCATCCCTTTCGCCCCGCGCCGGAGCGCCTCGAGCGCCCTGCTCATGGAATTCAACAGGCGGATCTGCTTGGATGTGTCGTAATTCAGGACGCTCTCCCACCACCACAGGTCGATCGTTTCGCCGAGGTCGGACAGGAAGCGCGCCAGTTCGGACCGTTGATGCGCGGGTTCCGCGGGGGTCGGGTCGAATTCGACCCAGCCGTAGGGCGGGAAATAGGCCTCCACCCAGCTGTGTGCGTGATATTGCCGGACCGTCCAGTTGCCTCCGATGCCGTTGTAGTCTCCCGCCCGGAACCCGTTCACCAGCCGCGAGGGGATGCCGAGATGGCGCAGCAGGATCGCCATGGCCGAGGCGAAATATTCGCAGTGGCCGCTGCGCACGTCGAACAGGAATGCGGCCAGCGGGTCCCGGCCGTCCGGCGTTCCCCGCAATACCAGGCTGTAGCCGTAGTTCCGCCGGAGGTACTCTTCGACATTTCTGGCCTTGGAGAAGCGGTCGGCGGCAGTCCCGGCCGCGCGCTTCGCGAGTTCCGGAATCCTCGGGTCGGCGGCGGGCAGCTGCAGGCAGGTGTCGAGGATTTCCCGAGGGATCGGGATGAAATCCGATATCTTTCCGGGGTCGGGGCGTATCGTGTCCGAAATCGCCGAGTACCGCAGTTTTTTGTGCCGGTGCTCGCCGGTGCGCAGGTTTTCGTTGGAATCCCGCCTCAGGGCTCCCACCTCCTGCGACACGGCCAGCGCCTTGTGCGCCGCGAAGACCACGTCCGTGGACAGCGCTTCGACGAAGAAGGTCTGGTTCAGCCACTCGGTCCCCTGAGCGAGGTTTTCGAGTTTGTAGTATCGCCCCTGCGTGGGGACCGGACTCGCCGCCCGGGCGGTGCTTTCCCACGCACGGCCGTCGAAACGGTCGAACGCGAATCCCCGCCACTTCAGGTCCGGCGTCAGGGACTCCGGCGGCCGGGCAATCTTCACGCGCATGACCACGGCGTCGGATTGCTTGATCGTCCCGATCTGGCCGAGCTCGACGCGATCGGAGAAGCCCGAAATGAACTGAGTGGCCCCGGCGGGACGCCGCTGCGGTCCCGGGCCCGCGCGCGGCAGCAGAAGAAAAATCGGGACCGACACCGCCAGGATCAGGGCCGCCATCCCGAGCGTCGCGACGAAGAAGAGCCCCGAAGGGAAGGGCGTGAACAGTTCCAGCCCGGTCCCGCGCGAGTCCTTCGGCGGCACGAGCGGCTGCGCGCCCGCCGCGCCTTCCATCGCCGAATGGCTGCGCCGCATTTCGTACAGGATCAGGGCCCCGACTCCGGACACCACGAAGACCAGCAGGCAGGCGCCGTACACGATGTGAACCGTCAGGCCGGACGCGGCGAGAAGCAGGGCAAAGCCGACCAGGTAGAGCTGCGCGGTGTCGCGGTCCCCGGATCTCGTCAACAGCTTGATCGCGGCGGCAAACAGCAGCAGGTGAACGCACGCGGCCACGAAGGAACGCGACAGGAAGCGCGCATCGACGAAAAAGAAGGGGATGTAGAGCGCCGCCAGGACCTCCGGTGACCAGGCCGGGATGCGCCGCCGCAGTGCGGCGGTGTCGATCCGGAAACTGGCGATGAAGACCGCCGCGAACAGGGCGGCCACCACGGGGCTGCCGCCGCCGCTCGCCGCGGCGGCGGCGAAGCCGGAACCGATCAGGGCATAGGAAGTTATTTTAAAATACCGTTCGAAGCTCATAGCTGATCGAAAAAAATCACGTGGGAAGACCGCCAGACGGCCGACGGAAAACTGCCCCGGGTCCTGGAACTGAGGATGATTTTGAAGACCTTGTCCGACAGGATCTGCCCCGGGGCCCGGCCCTCCCGGATCCCGCCAAATGCCGCCGGATCCCATGCGTCCGCGGCCGGCTCCGAGCGCAATCCCTCCGCCTGAACGACGGCGAGGCGGCGCAGGATCCGGTACAGATGATCGATGCCCGTCCCCCGCGGAACATATTCCCGGGGCGTCAGGAACTCGATGCCGGCCCCTTCCCGGAGGAAATGCGCCGCGATGCCGGCGGCAAGAGAGACGGCTTTTTCGAAGACGGGGCCGGAGCCTTCGTCCTGCAGGCGGACAATGCGGGTGTCCAGGATCAGGCACAGCTTGATTTCTTCTTCCCGCGCATATTCCCTCGCCATGAGTGAGCCCGTCTTCGCGGTGGCCTTCCAGTGGATGGTCCGGGCGCTGTCGGACTCCTGGTATTTCCGGATGGAAAACAGGTTTTCCCCCTGCCCCACATGAGACCCTTCGAGGTGGCCCGGAAGAAAGGGAAGAAGGCGGAAGAAGGAAGAGATTTCGGGGATCAGCGGGTAGACGAGGATTTCCCCCCTCGCCGCGACGAATTCTCCCCGGCGGAACAGGCCGAAAGGGAACCGGGTGGAGATCCGGAAGCCGCGAAGGCGGTAGACGCCGCGCCGCGGAAACGTGTGGGCCGCGAGTTCCGAACGGCTTTCTCCGGCGCGGAGCATCGGGAAGTAGGCGGCCCTGTGAAACAGCGCCGAGTCCGCGCCTGCGTCGGCCGTGGCCGGCTCCGGACGGCGGAACACGCGCCTCTGCAGGAAGGACCCGATCCGGCCTTCTCTCCGGAGATCCGGGTTTTCGACGAGTATGGAGAAGGAAGGGAACAGGCGTTTCAGGTTCCCGAGCGAGATCTTGATCGAGACCGATTCGCCGACGAAGACGTTCTCCGGCAGCTGCAGCGACAGGGAGACCTGCTTCAGGGAAATGCGCGCGAGGACGCCCGATACGACGATGGCGGCCAGCAGCGTCGCCACCAGGATATACAGCAGGTTGTTGCCCGAGTGGACCGCAGCCATGGACAGGAGGATCGATCCGAGGATATAGAAAAACCCGGTGCGCGTGACCTGGAAGGAGAACGGCAGCAGTCTTTCCCTCACCGCCCCTTCGGGCGCCTGCGGCTCGCGGGGGGCGGTTTCGGGATCAGAGGGGGACTTCGATGCTTCGGAGTATCTCGGCAAGGATAGCCTCCGCCTCTTCGCTGCGCTTGTGTGGGGAAGAGTATTTGGAACTGACGATGACACGGTGGGCCAGGACGGGCAGCACCAGGTGTTTGATGTCGTCCGGGACGCAGTAATCCCTTCCTTCGAAACAGGCGAGG
>CAZTHE010000242.1:1016-3584 GCA_964613495.1 uncultured Acidobacteriota bacterium | reverse complement strand
TTGGCCTGGAGGCGGAACGGCGGATAGATGCTTTGCGCGCGACCGTCGATGCGATGCCGGCCGCAAACAGGGGCCAGGTGTTGGCGTACATCAAATCCGGCTTTCCGGAAAGAAGGACGACCAGGCCGGAGACAATGCCGAAGGAGACGTTTTCCAGAAACCTGCTCGGCATGCTGGAGCGGCGGGAGACGAAGGAATTGCAGCGCACGACCGCAAAGCCCTCGGGGTGGTCTTCCCGGCGGATCCATCCCCGCCGGGCCGCCTCGGCTCCGTTCCCTTGGGCCCGGCTCGGGAATGCGGTCACCACCGTCACCGTGTGGCCTCTCCTGGCGAGGGCGCGGGCGATGTCCGTACTGGTCCGGGCCGAAACGACCCGTTCCGGCCAGAATACGCAGCTGAGAATGGTAAAGCGCATGGGCATGAGTACCGCCGCTAGCCCGCCGCGCCGCGCAGAAACAACAGGCGCGCGACTCGGCTTTTATCGAACAGAACCGCGATCAGCAGGGGCAGCACCGACCCGATAACCGTAAACACGGCCCAGTGGTATGGGAAAAACCGGAGGTACATCTCGTGCACGGCCAGGTGCCAGAACATTATGGAAACGGAATAGTACCCGAACCAGCGCAGGAAGCCGAAGCCCCGCGCCTTCGCGATCCGGTGGCTGCACTGCAGGACAAACAGGGTGAAGACGCACGGAATCGCCAGGTCCAGCGGGACGCCGGGATACACCACATATTTCATGTTGAGCGAATACCGGAACAGGCCGCATCCTTCGGCCGCCAGGATACCCAGAAGGATCAGGGACACGACCGGAAGGGCGAAGCGCGCGGACAGGAGGCTTCTCACCCGCCCCCTGAAATGATCTCCCATTGCGATGTATGCCACCACCAGCAGCGCGACGTCCAGGTTGAGCGGCACATGGATCGCATACCCTTCGGCCAGCAACCGGGATTCGACGTGGGCCAGCAGATAACAGGACGTAAGAACCAAGAGCCGGGCCCACGGCGAACGCACCAGTGCCTTCAGAGCGGCGAACGCACAGAGGGAAAAGCACAAACAGCTGATGAACCAGAAGACTCCCAGTTCCCTGCCGACATACCGCCCTCCCACTGCGAATTTCAGGAGCGTCTTGAAGAGGCTGAATTCGCCCCGGTCTATCCATGCAAAGCTCAGGAGCGTGAAGAGTACGAAATAGGAGGCGTAGAGCAGTCCATAGGATCGCACCTTGCGCCGGACGTAGGACACCAGGCTCCCCGCCGAATTCGCGGGATCGAACAGATAGCCCGAGATGAGAAAGAATGCCGGCATGTGAAACCAGAAAATATACCGGGCCAGCGGCGTATACCCCGAGTGGCCGAGGACGACAAGGATGATCAGTATCCCCTTCGCGGTGTCCACTGCCGGGTCCCGGGGCTTCATAGGGGTACCGGGAAAGGGCCCGACGCACGCCGCGTCGGCCGGACCGGGGGGAATCCCGCGGCGTGCCCCCCGAACCGCATGGCGAGCGCCGCATGCGCATCCTTCCGTAAATCCCCGCCGGGAGACGAACCCGCCGGCCCCGGACGGATGGAGTCCCGCGACACGGCAGGGGAAACCGCGAACATGGCCACCCGGAAAGTCAATTCGCCAGATACCCCGAACTGGACCTGCGTTTCTTCGCTATGAAGAGCTGCACGACGGCCCCCCCGAGCGCCAGCGCGAAAGCCAGCCGTATCTGATTCGGCAGGATGTTGCCGTAGAAGCTTTCATAGTTGATCTTGGAAAGCAGGAGGAAATAGGTTGCGGCACACCAGATCGAGCGCGATTTCGCCTCTATGAGCGCGGCATACAGGACGCGCAGCAGGATGCCCAGTACCAGCATTCCCGCCGGCACTCCGAACGGGCCGAAGTTGCGCAGCAGATCCCCGAACACCGTGATGCTGAAGGAGGTGGTCGCGACATTGAAGTAAAGAGAGGAGAAAGCACGCGCATTGGAGATGGTGGGTTTCTCCTGCCAGAGAAAACGCGGGATCAGGGAGGTCCACGTGGATGTCCAGATGCTGTTTTCCAGGCCGTATTGGGATTCCAGCGGCACCAGCCTTTCGTAATTGGCCACGATTACGCTGAAGCTGCTGATGGCATCGAACCGGCGGAGCACCACGCTGACGGAATCCTGGAGGTTTTCCGCCGCGTCCCGCTGTCCGAGGTGTTTTAGCGATTCGACGCCGTACCGGAGGCTTTCCCCGGGGGACACGACCGAGTCCTCGGATCCCTTCAGGTCGCGGTAAGTCGTGCCTACGTTGAATCCCACGATGACGGCCAGGACGGCCAGGATACCGAACACGGCGATCGTGCTACGCCGAACCTGCCGTCCGGAAAACCAGTAGGCGGCGAAGATACCGATGACGGCCATGAGGATCGTGGCACGGGATCCCGAGATGATCGACCGCAGGACGATCTGCGAGACCAGGACCAGGACCAGCAGTTTCATGGAGAGGGTTTTCCCGCCCCGCCGGAAATAGCTCCACCAGAGCAGGAAAGACCCCAGGCTGCCGATGATGGTCAGCGAATAGGCGATGCCCCCCTCGA
>CAZTHE010000242.1:0-1006 GCA_964613495.1 uncultured Acidobacteriota bacterium | reverse complement strand
CTGATAGCCCGCGACGCCGACCGCGATAGCCCAAAAATCGATCCCCATCCCGATCAGCAGCAGAAGGAATCCGGGGACCATCACTTCCTTTTCGTCCCATTTCCAATCGGGGATTCGCCGGGACAACGCCCTCCCGGCGGTGCTTCCGAGGGGGAAGGAAAAACCCATGATCATCGCCGCGAAACCGACGATGACATATAGAAACGAAAGGGAGAGGTAGTAATCCGGGTCCGGGACGAGATCCATGATCCAGGGATAGTGGAGCCCGGACAGGAGGGACAGCCCCCCGAGAAAAAACGCGACGAACAGATATGTCAGGACGGGGTAGACCAGGGGGTGGAAGAAATCGAACCGCCCCCGGAACTTCAGATACATCGAAGGCAGCAGGAACACGAAACCCGTGGCCGCGCACAACAGGAATCCGACCTGGCGCAGCCTAAGGAACGCGTCGTAATTCCCGACGGTCAGGCCCAGGACCATTACGATGCCGGCCAGGGCGAGCGCGATCCAGACTGGCGCCATCATGCCCTTCGGCATCCGCCTGTGCCTGCGCACGGTCCTCGGGATGAGACCGGGATCCGCGGCCGTAATCGGGGAGTTCATCGGTCCTGCCTGGTATTCCGGATGCCTGCGGTGAACATGCGGCTACTGCACGCCGACATAAATGAATGCGGCAAGAACGTTTCCTATGCTGTTCATGATGCCCTTGCCGATGGTTTTGGTGGTGGAGCCGGGGACGAAGACGACGTCGTTCTGCGTAAGCAGCATGTCCTCCGATTCTCCCTTCAGAACCTTCTTGACGTTGACCGGGATCTGCTGCGAGGTGCCGTCGGGCAACTGGCGCATGATGGCGGCCTTGGTGGTCTTGGCGGTGGCCAGCTTCATCGCCATCGGTCGGAAAGCGGGCTTTGACGCGGTGTTTAACTACATGCCCACCGCCAGCTCTCTGTCCTTCGCTGCCGGCTCCACCTCCATCGTGGGCGCCTGGATCTTCGGCTGCATCGTC
>CAZTHE010000241.1:0-3608 GCA_964613495.1 uncultured Acidobacteriota bacterium | reverse complement strand
CGGATCTCTCGGGATTTGAGCCGCTGGGGCCGTGGCCAATGGAGACGTTTTGCATCGATCGATTTGAGGTAACAAACCGGCAGTACAAACAATTCGTGGATGCTGGCGGCTATAAAAAACGCGAGTACTGGCAACATCCCTTTCGGGCGGATGGCCGCAGCCTGACCTGGGAAGAAGCAATGAAGCGGTTTGTGGACTCCAGTGGACGGCCCGGTCCCGCAACCTGGGAGGCGGGAACCTATCGGGGAGGGCAGGATAATCTCCCGGTGGGCGGCGTGAGTTGGCACGAAGCGGCGGCATACGCCGAATATGCCGGAAAGAGCCTGCCAACACTGTATCACTGGTACCATGCCTCGGGAGTACAGAGCGGTTACGCCATGGTGCCGCTCAGCAACTTTGCCGGTAAAGGTTCTCAGGCAGTAGGTGCCTCTCCCGGTGTCTCGTTGCACGGCGTCTTTGATATGGCGGGCAACCATCGCGAATGGGTATGGACCGAGACCAACGGGCAAAGATACTGCCTCGGTGGCGCGTGGAACGATCCCGCTTACTTCCTAATGGAATCGGAGGCTCGTTCTCCGTTCGACCGTGCCCAGGAAAACGGCTTCCGCTGCGTTAAATATCAGAACAGCAAAGCACCGCCCGCGCGTTACGCGGGCGCCCTGAAGGAATCATTCCGGGATTTTTCACGCGAAAAGCCGGCTTCGGACGAGGCATTCCGGATTATTGAGAGTATGTATCCCAGAGACACGGGGGCGCTCGATGCCAAGGTGGAATCGGAACAGAGCCAGGACAACCAGAGGGTTATTAAGGTGTCCTACTCAGCGGGCTATGGTGGAGAGCGCCTCCCTGCATATCTTTTTTTGCCCAAGAATGCCGTGCCGCCATACCAGACCGTCATCTGGTTCCCAGGCGCCAATGCCCTTCAAATGCAAAAATCCGACACACTGGTATCCGGTCAATACCTAAATTTCATCATCCAGAGCGGAAGGGCAGTGCTCTATCCAATCTATAAGGGCACCTTCGAACGTAACATGGGACTTCCGATAGGACACCAATCACGAGAGAGCTTGACATGGTGGGTGAGTGAAGTCCGGCGCTCGGTTGATTACCTTGAGAGCCGACCCGATATCGACGGGAAGCGCATCGCCTATGCCGGTTCAAGTTGGGGCGCGCGGATGGCATCTATCATGCTCGCCATGGAAGCGCGGCTGAGCGCGGCCGTGCTGTACTCCGGTGGATATCTCATGGTACAGCGAAGCCCAGAAATCGACGACTTCAATTACACTCCGAGGGTCAGAACGCCAGTCCTAATGATCAACGGCCGGTACGACTTTGATTTTCGGCTTGAGACCTCAGCAGAACAGATGTTCAAGCGGCTCGGCACGCCGGCTGATCGGAAAAAACTGGTTGTTCTCGATTCCGGGCATACCATATGGGTTTTCCGCGGCAAAGTGATCCGCGAGACCCTCGACTGGCTCGACTGCTACCTCGGCCCCGTCAAGTTTAAATAGTCAGCGTAGCATCCTTTTCTTTGCCGCCGAATGGGTTGCGCCGTGACGGCCAGAGAGTGGTCTTTTCGAGCCCCGCTCTCCAAACTCCCACGAAATCGCGATGTGGGAAGTAACCCGCAGCTATCTACGTTTTGCCGAGAGATCAGCAGGTCTTCGCCCTTGAAAGCTCAAAACACAACAGAACAAACCATAAAGAGCAATCAAAAACATTATAGGTGTTACAAATAACTGCCACCCTATTTTCGACCCATCGTCACCACCGGGCCAGAAGGGGACTGCGCGTATTGCCAACGGCAACTGAAGTACCTGCAATATTTCAGACACCCAGATCACCCAATTGCCGCTACGGCGCACGATGCCAACGATTAGAATCGCCAGTATAATAATGGAGATTATTTCCGCCGCGACAACAAACCTGACATGCACAAAATTAAAAGGGTCGAACCCGACGGCTGGAAACCAGAGCATAATGCAGATGATAATGATCACATTACCAACTGCAAGTGTGCTGGCGAGTATCTTTTGCCGCCTGCTAACTTTCTGCATTTGTCCCACCAAATCCCACGAAGTCCGGTTCTATGACGTTACTCTCTTCCGATCCAAATGTATGGCCCGTGCTAGCAGCAGAAACACGGCTGCCAATATACCCCTACTCTTTCATTTTTGGACAAAGACACGGGCAAAGACAGGCCAAAAACCCCGAAATCCAGAAATTTCAAAATCGCTAAGTGAGGAATTATGAACAGGTTAGGTGGTACGCCCAGCAGGACTCGAACCTGCGACCCTCTGCTTAGAAGGCAGATGCTCTATCCACCTGAGCTATGGGCGCACGTCAGGAAAAACGCAGTATAGCAGATTTGCCGGTCTCGCGAAATTCGCGGCGGCCGATTTTTGCCCGGTCTCAGTCGCCCAGGCTGGTGCCGACGCGGCGCGCGCTGTCGATCCAGGGGTGATCGAGCGGAACCGTCTTGATCTTGCCGACCACCTCCTCGAGCGGGACGGGTTCGGCCTTGTCGCCCCGCGCCGCGAGCATGACCCCGTAGACGCCCTCCTGGATCAGGGTCGCGCACGCCGTCCCCAGCCGCGTGGCTAGAATGCGGTCGTAGGCCGACGGGGTCCCGCCCCGCTGCAGGTACCCCAGGATGGTCACCCGCGATTCCAGCCGGGTCAGCGCTTCCAGCTGATGCGCCAGGTGCAGCGTGTTCCCCCCGTGCGCCCAGTCCGACAGCATCGATTGCTCCTTCGCCTTTCTGCCGGACGGCCGCGGCTTTTTCGCGGCCTTTTTCTTTTCCCGCTTCCGTGCATCCACGACCGTCTCCGCGGGCATCGCGCCCTCGGCGACGGCGACGATGCTGAAATGCTTGCCGCCGCGGTTCCGGCCGAGGATCGCCTTCGCGACCTTCTCCACGCTGTAGGGGATTTCCGGGATCAGGATGACGTCGGCGCCCCCGGCCACGCCGGCGCCGAGCGCGAGCCACCCCGCGCGGTGACCCATCGCCTCGACCAGGACGATGCGGTGGTGGCTGTGGGCCGTGCTGTGAAGCCGGTCGATGGCCTCGGTGGCGATTCCCAGCGCCGTGTTGAACCCGAACGACACGTCCGTTCCCACCACGTCGTTGTCGATCGTCTTCGGCAGCGTGATGATGTTCAGGCCCTTCTGCATCAACCGGTAGGCGTTCTTCTGCGTGCCGCCGCCCCCGATGCACACCAGGACGTCCAGGTGGTTCCGGTGGTAGTTGTCGACGATGGCGTCGGTCATGTCCATGTACTTGCCGCCGACGAGCATGCGGTGGGGCTTGTCCCGGCTGGTCCCCAGGATGGTGCCGCCCAGCGTCAGGATGCCCGAGAGCGCCCGTTCGTCGAGATCCATGGTGCGGTTTTCCATCAGGCCGCGAAACCCGTCGCGGAACCCGATCAGCTCCATCCGGTAATGCTCCTGCGCCGCCTTGCCGATGCCGCGGAGGACCGCATTGAGCCCGGGGCTGTCTCCGCCCGCGGTGAGAACGCCAACCTGTTTGTTCATCGGGAAATCCTCCGGCCCTCTAGACCTTAAACCAGCGTGAATTATTCACGAAAGCTTGCAAAAAGACCTGAAAT
>CAZTHE010000240.1:0-3613 GCA_964613495.1 uncultured Acidobacteriota bacterium | reverse complement strand
CTCATGGGGGGGATCGACGCCTCCATCGTCGACCGCGAGGACTGGACCGAGGAGATCGTGCGCACGGAAGTGGCCCGCGCGTGCAAGGAGTACCATGAGGGGGGCATGTTCATCCCCTGCCTGACCTACGGGGGGGAAGGCAGCATCTTCCCCGGAGTCAACGACTGCATCATGGACGAAATCAGGAAGCAGAACAAAATATACTTCAAGTAACTCCCTCTCTCCGAAGGCGGCAACAAGCCGGGCGGCGGCGGCGCCCGGCGCCGCCGCGCACTCCCGCGATGGGACCAACCGGGGAGACGCCTCCCGCGGCTCTATTTTGCCTTGCCCAGCAGCCCGGACAGGCTTTTCCGATAGGTCTCGAACGCCGACCGCCCCGCCCTGGAGAGCCGCACGATCGTAAGCGGCAGTTTGCCCCGGTACGTCTTTTCGATCTCGACATAGCCCGCCTGCTCCAGTTTCGCCAGATGGCTCGATAGATTGCCTTTGGTCAGCTCGCTTTCGCGCAGCAGGTAGAGGAAGTCCGCTTCCCTGACGCCGTGCAGCAGGGCCACGATCAGCAGCCGCGCCGGTTCGTGAATGACCCGATCGAGTTCGCTCACGACTCATCTCCTCCCTGGACCGGAACGTTGCGGACGTAGGTCCTGAACCGGCAGACGCCCGAGACGATAGAGGGCACGTCCATGACGATAAAGATCCACGGCAGGGCCATCCAGCCGAGCTTCAGCGGATACAGCACCGCTCCCAGGACCAGCGAAATCAGGGAAAACCAGACGAAATGCCGCATGCCGGGCTGCCTGGACCCCAAGAGAAAGCCCAGGGCCATGACGGCGCCGAACGCGGGGGAAAGGATGTTGGCATCGAAACGCCCTTGGAACGCAAAAACAGACAGCACGGACAGAACCACCGCGGTCAGGGCCGCCGCGATCATGGTGAGGATTCGCTGGGACCGCGGCGGGGGGCTGAATTTCACATACCCGCCGCGCGGGAACGTGTACTTGTTCTTGAGCACCTTGATGACCCAGTTACCGGCAAAAGCGGTTGCCACCATCGCGATCAGCAGGAGCCACCCGCCGACATCCGCGAACCGGGAATCCCGGGGAATGGCGTCCTGCAAAAGAAAGCTTGCGCCCCAGATCATCCAGATGGCGCCCATGACGATTTCGGGGATCCCGTCCTCGGTCCAGTAGCGCCTGGACCGCCCCTCCACTTCGCTCAAATCCGGATATTCCATAAAGCCTCCATTGCATACTGGTTTGTACTGCAAACTAGTATGCATTCGGGGCGGCCTCCGTGTCAACAAAAATTTCCGGGGATTTGTGCCCGAGCCGGCCGAAACCATGGGCGGACCACGAATGCGCCGGTCAGCGCCGGCCAAGACGACTCCATCCGTGAAAATCCTTTCGAAACCGGCCGGCCCGGATTCCCCGGCGCAATAAGCCGTGACTGCGAGGCGTTCGTCGCTTACCCTATGGGGATGTTGAGCGAATTCAAACCTTCACTCGCGCCTCCCGCGGTGCGGAGTCCGGAATCATTCTGGTTCGTTTATTCGGGATACCGGCTGCTCGTCCGGGATTCCCATGGGACCGCCGTCGTCCCGACGGAGCGGGAACTGCAGGCCTCCCGCGCGGACGTCGGGCACCCCCTGTTTCTCGGATATTTCCGGGGCCGGGCCTGTTACGCCGCGCAAGCGACGCTCCCCGGCGAGAGCCCGGCCGGCGCCGGATTTCGGGAGTTGCGGTCTCTCTTCGGGATTCTCGAGCCCGGGCTCTACGAAATTGCGCTTTTGGGCGTGCATCTGGCCCAGTGGGAGAGCACCTGCCGCTTCTGCAGCCGCTGCCGCAGCCCCCTCAAACAGCGAACGGACATGCGCGCCAGGGAATGCCCGGAATGCGGCAGGCTGGAATTTCCGCGCATTTCGCCCGCGATCATCGTCCTGGTGCAAAGGGGGGATGCGCTGCTCCTCGCGCGGTCCACGCGGTTTCCCGGATCGTTTTTCAGCGTTCTCGCAGGCTTCGTCGAGCCCGGGGAGAGCCTCGAAGAGGCCGTCCTGCGAGAGGTTGAGGAGGAAACCGGCATCGTCGTAAAGGACATCGCTTATTTCGGGAGTCAACCCTGGCCGTTCCCCGACAGCCTGATGGTCGGATTCACGGCGCAGTATGCATCGGGAGAAATCCGGGTCGACGGAGAGGAAATCGCCGAGGCCGGCTGGTACACCCGGGATCGGTTGCCGGAAATCCCGGGCAGGCTGAGCATCGCGCGGCAGCTCATCGATTGGTTCGTGAACAAGCCTGCCCTGCCCACAAAGGCTTGAGAATGTCCATTGCGGCGGATGACCGGGGGGCCGTTTCAGGTGATTTCAGACGCCGGCATGCGCCCGGCTCTGTGGAATTCCGCCGATTTCCTCAATCTCATTTGACGCTTGCGTCGCCGTAGTTGATGCGGACGCCCCGGGCCGTTACGGTACGGTTCAGTCCCATCGTGCCGCTCGGATTTTCCTCGCCCCGAATTCTTCCCGCGAGAACATCCATGCTGATCGCCGCTTCGTCATCGATCCTCTGTTTTGTTTCTGCGTTCCCGCCGAAATAGTGCCCCGGATAAAGGATTTTGATCCCGTACTTCTCCATGACCGCGCTGGTCTTCCGGCAGGTCGCCAGCAGTGTCGAGAAGTCTCCGAACAAAAGCAGGTTCCCCGAGCCGAACGAATCGCCGCTGAATCCATACCCGGCTTTCCTGTCGATGAAGGTCGTTGATCCAGGCGTATGTCCGGGCGTGAAAATGACTTCCAGAGACCTTCCACCCAGGTCGATCGCCTCGCTGTCATTCAATACCGTGACCTTGCCCTTGTAACCCGCCAGGAATTGCGAGGCGGCATCTCCGGGAGCGATCAACAGTTCCGGGAAATAGTGAATGGCAGATCCAGTGTGGTCGGGATGGGCGTGAGTGGCTGCCAGCGTGACCGGTTTCTTTGTGATCGAGGCGACGATCTTGTCCAAATCCGCAATCTTCGTGCCTGCGTCGATCAGCACTGCCCTGGAATTGCCTTCCACAAGGTAGAGGCTCTCGTTGTACATGGGATGACCGGTGCCCGCCCAGGTATGTTCATCAATCTGACGAAAGACGACATCCTCGTTTCCGGCGACTTCTTTCCCCTCGATCCGGGTGGTTTCCATTTGAGCGACCGCGGCTACCTGGAATAGGGCGATCATTGCGATGGCAATCGGCAACCTTTTCATGAGTACGCCTCGTAATCTCCGAACTGGAATCAAAACACGCATGCCGGATCCGCCGCCGCAGCAGAAGCTTCATGACGCGAGCCGGCTAGGATTCGGCCGCGGGGGGCTTGGGCGCGGGCGCCTTTCCCCGGGCTACGTGCCCCAGGTAGTCCGGCAGCTCCACTCCCGCCATCCGCGCCACCTCGTGCAGCGGCGGGAGCGACTTGATCAGGCTCGAGATGAAGCCGGCCGTCGACGAACTTCCGCCGGCGCCGCCGCCGTCCCAGACCGTGATCTTGTCGATTTTGAGGTTCTTGATCGCCTCTACCTGCCGGGCGACGATCTCCTCGAGCTTTTCGATCATCAGCAGGGTGGCGGCCGATCTGGCGTCGTTGGCG
>CAZTHE010000239.1:0-3671 GCA_964613495.1 uncultured Acidobacteriota bacterium | reverse complement strand
CAAGGAAAACCAGGGCAAGATTTTTGAGCCGTTTTTCACGACCAAGCAGATAGGAAAGGGCACCGGACTCGGGCTTGCCGTTACCTACGGCATCGTCAAGATGCACCGGGGCGACATCACGCTGGTGTCCAACAACGATCCCGCCGCGGGAGCGACGGGAACTCAATTCACGGTGAAACTCCCCCGGAAAGCTCCGGAAGAGTAGATCCGTCAAAACGTGGGAAAGGAAACTGCCATGGCCCAGATACTGTTGGTGGACGACGACCAGGACCTTATCGAAATGAACCGGACCGTGCTTGCCCAGCGGGGCCACACCGTCCTGGTGGCCTATTCTTCGGCGGAAGCGCAGAAGATCGCGCAATCCGAACCGCCCGACCTCGCCGTGCTCGACGTCATGATGGAAGACAAGACCGCGGGATTCGAACTGGCCCGCCGGCTGCACGCCCTGTACCCCGCGATGCCGATGATCATGCTGACGGGCATCAGCAAGGAGATGCGGCTCGGGTACACGTTCCAGCCCGACGAGACCTGGCTCCCGGTCAGCAAGTTCATGGAGAAGCCGGTCAACCCGCGCGTCCTGGCCGACGAGGCGGAGAAGCTCCTGAAGGGAACCCAGGCATAGGAAAGGCGGAAGACTTGGATATCCTCAACATCCTGATCGTGGATGACGAGCCCGGTATGCGTCGGGGCGCCGAAAGGGCGCTGCGGGATATCACCGTCAGTCTGCCCGACATCAACGGAGAGGTCCGCTTCGATATCCGGACGGCGGGCAGCGGCAAGGAACTGGAAGAGAGGATGCAGGAAGGCCCGACCGATATCCTGGTTCTCGACCACAAGCTGCCGGATACGACCGGTCTGGACATCCTGGACGGCCTCGGCAAGAGCGGACTGGACCTCCTCGTCATCATGATCACGGCGTACGCCTCGCTGGACACCGCGGTAACCGCCACGCGCCGCGGCGCCTACGATTTTCTGGCCAAGCCGTTCACCCCGGAAGAGCTCCGCGGCGCCGTGCGCAAGGCGGCGCGCCACCTCATCCTGCAGCGCCAGGCCCGGAGGCTGGCCGAGGAAAAGCGGCAGGTGCGCTTCCAGTTCATTTCGGTTCTCGCCCACGAGATGAAGGCCCCCATCTCTGCCATCGAGGGATACCTCCGGATGATCCAGGAGCGCGCGGTGGGCGACCAGCTTCAGGATTACGACCGGATGGTCGACCGCTGCCTGATCCGGATCGAGGGGATGCGGAAACTGATCTCGGACCTCCTGGATCTTACCTCCATCGAATCGGGACAGCGGCATCGCACGCTGACGTCCGTCGATCTCCTCGAAGTAGCCCGCCAGTCGGTAGAAAACGTTCGGGCGGAGATGGAACGCCGGAACATCTCCCTGCAGCTGGATGTGCCGGCCGGCGTCGTTCTCGACGCGGACCGGACCGAGATCGAGATGATCTTCAACAACCTCGTTTCCAACGCGGTAAAATATAACCGGGATCAGGGCCGCGTTGCGGTCACCGTTACGGAATCGGGCGACGAGGTGAGGGTCCAGGTCGAAGACTCCGGGATCGGCATGACCCAGGAAGAAACCCAGCGCCTCTTCAGCGACTTCTCCAGGATCAAGAACGAAAAGACCCGCAACATCCTCGGAAGCGGGCTGGGCCTGTCCACGCTGAAAAAAATCGTCACGCTCTACGGCGGGGAAGTCACCGTGAAGAGCAGGCCGGATGTCGGCAGCACGTTTGCCGTGACGCTCCGCAGAAACGCCAAGGCCGCGTAATGAACAGAAGCGAAATTCTCGCATGGCTGCGGGAGGAGGACTCCGGCCGTCTGGAGACCCTCTGGGCGCTTGCCGACGAAACCCGCCGGAAGGCCGTGGGGGACGCCGTGCATCTGCGGGGCCTGATCGAGTTCTCCAGCTACTGCCGGAGCGACTGCCATTATTGCGGGCTGCGCGGCAGCCGGAAATCGATCACCCGGTACCGCATGACGCGGGAGGAAATCCTCGACGCCGCCGGAGAAGCCGTGCGGCGCGGCTACGGGACGATCGTACTGCAGTCGGGGGAGGACCCGGGGCTGGATGCCGCCTGGCTGGCCGGCGTCGTCCGGACCGTCAAGCGCGAAACGCCCCTCGCCGTTACGCTGAGCTGCGGCGAGCGCGGCGAAGACGAACTGGCCGGGTGGCGCGACGCGGGCGCCGACCGCTATTACCTGCGGTTCGAGACCTCGGACCGGGCGCTGTGGCGGAAGATCCACCCCGCTGGTTCGAGACCGGGACCGCACCGCCTGGACCTGCTTCCGCGGATCCGGGCGCTCGGCTACGAGACGGGCAGCGGCATCCTGATCGGGATCCCGGGGCAGACCCGGGAGAGCGTCGCCGACGATCTCGAATGGTTTGCGCGGCTCGACCTGGATATGATCGGCTGCGGCCCGTTCGTGCCCCACGAGGAAACGCCCTCCGGCCTGGAATACCTCGGCCGGGACTCGCGCGGCGCCGCCGCGGACCAGATGCCGAACGGCGTCCTGGACGCCTGCAAGGTGATGGCCCTCACGCGCCTGGTGTGCCCGGACACGAACATCCCGTCCACAACGGCGCTGGCCACCCTCAGCCGCGAGAGCGGTTCCCGGATGGGCCTGCGTTGCGGCGCCAACGTGATCATGGTGAACCTGACGCCGCCCCGGTATCGCCGCCTCTACGAGATCTATCCCGACAAAGAGGGGATCGGGGAATCCGGACCGTCTCAGGTGGAACGGATCGAGACCCTGTTGTCGGAGTCGGGCAGGACCGCGGCGGAAGGTGCCGGGAGTTCGCCGAATTACGAAGTCCGCCGCAAGGCATTGCATGCAGGGAGGTGAATCATGTCCGGATTAAGCACGATGGAACTGAGCCGGGGCGCCGTCGACTTCATCGACGACGACCGTTTCACGGAATTGCTGCGCGGCCCGGCGCCGGAGCGCGGCCGCGTTCAGGACATCGTCGCCAAGAGCCTGGCGAAAGAGCCGCTCACCGTCGAGGAAACGGCCGCAGTGCTCCGGACGGACGATCCGGAACTGCTCGACAGCGTCTTCCATACCGCGCAGCGGCTGAAGGAGACCGTGTACGGAAACCGGATCGTCCTTTTCGCCCCGCTGTACGTGGGGAACCACTGCGTCAACGACTGTTCGTATTGCGGCTTCCGGAGCAGCAACAGGCTCTCCGTTCGGCGGACCCTGACCTTCGAGGAGTTGCGCGAGCAGGTCCTCAAGCTCGAGGCTTCGGGCCAGAAGCGCCTGATCCTCGTGTTCGGCGAGCACCCGATGTATGACGCGGACTTCATCGCCGAAAGCGTGCGCACCGTTTATTCGACGCGCAGCGGCCATGGCGAGATCCGGCGGGTCAACATCAACGCGGCGCCCCTGGATCACGAGGGGTACCGGACCGTGAAGGCGGCCGGCATCGGCACCTACCAGATCTTCCAGGAGACGTATCACCACGCGACGTATGCCGCGTGCCACGCGCCGCGCACCCGGAAGGGCGATTATGCCCACCGCCTCGACGGCCTGAGCCGTGCGCTGGAGGCGGGATGCGACGACGTCGGCCTCGGCGTCCTCTTCGGCCTCTACGACTGGCGGTTCGAGGTGCTGGGCCTCGTCGCCCACGCCCTCTACCTGCAGAAACGCTACGGCGTCGGTCCCCACACG
>CAZTHE010000238.1:1891-3717 GCA_964613495.1 uncultured Acidobacteriota bacterium | reverse complement strand
TCAGCTGGCCGGAACGAACCCTCCCGAATTGGGCAGCCTCGCCAATCTCAAATATCTCGTTCTTGCAGGCAATCAATTGACCGGCTCGATTCCTCCCGAACTGGCCAACCTGGCCAACCTTTATCTTCTCGGCCTCAACGGCAACCAGCTGACCGGCACGATCCCGCCCGGGCTGGGCGGCATGCCCCGGCTGCAGTATCTCATCCTCGCGCACAACCAGTTGACCGGCGCTATCCCGCCCGAACTCGGCAACCTGCCCGACCTGCTGGGGCTCAATCTCAGCAATAACCAGCTGACGGGCGGCGTCCCACCGGAGCTCGGGGCATTGACTCACGCGCAAACCCTCATTCTTCACACGAATCAGCTGACCGGCCCGATCCCGCCGGAACTCGGCAACATGGCCAGCCTGACGGGTTTCGATATTTATGAAAATCAGCTGACCGGACAGATCCCGCCCTCACTCGGCAACCTCACGAACCTTGTCTATCTCTATCTGAATGAAAATCAACTGACCGGCCCGATCCCGCCGGAACTCGGCAACCTGGACAACCTGGAGCTTCTTTTTCTCAATGAGAACAGGTTGACGGGGCCCATTCCCGCCACGTTCGGCAACCTGGTCAACCTTCAGATGGTCTTTCTCTCTGGCAATCGCCTGACCGGCTCGATTCCGCCCGAGTTGGGAAATCTGACAATGGCGACACGGCTGGACATATCCAGGAATCACCTGTCGGGTGAAGTGCCCTACGAAATCACCTACCTCGAAAACTTGCAGGATGGGGGCGGCCTGGGGCTTGCATTCAATTGCGGCCTCAAAGCCACGGATCCGGTGGTGGAAGCGTTCGTCGACCTGAAGAACGGCGCCTACTGGTCGGACACCCAGACCTCGTGCCCCTATGCGGGAGTCGATATGGATGGCGACGGCAGGGCGGACCTCACCGTCTGGCGGCCGGCAACGGGCGTCTGGTACACCATCCCGAGCGCCGCGCCGGCGAACTACACGAGCACGGGCTGGGGCATCGCGAGCGACAAACCGGTGTCCGCGGACTACGACGGCGACGGCAGAAGCGACGTCGCCGTCTGGCGGCCGAGCGCCGGCGTCTGGTACGTGCGGCCCAGCGGCAGTTCCGGGTCCTACACCGCGAATGCCTGGGGAGTCGCCTCGGACATCCCGGCCCCCGGCGATTACGACGGGGACGGGAAAGCAGACCGTGCCGTCTGGCGTCCGACCGGCGTCTGGTACGTCAAGCCCACCACATTGCCGGCAACCTATACGGCCACCGCCTGGGGCATGAACGGGGACATTCCGGTCCCGGGCGATTACGACGGGGACAGCAAGACAGACCTGGCCGTCCGCCGCCCCGGAACCGGCGTCTGGTACGTGCGCAAGAGCAGTGTCCCGGGAAGCTATACCAGCATCCAGTGGGGAACCGCTTCGGACATTCCCGTTCCCGGAGACTATGACGGGGACGGAAAGACCGACATCGCCGTCTGGCGACCGGCGACCGGCGTCTGGTACATCCGCCCAAGCGGCGCCGCGGGTTATACGGCCACCGGTTGGGGCACGAACGGGGATATCCCGGTTACGGGGGATTATGACGGGGACGCGAGGAGCGACATCGCCGTCTGGCGCCCGGCCAGCGGGGTCTGGTACATACGCTCCAGCGCCTCGCCCGCTACCTATACGACGAAGCAGTGGGGCAAATCCGGAGATATCCCGATTTCGCCGCTCACCGCCATACTGGACTCGATCCCCTGAAGAACGGCCGCGAATTTCGCGAGACCGCTTCGCGGGATTCGCGGCAGACGGGGTCGCGGGCGGACTAGCC
>CAZTHE010000238.1:0-1791 GCA_964613495.1 uncultured Acidobacteriota bacterium | reverse complement strand
TTCGCGAGACCGCTTCGCGGGATTCGCGGCAGACGGGGTCGCGGGCGGACTAGCCCTTGCCCAGGGCCCGAAGCACCTTGTCGGGGGTGGCGGGCGGAGCGATCCACTTTCCTATGGCGTTGGCCACGGCGCACACGGGCAGCAGCGGCGCCGCCATGCAGTGGCTGATGCCCGAAGCGCCGTAGCAGGCGTTTCCCGACCGCGTTTCCACCGCATAGGTCTCGATCGGCCCGAAATCCACGATCGTGGGTTTCTTGTACTCGAACATGTTCGTGCTGAGCTTCACACCCGTCGCCTTGTCGTAGACAAACTCCTCCGACAGGCCGCCCTGGCTGAAGAACATCGCCTGGTGCAGCTGGCCCTCGAACGACGTCATCCGGAGCACCTTGCCCGGGTCGCAGACGACCACGAATTTCGTGACTTCCACGCCGCCGGTTTCCGGGTCCACCGCCACCTCGCAGAAGCTGGCGTTCATGACGTCGAGGATTTTTCCTCCCTGCATCCACGTGGTGACCGGCGGCCTGCCGAAGTAAGTGGCCGCGATATCCAGGTCGTGGTCGCCGAATCCCTCGTCCGCGATGAATTTCCCGAACGGATAGGCCTTGCCCGGATCCGACTTCAGAAACACCATGGTGTCCTTCGTGTCCAGGTCCTCGGGCCGGGCGTTGAACTTCGGCGCGGCCAGTTCCAGGAGCAGTTTCCTGCATGCCACGGCCGCCTCCTTCACGACCCAGGCGGACGCGGTCGTGCCGTCGCTGCCTCCGCCCACGGGCGTGAACAGCGCCTTGCTGTCGTACAGGAGAACTACGTCCTCGACCCGCGCGCCCAGCTCTTCGGCGACCACGAGGGCGCAGGCGTCGGCCGAATACACGCCGCACCAGGGGCCCTTGAGCGGCACGTACACCTTGTTGTCGGCCTGAATGGTGACCGTTGCCGTGTATGGTTGCTGGGCGTGCCGCGGCGACAGGGCGTAGCGGAAGCTGAGGCCGTGCATCCGGCCGTCCGGGAGTCTCCGGGTCCCGGCGGGATGCCAGTTCCAGTTCATGGCCTTCCTGCCCTTCTCGATGCACATCTGAAGGCCGGGCGGGATTCCGGGATCGGTCTGCGACGACGGGCCGTGGACGTTCCTGAGGGCGACGTCGGTCGGGTCCATGTTGAGCTTTTCCGCCACGAGCTGTTCCGCGATCGTCATGACGTCCCAGTTGAACGGCGACGTCTGGCTCAGCGTGTTGCGGCCCGAATTGGTAAACACCCCCTGGTACCGGCTTTTCTGGTTGAGGCACCGGGTGGTGTTGAACGGGCTGAACCTGGCCTCGAACCCGCCCATGAAGGAAAGCTGCTCCTCCGGGGCTCCCTCGTCCCCGATGGTGCTTTCCTCGACGGCCGTGATCGTCCCGTCCTTCCTGAACCCGATTTTCGCGTGGGAATAGCGCTGCGGGTTTGCGGGATAGTAGTCGTTTTGCCGGTCGTTGACGCACCGGACGGGCTTTCCCGTCCTTCGGGCAAGCAGCGGGGTGATCAGCTGGGAGCGCCGGATGATCCAGTCGCAGTATTTGCCCCCCTGGAACAGCGTGCTGCGGTGGAGCTTGTCGAAAGATAGGTTGTAGAGCGGGAGCAGCTGGAAGGCGCCCCAGGTGGGCGAGATGCCTTCAATATAAAGCGTATGCCCTTCGGCTCCCCACGGGTCCTGCGCCCACCAGGAGACGCTGCCGTTCGGGTTCGGTATGTGGGAAGCCGTGCGGGAGTGTGCCCAATCGAACTCGATGATGTGATCGGCTTCCCTGAACCCGG
>CAZTHE010000237.1:0-3721 GCA_964613495.1 uncultured Acidobacteriota bacterium | reverse complement strand
GCAGCGCGGCCTGGTCAAGGTCCTGGATTTCGGCCTGGCGAAACTGGCGGCCGCACGAACCGCCGCCGCCGTCCCCCCGCCGGACGCGGCCTCTCCGGCGCAGACCGCGATTCCCGAGGAATATGTCAGCTCGCCGCTCACGACGCTGGGCACCCTGCCCTACATGTCGCCGGAGCAGGCGCTGGGAGAGGACCTGGACGCCCGGACCGACCTGTTTTCGCTCGGGACCGTCCTGTACCAGATGTCCACCGGCCTGCAGCCTTTTACCGGGAAGACGCAGCCTGTCCTTTTCCAGGAAATCCTGACGAAGATACCCGCACCCCCGTCCGAACTGAATCCCGAGATTCCCCGGCGGCTGGACGACATCATCGGGAAACTGCTCGAGAAGGACCGCGAGCTCAGGCACCAGACGGCCGCCGACCTGTGCGCAGACCTGAAGCGTCTGAAGCGCGACCTGGAGCTTCGCCGCGGCATCGCCGGAGAAGCGCACCGGCCGCAGCCGCCGGCCAAACCAGGCGGCGCAACGGGCGGCACGGAAACCGAACGGGGGGCCGATGCGGACGACGGCCGCGTTCGCGGCTTGCTGCGCAGGCTGCCGCTGCCCCGCGGGCGCAAAGGGCGAATCCTGGCCTCAGCCTGCGCGCTGGCGCTCCTTGCGACCGCCGCGCTTTACTTTTTCCTGCCGCCCAGGGAGTATCTTCCGTGCATCACGTTCGAAGACTTCAGCGGAGGGTCGGAATCGGTCGACGCCCAGCTCGTAGCCTTTGCCCTGAAAAGGACCCTGTCGCAGTTTCCCGACGTCACCGTCGTCGACCGGCAGGAATTCGGCCACCTGCTGACGCTCGAAAGGGCGCGCCGTGACGCGGAGCAGTCCAAGGGCGCACGTCCTTCCCTGCCGCAGCGCCTGACGCTTCCGCAGCGGGAAATCCGCGAGCCCGCGGTGCTGGTGTCCGGCCAGGTCATCGACTCGCTCGGGCGCCTGGAAGTCAAGCTGAGCTACGTCGTCCGCGGCAGGAAGCAGACGCCGCCCCCGGCGCGGTTCCGCGGGGTCGACGGACTCTTGAACAACGGGATCGACGCACTCGCCCTGTCCACGCTGCGCCGCTACGACCCGCAGATCGCCGACCGGCACCTCGGAACGCGGCCGCCGGATTACCGCACGGCCGTGCAGCTCCTCTCGCCGCGGTGGGACGCGCTGCGGCACTATTTCAGCGGGGCGAAAGCCTGGGAGCGTCTCGACCTGAACGCGGCGGAACTCGAGCTCCGCTCGGCCCTGGAGATCGACCCGAACCTCGCCCTGGCGCGCCTGATGCTCGGAGAGGTCCGCGTCTTCCAGAACCAGTGGGACGCCGCGCAGTCGGAAATCCTGGCGGCGCGCAAACAGGAGTCCGCCCTGACCCAGGTGGACCAGCTGCGCGTCGAGGCCTTCCTGGCGCGCGTTTTCGGCATGCCGTTCGAGGAGCGCGTCCACCTGCAGAAGCTCATCGGGCTGCAGCCCTACCGGAAGGAAAACCTGTACGAGCTGGCCGAATCGTATTTTCACACCGCCGACGTCGAAGAAGCCATCCTCAAGTACCAGGACGCGCTGAGCCTGGACGGCCGGTACGCCCTCGCCTACAACCACCTCGCCTACTGCTATTCCTGGAGGGGCGACCACGCGCAGGCGCTTCTGGCCGCCCGCCGATACCTCGAGCTGGACCCCTCGGCGAACGCATACGACAGTCTCGGAGACGCGTATATGCAGGGCGGCAATTACGCCAGGGCCGAGGAGATGAAGACCCGGGCGATGCAGATGGATCCCCAGATCTACTACGCGAGCCGCATGCTCGCCTTCATCAAGATGCTGGGCGGGCGCAACCGGGCGGCCGCGGCGGACCTGAATTCGTACCTGAATGTCCCGGACCTGACCGTGCGCGCCCAGTACATCGCCGCGCTCGCCTTCCTGCATTTCCGGCAGGGGGAACTGGACCGGGCGGCCGCCGTCTGCGGCGAGGGACTGGACATCATCGGCGCCGCGCAGGCCGACGCGCCGTACGACGAGCTGATCTGGCTCCGGGGCCTGATCGAACTCGAACGGAAAGACCTGCCTGCGGCCCGCCGGACGCTGGCGCACCTGCGCAACCTGCTGCAGGCCAATTCGATCTCTTCGATGAACTACAAGCCCGCCTACAAGTACTGCCTGCACCTGCAGGCGCGGATCCTGGCCGAGGAGGGGAGGGTCAAGGAAGCCGCGGCGGCTCTCAACGATCTCAAGTGGATCCGGTCCAAGCTCGGATACTGGAGCACGCCTTACGACCAGGCCTTTTTCTTCGACGAGATCGGGCTGATATACGAAAAGATCCGCAGGCTGCCCGAGGCCGAGCAGTCCTACCGCGACGCCCTCATATACAATCCGCACTACGGCCTCGCCCGCTTCCACCTTGCGAAGCTGCTCAGGCAGAACGGCGACGAAGAGGCGGCCGGAGAGGAAATCGAGGCGTTTCTCTCGGACTGGGGCAAGGCGGATCCCGGCGCCCCCGAGGTCGTCGAGGCCCGCCGCATTTTGCGTTAGAACGTTTGAAGGTTGGAACGTTGGAACATTCGTGAATTCGTGCCATTCGTGGCAGATCCGGGATCAGGCAAGTGTCGGCCGCCGCATCGGGGAAACAAAAATCCACTAACAACTACCCACTACCAACTATCAACTGCCCTTAATGAGCTTCAATCCCCGCCGGTCACGGCGCCGGCCCGCCCCGGCTCCGCCATCCGCGTCCGAATCCGCAGTCTCTTCGCCGCAGAGGCTCGCGGGGTATTTCCTGAGAACGAGGTCGTACGCGGAATCCGCGACGGTCCGCTCGTCGACGACCGCGAGGCCGTTGCCGGCGGCGATCGACAGGCAATGGCGGCAGATCATATTGACGTTGAGGGGAACGCCGCGCGAATACGTCGCAATGCCGGCGAGCGCCGCCGCGCTGAAAAGCGTCCGGTTGCACCCGGCGATCCGCAGGCGGTGCAGCACGTAGCTCTGCACCTCGGCCTGGTCCAACACGTTCAACCGGCAGAAGACGTTGATTTTCACGGCGACGGCCGCCAGGCGGGGATCGCGCAGCCTCACAGCCAGTTCCTGGCGTCCGGCCAGAACGACCTGCAGGAGCTTCCGCCGCCAGCCCCCCAGATCCGACAGCTCGCACAGGCTCCGAATCGTTCCGGCGTCCACGTCCTGCGCGTTGTCGCACACGACCACGACGTGCTGACCGGCCCGGTTTCTCTCGATCAGCCATTCCTCGAAAAGCCGCAGGTTTTCCCCGAGGTTCCGGCTGATTCTCTTCAGACCCAGGACGGCCATTACCGAGCGCACCAATTCCGACTGGCTTTCGAACGACCCGGGGATCGAGGCGAAATCGGTCCGGTCTTTCAGGCTTTCCATGAGGTACCCGATCAGGGCCGTTTTTCCCATCCCGGCCTGTCCGAGGACGACGGCGACGCCCCGGCGCTCCAGCACCAGGCTGCGCAGCGACGCCAGGACGTCTCCCTGCGCCCGCACCTGCTGGTAAAAACGGGGATCGGGCGTGAAGCTGAACGGGTCTTCGTGCATTCCTGCCGGCAGCCTGCCGCGACGCTCGCCGCGCGCCTTGTCGGGCAAACCCCGCTCCATCAGGAGGGCGAACCGCATCCCCGACTCCCCGGCGCGCCAGTGGTCCCCGACGAGGAAGGCCCGGCAGTGGTATAGCCTTCTCCCGGA
>CAZTHE010000236.1:0-3770 GCA_964613495.1 uncultured Acidobacteriota bacterium | reverse complement strand
CGTCGCGCGGGACGTGGACGTGGCCATCGTCGAGATCGGGGGGACGGTGGGCGACATCGAGAGCCAGCCGTTCCTGGAAGCCATCCGCCAGATGCGCAACGAGGTGGGCCGCGAAAACTCCGTCTTCGTGCACCTGACCCTGGTGCCGTTCATCGGCACTTCCGGCGAGCTGAAGACCAAGCCGACCCAGCACAGCGTGAAGGAACTGCGCTCCATCGGCATCCAGCCCGACCTCCTGCTCTGCCGCACCGACCGGTTCCTCGACGCCGACATCAAGGGGAAGATCGCCCTGTTCTGCAACGTCTCCGAAAAGGACGTCATCACGGCGCTGGACGTGGGCAACATCTACGAAGTGCCCCTCATCTATCACGGGGAGGGGCTGGACGACGCCGTCGTCGAGTACCTGGCGCTCCCGAAGCGCCCCGCGGACATGAGCCACTGGGAGGCCATGATCCGCAAAGCCCGGAATCCGGTCGACACGGTGCGGATCGGCATCGTCGGGAAATACGTCGAATACGAGGATTCCTACAAGAGCCTGAACGAGGCCCTGTACCACGGCGGCCTGGCCGGCCAGCTCCGCGTCGAGCTCGAATGGGTGGAATCCGAGGGACTGCTGGACGCGACGCTGGACGAACAGCTGGGCCCGTACGACGGCATCCTGGTGCCCGGCGGCTTCGGGAAGCGGGGCATCGACGGCATGATCCGGGCGGCGCACTACGCCCGCACGCGGAAGGCGCCCTATTTCGGCATCTGCCTGGGGATGGAGTGCGCCGTGATCGAGTATGCGCGCAACGTCTGCGGCCTCGAGGCCGACAGTTCCGAGTTCGACCCGGCGGCGCCGCACCGCGTGTTCTACATGCTGCGCGAGCTGTTGGGGACGGACATCATGGGCGGCAACATGCGCCTGGGCGCCTACCCGTGCGTCCTGGATCCCGATTCGCTCGCGTTCCGGGTGTACGGCAAAAAGGAAATCTCCGAGCGGCACCGGCATCGCTACGAGTTCAACCGCGAGTACGAGAAGATCCTCTGCGGTAACGGCATGAGGTTCTCGGGAAATTCGCCCGACGGGAACTTCGTGGAAATCGCCGAACTGCCGGACCACCCGTGGTACCTGGGCTGCCAGTTCCACCCGGAATTCAAATCGAAACCCATGCAGCCGCACCCGCTGTTCGCGAGTTTCATCCAGGCGTCTTACCGCAACAGGCTGGCGCGCAACGGCGCGACGGAACCGGCGGCGGTGCGGATGCCCAAGGGCGTGACCGAGGCCTGATCGCGCGGAGGGAACCCTATGGCTTTCGTACGAGTCGGACCGCTGAAGCTGGGAGTGCCGTCCCGGCTCTTCTTCATCGCCGGCCCCTGCGTCATCGAAAGCGAAACTCACTGCCTGAAAATGGCCGAGCGGCTGGCGGTTTACGCCGGGCGGCTGAGAGTGCCCCTGATCTTCAAAGCCTCCTTCGACAAGGCCAACCGGACGTCGGTCGATTCCTACCGCGGTCCGGGGATCCACGAGGGGCTGCGCATCCTGGAGAAGGCGAGGGACGCGAGCGGCCTCCCGGTGTTGAGCGACGTGCACGAAACGTCGCAGGTCGCCGCCGTGGCCGGCGTGGTCGACGTGATCCAGATCCCCGCCTTCCTCTGCCGCCAGACCGACCTCGTGCAGGCGGCCGCGGCCACGGGGCGCTGCGTCAACCTGAAGAAGGGACAGTTCCTGTCCCCCCAGGAGATGGGAAAGGTCGTGGAGAAGGCGCGCGCGACGGGGAACCGCAACCTCCTCGTGACGGAACGGGGGACTTCGTTCGGGTACAACAACCTCGTCGTGGACTTCCGCTCGTTCGCCGTGATGCGGTCGTTCGGGCAACCGGTGGTTTTCGACGTGACGCACAGCGTGCAGTCGCCCGGGGGGCAGGGCGGCAAATCGGGCGGGAGCCCGCAGTACATCCCGGTCCTGGCGCGGGCCGGCGCCGCGGCGGGAGTGGACGGATTTTTCTTCGAGGTGCACGACGACCCGTCCAAGGCGCTGTCGGACGGGGCGAACGCGCTGGAACTGAAGAAATTCCCGCGGCTGGTGGAGGACCTTCTCCGCGTGCGCGGCGCGGTGCGGAGGACGCCATGAACGACCGGGACCCCGGGGCCTCCCTGGAGACGGCGAAGCGCGTCCTCGAAGCCGAGGCCGACGCCATACGCGATCTGGCCGGGCGCATGGGCGAACCCTTCCTGCGCGCGCTGGAGCTGGCCGCGGCCTGTTCCGGAAAGATTGTGGTGACCGGGCTGGGCAAGTCGGGCATCATCTGCAAGAAGATCGCCGCGACCCTCAGCAGCACCGGTTCGCCGGCGATCTTCATGCATGCCTCCGACGCCCTGCACGGAGACTGCGGGCTGATGACGGGCCGCGACATGGTCCTCGCCGTTTCCAAGAGCGGCGAGACGGCCGAGATCCTGCAGCTGGTGAACGTGGCCAAGCGGCTCGGACTCGCGGTCGTCGCCATGGCGGGGGAGCGCGGTTCGACGCTCGCCCGGGCCGCGGATGTCTTCCTGGACGTCAGCGTGCCGGAAGAGGCCTGCCCGCTGGGCCTGGCGCCGACGACCAGCACCACGGCGGCGCTGGCGATGGGGGACGCACTGGCGATGGCGCTGATGCAGCGGAAGGGATTCGGGAAGGAAGCCTTCGCGTCCTTCCACCCCGGCGGCAGCATCGGCAAAAAGCTGATGCGCGTCGACGAGCTGATGCATCGCGGCGATGCGATCCCGCGTGTCCTGGAATCCACGCCGATGCCAGACGTCATCTACGAGATGTCGCGCAAGAGCCTGGGGATGACGGTGGTCACGGACGGGCAGGGCGTCCTGTGCGGCATCATCTCCGACGGCGACCTGCGCCGTCTGCTTCAAAAGTCGGGCGATCCGCTGCGCCTGTCCGCCGGCCAGGCGATGACGCGCAATCCAAAAACCGTCGCGCCGGACGCGCTCACGGCGTCGGCGCTGTCGCAGATGGAGGCGATGCGGATCACGAGCCTCGTCGTGGTCGACTCCGGCCGCAAGGTGGTCGGCGTCATCCACCTCCACGACCTCTGGCGCACCGAACTGATCTGATCCCTCCCGTGTCGTCCTTTCGGCCATCAACGTTGTTGCAGCTTCGTGCAATTCGTGGCGGATCCGAAACGATCCTCCGTGTGGCGCGGAGCTGCTCCAGCCCGTTCATCCACCCCTTGCCGCCCTAAATCCCCACCGGCCGACCCACAGAACCTTTCAACCTTTCAACCTTCAAACCCTACACGTTTTCCTCATTTCGCCCACGTGATCAGGTTGAAGGCATACGGGTGGTCGGGATCCGGGTGGCGCGGAAGGGCGCGCGCGGTGTATCCGTGGTGGCCGCTGCCGCAGCAGGGAACGGTGTCCACCTCGAAGATGCAGGCGCCGTTTTCCTGCCGGACGAATTTCATCTCGGTGACCACGGGTTGCGTGATTTCGTCGTGGGCATTCAACGGCCCCGCGAAGAGTTCCACCCGCACGTCTTCCGGCGCGAGGACTCCGGGGTAGACGCGTGCGGAGAAGTGGATGTTTTCCCCGGCGTGAATTTCCGCGGGAAGCCTGGAATCGATCATCTCGATCCGGACGGCGGACCACGCCGCCCGAATGCGCTTCTTGAGTGCGGCATGGGTTTTGGCGAGCGCCGCGCCTTCGGCGCTCAGCCGCCGGTGGTTATCGTGGGCCGGCAGGTAGAACCGCTCCGTGTACTCGCGGATCATACGGTTGGTGTTGTACTGCGGGCACAG
>CAZTHE010000235.1:0-3775 GCA_964613495.1 uncultured Acidobacteriota bacterium | reverse complement strand
TGAATATCCATAGTCAAGAGAAATTTTATAAAATTTAACCGTTGGACAGCCTCGTAAGGCCGGGAAAAGGCCCGACCGTCAGGTCGGGATAGGCGGTGGGGTGAATGAGAGCGCCGAAGGTGCGGCACTGCCGCGTCCGGATCCCGCATCATTCCATCAGCTTTCGAAGCGTGGCGAGGTTGCGCCGGTCCTCGCGGAATCCCGTGCCCTTCGGCGTCTCGAGGATCTTGGGGACCGCGATAAAACGTATGTCGTTGACCAGGCAGCGGAAACCCTCCAACCCGATGTTCCCCTTGCCGATATGCGTGTGGCGATCCACGCGGCTGCCGAGATCCCTGATGCTGTCGTTGACGTGAAACGCCCGGATCCTCCCCAGCCCGATCTTCCCGCCGAATTCCCGCATGGTTCCGGCGTAGGCCTCGGGCGTGCGCAGGTCGTATCCGGCCGCAAATGCGTGGCAGGTATCCAGGCACACGCCGGCGCGGTCCGGGCTGCCCAGCTGTTCCAGTATGTCCGCCAGCTCGTCGAATGTGCGGCCGAGGCTGGTGCCCTGCCCGGCCGTATTCTCCAAAAGGACGCCGACCGGCGGCCCGACGGATTCCAGGGCGTGGCGAAGAGCGCGGGCCACCCGGGCAATGCCCGCCCGGACCCCGGATCCCGTGTGAGCGCCGGGGTGCAGGACCAGCCAGGGGACCCCCAGGGAGTTCGCGCGCTTCAGCTCTTCGATGAAGGCATCGAGAGACTTGCGGTAGAGCGCGCGGTCGGGCGACGCGAGGTTGATGAGATAGCTGTCGTGCGCGAGCAGCGCGCGGATGCCGCTGGCCCGGTGGGCTTCGCGGAAAAGCTCCCGGTCTTCCTCCGTGAGGAATTTCGCCTTCCACTGGTTGCTGCTCTTGAGGAAAATCTGGAGCGCGTTCGAGCGGACCCGTGCGGCGCGCTCGAAGGCGAGGTGCATGCCTCCCGCGATGGACATATGGGCGCCCGCCAGCAGTTCGCTCATCGGATCCGTCTCAGATCACCGTGCCGTTCCGGATAAGCGCGCCCTTGGGGATCACGATGATGCCGTCCCGGATGTGGTAATTCTCGTCGTCCTTCTGCTGAAGGTTGTGGGCGTTGATGATCGCCACGTTGTCGCCGATCCGGACGTCCTTGTCGATGATGGCGTTGATGATGGTGCAGTGGTTCCCGATCCCCATGTGCGGCAGCCCGCCCTGCGTGTTCGACTCCAGCTGCTCGATCGTTTCGAAGCGGTCCGCCCCCATGATCATCGAGTGCTTGATGGTGGTGCCGCTTCCGATCCGGCTGCGGAGACCGATGATGGAGTGGATGACGTCGCACCCGGTGAGGATGCAGCCCTCGGAAAGGATGGACTGGTGAATGCTGCAGCTGTTGAGTTTGGAGCCGGGAAGATTCCTGGGGTGCGTATAGATCGGGGAGTTGAAGTCGTAGAAGTTGAAGTTGGGCGCCGTCGCCGTCAGCGCGAGATTCGCCTCGTAAAACGACCGGATCGTCCCGACATCCTCCCAGTACCCGTCATAAATGTAAGCCGATACCTTGTGTTTATCCACGGACCGGGGGAGGACGTCGCGTCCGAAATCCATCGCGTCGGATTCGGTCAGCAGGTCGATCAGGAACTGCTTGCGGAACACGTAGATCCCCATGCTGGCGAGAAAGTCCCGCCCGTCGGGATGCTGCGCAAAACGCACCTCGGGCAACTGGCCCGCGCCGGGCTTTTCGCGGAACGCCGTCACCCGGCCCTCGGACCGGATCTTCATGATCCCGAGGCTGCCGGCCGACTCGGCGGTGACGGGAAGCGCGGCGACGGTGATGTCCGCCCCGGTCTGGACGTGGAAATCGATCATGGTGCGGAAATCCATCTGGTACAACTGGTCGCCCGAAAGGACGATGATGTACTCCACGTCGGCATAGGGCGCGATGTGCTTGAGGCTCTTACGGACCGCGTCCGCGGTCCCCTGGAACCAGTCCGTGTTGTCCGGGGTTTGCTCCGCCGCGAGGATGTCCACGAACCCGCCGCTGAACATGTCGAACTTGTAGGTCTGGACGATGTGCTTGTTGAGCGAAGCCGAATTGAACTGGGTCAGGACGAAGACCTTGTTGATCTGGGAATTGAGGCAATTGCTCAGCGGGATGTCGATCAGGCGGTACTTCCCGCCCAGCGGCACGGCCGGCTTGCTGCGATATTTCGTGAGTGGATACAGGCGCTGTCCTTCCCCTCCGCTCAGCACGACCCCCATGACTTCCCGCATGGCATCCCCCGTCCGTCGGCACTCTCCCTAAACGCGTCCGCTTCCGGCGCGCAGAACCATACCCTGCCCTAACACTCCGGTCGGATTCGCGGACGTCTCCGGGACATACTGTATTGCATCCCCAGCCATATCCATGGTTGCAGCCCGAGCTTACTTGGTGCCATCGGCAAAAGCAAGAATTCTTACTAAAGGGGAACGAACAGGCATAAAACAGGGCCATGGAATCGCTTCATTCTCCAATCCCGCCTCGTCGATCTCGAATCAATGGGCGGGTTACGGTTCCACTTCTTCGAAGAAGCAGGAACGGGCTCCCGTGTGGCATGCGGGCCCCTTGGGGCGGACGCGGATGACGAGGGCATCGGCATCGCAATCGGCGGTGACGCTGACGACCGTCTGGGTGTTCCCGGAGGTCTCGCCCTTGTGCCAGAGGCACTGGCGGCTGCGGCTGAAGAACACGGTTTCCTTCAGCTCGAACGTCCTGGCGAGGCTTTCGCGGCTCACGTAGGCGACGGTCAGAACCTCTCCCGAATCGGCGTCCTGCACGACAGCCGGGATCAGCCCGGCGAACCCCCATTTCAATTCGTCGATCTTCTTCATATTCCGTTCTCTGGCAAAGTGTTGATGGTTGCGATTATTCGTCCAGCCTCATGGGAATACCCCGATCCTGCAGGTACCTTTTGGCTTCCGCGATGGTGTGGCGCCCGAAATGGAAGATGGACGCGGCCAGGGCGGCGCTGGCCCTGCCCTCGATAAATGCGTCGGCCAGATGCTCGAGCGAGCCGCAGCCGCCCGACGCGATGACCGGGATGCCGACGCTGTCGGCTACCCTGCGGTTCAGGACGTTGTCGTACCCCGCCTGCGTGCCGTCCCGGTCCATGGACGTCAGCAGGATTTCGCCGGCTCCCCGGCCGGCCGCCTCTTTCGCCCATGCCACCGCCTCGAGGTCGCGCGTGACCCGCCCGCCATGGGTGGTGACCTCCCAGCGCGGGTGCTCCGGGTCCCACGGCCGGACGCGCCTCGCGTCTATCGCCACGACGATGCACTGGGAACCGAACACTTTGGAGGATTCGCCGATCAGTCCCGGGTCCTCGATTGCGGAAGTGTTCAGCGATACCTTGTCGGCACCCGCGCGGAGAATGGCCTGGATGTCTTCGAGCGTACGCAGCCCGCCGCCCACCGTGAAGGGAATGAATACGGTATCGGCGACCGCGCGCACCATCCGCGCCACGATGTTGCGGCGGTCGGAAGAGGCGGTAATGTCCAGAAAAACCAGCTCGTCGGCCTTGGCGGCATCATAGCGGGCCGCCGTTTCGACGGGGTCGCCCGCGTCGACCAGGTTGACGAAATGAGTGCCTTTGACGACCCTTCCGTCGCGGACATCGAGGCAGGGGATGATTCTCTTGGCTAGCATGGGCTTTTTGATTCCAGATAAATAAGATCAGCCTGAATGACAGAAATCAGCCACGGATTAACACGGATTTCACGGAAATCAGCCACGGATTAACACG
>CAZTHE010000234.1:0-3775 GCA_964613495.1 uncultured Acidobacteriota bacterium | reverse complement strand
CGGACGCCGCAGACATGCCCGGATCCGCCGCAGCAGAAGCACTGAATAATGCGGGTTAAGACCGCGGAATCGTGAGTACATCGAAAAAGGAGGCCTTTGCCATGTACAAAACCCAAGCTGCAGCCATTACGGCGGCCGTGCTGGTGCTTGCCTGTGCCATCGCGGGATCCGCTCAGTTCACGAACAACCGGCCCAAGGATGAGGCTCCGCCCTGGGAGAATCCGCAGGTGGTGGGGATCAATCGCCTGAGTGCGCACGCGACTCTTTACCCCTTCCCGGACGCGGAGGGCGCGCTGCGCGGAGGCAAGAATCAATCGCCGTGGGTCCGCTCGCTGAACGGCACCTGGAAATTTCAGTACGCTCCCAACATCGCTTCGGCTCCTCAGAACTTTTTCCTGCCGGACGCGAACACGCAAGGCTGGAGCAGCATCCAGGTGCCGTCGAACTGGGAGCTTCAGGGCTTCGGAATCCCGATCTATACCAACACCAAGTACCCGTTTTCGCCCGTGCGGCCCCCTTTGGCGCCTGTCGAGGATAACCCGGTCGGGTCCTATCTGCGCACTTTTGCGGTTCCCGCCGAGTGGAAGGACCGGCAGGTGACGCTTCATTTTGGCGGCGTCAGTTCGGCATTTTTTGTCTGGGTCAACGGCCGGCGCGTGGGTTACAGCGAGGACATGGCACTTCCCGCCGAGTTCGACATCACGCCCTTTCTTTCTGCCGGCGAGAACACCCTGGCTGTCCAGGTGCTTCGCTGGCCGGACGGAAGCTACCTCGAGGACCAGGACCACTGGAGGTTGAGCGGGATTCACCGCGATGTCTACCTGGTTGCGCGGCCACGCGTCCAGATTTTCGATTTCTTCGCCCGGCCTTCGCTCGACCGGAATTATCAGCATGGCAAAGTGGAGATCCGTCCGGAAATTCGGAACTACTCGGGACAGACCGTCGACAACTGGCTCGTGGAAGCCCGGCTCTATGACGAGAAGATGCAGCCGGTGCTCGCGAAACCCGCATCGATCGACCTGCGGCGCATCATTCGCGAAAGCTATCCCATCCACGGCACGGTGCCCTTTTCGCTGATAACGCTGGAGGTGCCGAATGCGCAAAAGTGGAGCAATGAGACGCCGTATCTATACCGGCTCGTTCTGACGCTGAAGGATGGGGACGGAAAAACCGTTGAGGCGGTGGGGACGAACATCGGGTTCCGCAACGTAAAGGTGGCGGATGGCCGGCTCTGGGTGAACGGCAGGCCTGTCCTGATCCGGGGAGTGAACCGCCACGATCATGACGAACGCGAGGGGAAGGCGGTGCCGGAAGAAGTCATGCTGCGCGACATACGGGTCATGCAGCAATTCAACCTGAATGCAGTTCGCACCTCTCACTATCCCAACGCACCCGAGTTCTACGAGCTTTGCGACCGGTACGGAATTTATGTCATGGACGAGGCCGATCTCGAGACTCATGCGCTCGGCGGCTGGTTTTCAAACCAGCAGGAGTGGGCCAACGCCTTCCTGGAGCGGGGCCTGCGCATGGTCGAGCGCGACAAGAACCACCCGTCGGTCATCATCTGGTCGCTTGGCAACGAATCGGGTACGGGCCCGAACCACGCGGCCATGGCCGGCTATATTCGCGACCTGGATCCGACCCGGCCCATCCATTATGCCGGCGCCGCCGGCGGACGCGGCGACCGCCCGCTCGACTACGAGTACGCCGATTTTGTGAGCCGCATGTATCCTTCGCTCGAGGGTACCGTCGAGCTTTCCACCCAGCCCGGCGAGACGCGGCCTTTCGTCCTCATCGAATACGCCCACTCGATGGGCAATTCGACGGGAAACCTGCAGGAATACTGGGATCTTGTCCGCAGGTATCCCCGTCTGATCGGCGGATACATCTGGGATTGGAAAGACCAGGGGATCGTAAAGAAGGCCGAAAACGGTGAGACCTTTTGGGCCTATGGAGGCGATTATGGTCCGCCGGGCACCCCGAGTGACGCCAATTTCATGATCAACGGGCTTGTCTGGCCCGATGCAACCCCCAAACCCGCCCTGTACGAGGTCAAGAAAGTATATCGCTATGTCTTCTTCGAGCCCGAAGATCTGGCGAGCGGCCGCGTCCGGATCAGGAACGACTACAGCTTCACCGATCTGAATTCCTATTTTCTGGACTGGAAGATCCTGGCCGACGGCGTGGTCGTGAGTTCCGGGCAAGCGGCCGATTTCAATGCCCCGCCCGGAGAGGGTACCACGGTAAATCTCGGCTATTCCCTTCCGCAGCCGCAGCCGGGAGTGGAATATTTCCTCAGCCTCAGTGTGAAGCAAAAACGGGCGAGCCGGCTGATTCCAGCCGGTCACGAAGTCGCGAGCGAACAGTTCCAATTGCCGCTGAGCAGCCGGCCGGCCGCCATCGCCCCGGTGTCGCCGCCGCGGGTCAAACTGGTCCAGAAGGCCGGCGTGGCGACCGTTTCCGGCCCCGATTTTGCGGCCCGTTTCGATGTAGCCAGGGGTGCGCTCGTCTCTCTTCAGTACCGCGGCGCCGAGCTGATCCGGAAAGCGCCGGAGCTCAATTTGTGGCGCGCGGCCACGGACAACGACTGGGGCAACAGCCTGCCGCGACGGGCCGCGGTCTGGAAGAACATCGGCCCTCGAACCAAACTCACGAACGCAACCGTCACGCGTGTCAGCGACCAGGCGGTGCGGGTCCGTTTCGAGTATGCCGTCAACGACACTGCCGGCAAACGGGCGGCGGGCTACACCAGCAGTTTCACCGTGCTTGGAAGCGGCGACATCCTGGTCGATAACGAATTCCAAAAAGCCTCGGCCCAATTGCCGGAACTGCCGCGCTTCGGCATGAACCTCGAACTGCCTCGCGCCTTCGAGAATATGACCTGGTATGGCCGCGGCCCGTTCGAGAACTACTGGGACCGCAACACCGCCGCGGATGTGGGACTCTACTCGGGAACGGTGGCGCAGCAGTATGTCCCGTATGTGCGGCCGCAGGAGAACGGCAACAAAACCGACGTGCGCTGGGTGGCGCTGACCGACGGCGACGGCATCGGGCTGCTGGCAGTGGGGATGCCGCTCCTCAGCGTGAGCGCGCATCATAATACTATCGAAGATTTCGATCACCCGCAGGCCGGGTACGCCGCCCGGCATGAAGCCGTGAACCGGCACGTCAACGACATCAAGGCCCGAGACCTGGTGTCGTTGAACCTGGACTTCCGCCAGATGGGTGTCGGCGGGAACAACTCCTGGGGCGCGCAGACCATCGATAAGTACCGGCTGCTGGATGCCAATTATCGTTACAGCTTCCGGCTCCGCCCGTTCCGCGGAGGTCCTCAGGATGCTGCCGCGCTGGCCCGGCAGAGCTTTCAGGACGTGGAGAGCCTGGCGCGGCCGGGTCGCAGCCAAACCTCGCATTGATAGGGAAATGCCGTGGGCCGGCGTGCATCTAAAAACCATCTTCAGCGGCAGTGTTCCGCTTTATGATGCTAGCCGCACCCGGGGAAACCGCCGGCTGCAAGCCGGACAGGCGAAGGACCGCAAAATCCCCCCGTTTTTAGATCCGATCCATAGTAAGATCCCGACAGAAATACCAAGGAAGTTTACATAAGTATTATCGGAAGCCGGAGTTTGCCGGGAATCCATGGATGGGTGCGCCTGTTCTGAAAAAGCGCCTTTGTTTTATCCGCTGCAAGGCTCCATTCCTGAAGTCCAGTATCGTCCACCGGGGATAAAAGAGCCGGCCGCCGTTTAAGTCGCCTTGTTCATGAAGCTTCTAA
>CAZTHE010000233.1:0-3808 GCA_964613495.1 uncultured Acidobacteriota bacterium | reverse complement strand
TGAACTTGTTGGGATTGGACCCGAAACGCCGGTAGGCTTCCTTCCAGGCGACGAGACGCGGGTGCGCCGCCAGATCCATCGCGGGGTCCTGCCGCATATGCAGCGCCTGGGCGCGGAGGAGTTCCTCGAGCTCGGGACAGGGACGCATGTTGTCGATCCCGGAGGCGGTCACGACGCCGCGGCAGAAATCGGGGAACATCCGGAAAATCTCCTGCTCGATGCAAAAGCGCATGCGTTTCTCCTTCTCCCATTTATGTCCGGGAGGATCCATCCCCGGGCGTGTCCGCGGGCTTCGCCACCTTGTCGTAGACCCACATCAGCAGCGTGGTTGCCACGCCGATTCCCGCAATCACGTACCACAGCCGGTTCGGCCGGTGCACGACTTCGCCGAAATAGTCCACGAGACGGCCGCCGATCCTGCCCGCGACGACGAAGCCTATGGCGATCGGCAGAAAAGAATACCCCATGAAGGTGCCCTGCTGGCCCGGGGGGGCGAGCCGGGAGACATATTCGTAATAGCGGGGCGACTGGACCATCTCGCCCACCGCCAGCACGAACAGGGCCGCGACGGCGTACACCGGCAGCCCCTGGACCGGCAGCTCCCAGGGGCCGAGTTTCAGGGTCGCGTTGATTTGAACGCTCAGGTCGCATACGGCCAGGATCAGCCACGAAAGGCTCGCGATCAGGATCCCGGCGATCATGGCGGCAAAGGGCCGCACCTTGCGCGTGCAGTAGCTGATCAGGATCTGAAAGAGGATGACCGACAGGGGATCGACCGTGGTCAAAAGGTCCACGTCGGCGTTCGGGTTCACGTATCCCCGGATGAAAAGCGGCAGGGCGATGAATTCCTGCCAGAACATGACCCAAAATCCCGAAAAAATCACGAGGAAGGCCATGAAGCGCACGTTTCTCAGCACGACGAACATGTTCTTGAACGCCTGGGCGAAGCTTGCCACCTGCTTTTCGAGGAGCCGGTCGGGTTCCTTATAAAATAGTAGTGTTCCGAAAAACATCAGCAGCACGCAGAATGCGGACACCCGGAAAACATTCTCGATGCCGATCGTGCGGCGGACGGCAAAGGCCATGATCGGCCCCAGCGTCCCGCCGATGTTCACTAGCGTGTAATAGATCGAATACCCCAGCGATCGGACATTTTCGTTCGCGGCCCGCGCCGTGGTCCCGACCACGCAGGGCTTCACGATGGCCGGCCCCAGTGCGGGCACGCACAGGATCAGCTGCACGACCACGGCCAGCGGCAGCGCGTCCCTCAGCGGCTCCATCCAGGAGGACGAGAGCGACCCGAGCAGGAAATAGCCCAGGGCCAGAACGAGGTAAGCCCCCGCCAGCGACCTGCGAAATCCCATCCGATCGGCCAGCGTTCCGCCGATGATGGGCAGGAACCACACCACGCCGCCGAAAAAGCCGATCAGTTCGCCGGTCTGCTGCTGGGAAAACCGGAGCGTCTCGTGAAGGTAGATGGCGAGGACGGCATTGACGCCGTAATAGGACAGGCGCTCGAAAAGCTCGGTGACGTTGGCGACCCAGAAAGCAGGCTGGAAACCTTCCCGGATTTCCTGCAACCGCCGCGCAATCGCCACTTGCGTCCCCCTATTTTCGGTGCCAGTCACCTGAATTCCACCAGTCGGAATTTCGAGGTTATGGCGCCTGTCACCTTAATCCCGCCAGGCGGAATCAGCAGATGCGGGGGAGTTGTTCCCCGCTGAGCATGTCCACGACGCGCGTCGCTCCGATTCTGCTGCGCAAAGTCACCAGTCCCGGATTCCCCTCTTTCACGGTTCCGATGATGCAGGCGTCCTGGCCCAGCGGGTGCTCCCGCATCCGCCGCAGAACCTTTCCGGCCTCCCCCCGGGGAAGGATACCGATGAACCGCCCTTCGTTGGCGACATACAGGGGATCGAATCCCAGTATCTCGCACGCGCCCCGCACGTCCTCCAGCATGGGGATGGACCTCTCGTCGATCTCCACCTCGAGGCGCGCGGCTTCCGCGATTTCGATCAGCGCGCTGGCGAGGCCCCCGCGCGTCAGATCGCGCAGGCAATGCACCGTGGCGCCCGTCTCGAGCATCGACATTACTATTCCCGAAAGCGCCGCGCAATCGCTTTCGATTGTGCTTTCGAATTCGAGCCCCTCGCGCACCGCCATGATGGCGATGCCGTGCCGCCCGATATCCCCGTTCAGCACGATGGCGTCCCCCGGCCGCACGCTCGCAGGCGAGATCGCGGCGTGCCACTCCACCACCCCGATGCCGGACGTGTTGATGAAGATGCCGTCGCCCTTGCCCCGGTCCACCACCTTGGTGTCGCCCGTGACCAGCTGGACGCCCGCGTCCCCGGCCGCCTGCTTCATCGACCGGACGACGCGCCACAGCGTGTCCATGGGAAGGCCCTCCTCGATGATGAATCCGGCGCTCAGGTACAGGGGACGCGCGCCGCACATCGCGAGGTCGTTGACCGTGCCGTTGACGGCCAGCGTGCCGATGTCCCCGCCGGGGAAAAACAGCGGCTTCACCACGTACGAGTCGGTCGTGAACGCCAGTTCTCCGGAGGGCAGGCTGAGCCGCGCGCCGTCGTGGCGCTCCCCGAGCAGGGGGTTCCCGAAGGCGGGCAGGAACATTTTTTCGATCAGCTGGTGTGTCAGTTTTCCCCCGCCGCCATGGGCCAGCAGGACGTTGGGGTATTGCTCGATCGGTATGGGGCAAACAAACGCATTTCCTGGTTTCGGTTCGGATGTCATGGGTCGGTCCGTTTCAGAGTCTTTTCCGGTAATGGTAATAGGCCGCGCAGGCGCCCTCCGACGAGACCATGGTGGCCCCCAGCGGGTGTTCGGGCGTGCACCGGACGCCGAACTCGGGGCACTCGTGCGGTTTCCGGATCCCCTGCAGGATCAGCCCGCTCATGCATTCCGCCGGCTCGTCGGCCGTATGGCCGGCTACGCCGAAACGCGCTTCCGCGTCGAACCGCGCATATTTTTCCTGCAGGCCCAGCCCGCTTTGCGGGATCTCGCCGACGCCGCGCCACTTGCGGGGAACGACACGGAAGACCTCGCCGATCCGCTTCTGCGCCGGCAGGTTTCCCTCCCGGTTCACCGACCGCGCATACTGGTTTTCGACCTCGGCGCGGCCCTCCTCCAGCTGCCGGATGCACATGTGGATTCCCTGGAGGATGTCCACCGGCTCGAAACCGGTCACGACGATGGGGACGCCGTACTTTTTCGAGATCGGCACGTACTCCCGGTAGCCCATGACGGCGCACACGTGCCCCGCCGCCAGGAAGCCCTGAACGCGGCTTTCGGGATAGGAGAGGATCGAGTCCATGGCCGGGGGGACGAGAACGTGGGAGACCAGGAGTGAAAAATTGCCGACTTCCTGCCGCGCGGCCTGGTACACGGCCATCGCGTTCGCCGGCGCCGTCGTCTCGAACCCGACGGCGAAAAAGACGACTTCCCGTTGAGGGTTGTCGACGGCGAGTTTGAGCGCATCGAGCGGGGAATACACGATGCGGACGTCGCCTCCCTCCGCCTTCACCGACAGCAGGTCTTTCGAAATCCCGGGGACGCGCAGCATGTCGCCGAACGAACAGAAGATCACGCCGGGCGTGGACGCGATCTCGATCGCCTTTTCGATCAATTCGAGGGGCGTGACGCAGACGGGGCAGCCGGGCCCGTGGACCAGCGTGATCTCCGGCGGCAGGAGTTCGTCGATGCCGTACTTCACGATGGTGTGCGTCTGCCCGCCGCAGATCTCCATGATTGTCCACGGCCTGGTCGTGACGCGACGGATCCCGTCCGC
>CAZTHE010000232.1:0-3813 GCA_964613495.1 uncultured Acidobacteriota bacterium | reverse complement strand
GTTATTATGAATGAGAGCCGTCAACAAAATGTAAAGTTATTGTTGCGCGGGCCCTAAGTACGCGATAAGCGTTGATTCGAAGCCGGAACGAGGCGCGCAAGTGCGCGCCTCGAAAATAGCCGCGTGCCTTCGCATCGGACCAAGCGCTGTTAAGCAAGGATAGGGCCGGTGCCCCAGGCCGGCAAGACAGCATCAAGCTCAAATCCTTGTGCGCCAAATGCAGTCAAAATGGCGACAGGAACGGCATCAGACGACAGACACGGCTGGCAGAACAGCCGTTGATTTATTCGGCCCCCAAACTGCACTTTTATGACAGCGGACTGTTGTGCTACCTGCTCGGGATCAGGGAGCCGGAGCAGCTTCGTCTGCATCCCCTGAGAGGTGCCGTTCTTGAGAGTTGGGCGGTCTCCGAGCTTTACAAGGTGAATGCCAATAATGGCCGGCAGCCGCAAGGCCCGGCCCGACCGTCCCGCGGCGAATTGAGGCGTCGCCGGCGTGCCTCCGGCGGCGATCATCCGGCCGTCATGGCCGTTGCCGCTCGAATCGGCGAGATCGGCGTCGAAGTGGAACACGGCCTCGCAGGGAGCCGCAAGCACGACCATCGACGCAGGGGCCTACATGGCCGCAGCCAGGAGTATTGCGAGCTTCCGAAGCATCCGTCTCCTTCTTCCCGGCTGTCTCGTCATCCAGTCCCGGCCGGGCTAATCCGTGTCGACGAGAATGCCATTCACTTCGGTTACGACTTCCATGGCACCGCCCGACGCCATTTTCCTGATCGTATCGAGCTGCGACCCCATCATTTTTTCCATCATGGCCCGCTGCGATTGCGGCATCGCCGCGATTTTTTGCTCGAGCTTGGCAAGTTCCGACTGCGCTTTCTGCATTTCCTTCCGGTCCTTTTCGGCCATGACTCCGCCCATGCGCATGACCTGGCGGTAAGATTCGTACATCGAAGTGCCCTCGACCTCGCGATAGTCCGAGTTGAGCTTCTCGATCTGAATCTTGCGGGCCTGTCCCTGCATCGACAGGGCGCCCTGCATGGTCAGCTTCAGCGGCACGTACATCTTCCTGTCGATCCACAGGCTGACGGTGTCTATCACCAGCTCTCCGCCGTCCTCCAGAGCCTGGCGCCGGTCGAGGTTCTCGGCCGCGAGGTGAAAGGCGGCGACGCCGTCGACATTCCCGGTGCCGAGGAGTCTGGCTTTGGCGGCGAACTCGGCATGGCCCGGGTCCGTTTCCGCAGATGCGGATTCTGCCGCATTGGCGCGTTCGGCATTGGCGGCCGCGCGCAAAAATCCGGCGTTGGCGCCCATCATGATCCGCGGATCGGCCGAGGCCCACGGCTCGCCGGCGGAACCGGCGCCCAAAGCGCCGAGCAGGCCCCTGGGAAGGCCCGCCTGCTGCATGCCCCGGCCCATTTCGTCACTCAGCGCGGCGCCGGTCGATTGCTGGGCGTCGGCAAACGCTTCCAGTTGCCCGGGCGTCATCGTTTGGCCCTGAGCGCCGCCGCCGCGCCGAGTCTTGCCCGGGGACACCCGGCGAAACACCTCGACCGTCCTGTCGTCGACCGTGACCGGCGTGCGCTCGTACGTTGTTACCTGGCGGTGGCCCATGATGGTCGCATCGACGGTGTAGCCGGCGATTCCCTCGAGGCGCTTCTGCTGCAGCTCCTCGACTTTCTGCAGGATGGTCTGCGCGTCTTCGGCCAGCGCAGGCGTCGCTGTGCCGCAAAGCGTGAACAGGAATAAAACGGAAAGGCATTTCTGCATGGCGATCCCCCCGGAAGGTTATGAATCCCGGCATCCTGGACTCCGGATGCACACGGTTGACTGCTTCCGATTTCTTCAATCGTTCAGGGGGGGACTGGCTTCATTGGTGCCAATGACACTCAATATTTAAACATTGCGTTCAGGATCGGCAAAGTCAATGTCATGAGTCGATATTCCTGCCGATGCGAAATTTCTCCTCCGTCTGGCTGCCCGGATTTCAGCGACTGATACTTCACTTCCCGGACGGCTACCAGCCCGGCAGGCCGCACCTGAAATTCGCCGCGTCGTTCGGGTCGCCGCTCCCGCTGTAGATGGCCGCCTGCGGATAAGGGCACACGGGCCGCGTCTTGAGGACCCGGCTCTGCGTCTGGGGCGTGTCCTGCATGCCGGCCCGCTCCCGGAACTGGCGGTTCTGTTCGCCGTGAGTCACGATGATCCGGTCCGGGGCGACGCCTTCCTCCACCCACTTCTGTACCGCTCCCAGGGCGTCAAAGGCCCCCGGAAACATGGCGGCGCACATGCCGTAGTCCGGGATCACGAACAGCCGGAAGAAGTCTTTGGTTTCGCTTTCCCCGCCCATGGTCCTGACGACGCCGTCATGGTAGGTGGTGATGGTCCGCGGCGGGACCCAGGTCTCGTTCCAGCCCTGGTATATGACGAGTTTGCCGCCGCGTTTCTTGAAGACGCTCAGATCGGTCTGGGTGTGATTGAGGACGGGACCGAGACGCTGGTCGATCTTGCGCGTGTCCGCATCGACGTCGAAGGTGCGAAAGTCCCAGTCCGGGTCCTCGAAGGCGATGTACCGGAAGAAGTCGTTGTTGATGAAGAGCGGCTCGGGGCCTTTGATCATGGCCTCCCAGAGCAGTTCGCTGCCGGGCTCGAAACCCGAATAGATCTGCGTTCCGTCGGCGAACTTCGCCCCCGCATAGATCCGGCGCGCCGTTTCGACCTGGGGCGGGGTCAGGCAGGACGTGTTGTCCTCGCCCTTGCATTGAATGGATATCGGGTCGAAATTGCACCGGGTCGGGTCCTCGATCGCGCCGTCCCGGACGCCGTCTTTGGCGTCGCAGGCTTCCATCACGGCGCGGTGCAGCGCGGGGTATTTTGCCGGCGGGATGTAGGACGGCGCGGCGGTGCCGCCTTTCAGGTTCAGCCAGCTCAGGTATTCCGAGCCTGCCTGCAGATGCGTCAGGTAATAGGCCGGGTCGCCCGCGACGATCCCGTCGAAATCCTCGGGGTAGAGCTGCGCCTCGGTGAGTCCCTGGCGTCCCCCGTTGTGGCAGTTGTCCCAGTAGGCGTATTTCTGCGGCTTGCCGTAAAACGCCTTGATCAATGCCTTGGCCGCGACGGTCGTTTCGTGCACCGCCCGGTGCGTCCAGTCGACCAGCCGCTCGGGCCGGCCCGTCGCCCACTGGTGGCCGGGATCCTGGTGGCCCGTGTCGGTGGACGCCGTCGCATACCCTTTTTCGACGGCGAGCTTCAGCCCCTGATATTTTATGGCTCCTTCGAAGGCCGGATTGCCGACGCCGAAGTACCGGTCGTTCCATTGCGCCGCGGGCGGCAGCCAGACCTCGAAACCGATGTGCGAATCCGGCACCGGGCGGATGTGCCCTTCCACCCGGCAGAAGTGGGCCGTGGTTTTCTGCCCCGGGGGCGTGCCGAACATGCCCGGGGTGGTCGGCAGGGTGAAGCCCTGCGGATCATTCACATAAACGGCCGAGGTGATCGTCACTTTGTCCAGCTTCACTCCGGCCAGCCTGGCGCAGGACTCCGGATCCGCGGCCGGCGCGGATACGACTGCCGTCACGATCCAGGCGGACAAAAGGCACAAAGAAAGGCGCGGTGCTTTCATGTCGGTGTCTCCGGTTTAGATGACGCTCCACGAAATCGGTTACGGTGTGCCCCGATTCTAGCACCCGGCCGCCGCTAAAAAAAGAAAACAACCACGCCGCGGCTGTGTGCCGCCTCGATAGGGATCCGGAGTTACTTAGGGCCCGCGCAAAAATAACTTCACATTTTGCGGCCGACATATGGGCTAATAATA
>CAZTHE010000231.1:0-3854 GCA_964613495.1 uncultured Acidobacteriota bacterium | reverse complement strand
TATAGGACCGAATAACGGATAGATTTTCCGACAGTCCCGCGGCGCGATAATCGGCGTGCTGAAAATACATATTGCCGGTGGCCAGATTAATCGGTTTGGGGACGCACGCATCCTCGTCGCACGTAGGACCTAGATTTGCCTTTGTAAATTCGATCGCAGTAAGGCTGGGAGGGGTGCCGGATCCTCCCCCGCCCCCACTGGCCTGATTGATACATGCATTGAGCTGGTCGAGGCAGCTATCGGGCGTGGCATAGCAGTCAGGCAGGCAAACGGTCCGGTTATAATTTGAACACTCATTCAGGGCGGCATTGCTCCATGCTGCGCAGAAGCTGTTTATACCGGCAGGCTCTTCAGTGCCGGTACTCAAATAATACAACAATGTGTTGGTACTGAATGAACCCTGTTTGAGCGTGGGAGGCTGAAGCTGATTTGCAGACCGGCATAGGCTAAAAAGGGCATCATAATTGCACAGGACCGAGGTCCCGTTATAGGAAAAGTACGCCGTTTCCTCATAGCATGAGTTGCTGCAGGATGCTGTTGATTCCACGCAACTGTTATACTGTAAAAAGCATGCATCGTACTGAGAGAATGCGTTTGTGCAACAAATAACAAATAATGGAAACAACATCATTATGCGTGCATATGTCTTTCGCATCCGTATTCTCCTTGTCCTTCATTGAACAACACGCATTACGCCTTTGCAGTTGACACCGAAATATGGGCCGCACTCATGCCTGGGAGACGGCGTCCCGTTGAACTAATTGCCTTTGGTTTCAGTTGCATCCAGTCATGCACTGTTGGTAGCCGATATCGCACAATTGCTGGGCCATTTGCACACAACTGGAAACACAGCTTTGAAATACTTCAACGCAAGCGCTTGGATATTGTTGGCAAACAGGCACCTGAGACAAATATGCGGTGCAGCTTTCCGTGCAGGCGGAAGTGCTGACCTGGCTATCGCACGATGTTTTGGTATAGAGGCACGTCTCCTGGCAGGATGGAGCCTGATGGATCGTGAGCGTCCCGGATCCAACCGTAATGGTGCCGCTTCTTTGCGTATAAGTGCCTTGAGCCGCTACCGTAAAGCTTATGGTGCCATTTCCGCTTCCTCCGGGGGGATTGCTGTTTACCGTGATCCACGGATCATTGCTTGTTGCAGTCCATGGGCAACTGCTATGGGCGTTTACGCTGGCGGTAGTCGTAATTCCCGCAAGAGGAGAATAGACCTCGGTTGGGGACAATAAATAGGCGCAGGATTCCTGCATTCCGACGAGCTTGCCGTTTTTAAACGTAAACTCTCGTTTGTTCTGGCCCGGTACGGCCGAAGCCAAAAGAAAGGCGAGGCAGCACAAAACCATACGCCGGACATACATGGTGTATCTATTTAGAACAGACATAGCATTTCCTCTTTCAGGGATAACAGCAAAATGCAACTATGGCGAACTCGCCGCTGCAACACAGATGAGCAGAAAGCAGAATCCGCAAATCGAAATGCCGAGAGCCCCTAAAAATATTATGATGATGAAAGATTAAGCGTGGACCAATGTAATTCAAGATCCAATAATGTGCAATACAAAATATGAATGCATCCGCGATTCAGACAGTGGGGGAGGGCGCGGCGCAGGTTTTCTTGAGTTCCGTCACTGCTGACATCTAGCCAAACCCTCCCATGGAATCCTCTTTTGAGGTGAGAACCCTGCCGGAGAAAACCGCATGGTCAAGTCGAGCAAGTGGTTAAGAGCTGCTTCGCAGACTATTGCCAAAGGGGCGGAATAACACAACATGCGTCACGCGGCCCCATTTTCAGTGAGAGGCTTTCCCTTTCGCTGGACTGCAGGATTCGCTACAAACTCTGGCGCTGCTGGAGAGACGGCACAAAGGCTGTAATCCATGAGCCGATGGAAATAATGGAACAGCTTGCGGCGCTGGTGCCGCCGCCAAGATTCCATGCCGTAAAATCATTCATGGGCTCAGCTTCTGAAACGCATTTTCGAAGTGGATATCCCAATCTGTCCAGGCTGCGGCTTAGGCGAAGGGTTTTCCCTGGAAATCCAGGCTAGCAATACTTTTGAAGTGATTTTGAGACTGCGCTTAGGATCACAGGAATGAAGAAGGACCAGTCAGGCGGAATTTCAACAGGCTCTTGCTGCCTATATGCTACCTATTGCGTTGTTGGAATTTTGTTGAAACCCGCAAGTCCTTTGTTTAGTGGTGCGCCCGGCAAGACTCGAACTTGCGACCTTTTGATTCGTAGTCAAACGCTCTATCCAGCTGAGCTACGGGCGCACTCCGCAGGAACAATACTTTACAGACGCCCCAACCATTCCGCAACCCCAAATTTGCCTGCGGCCGCAAATTGAAGGCGCGGCTTCCGCCCGCCCCGGCGCGCCGGGTCAGTGCCGGTGCGCCTTCGAGGCCGAGTCCAGGCAGGGGCCCAAAAACAGGATCATGAGATCCTTTTCCTCTTCCGCGTCGACGGCGCGCCTCAGTCCCTCGAGGTCCGTCCGAACCACCTTCTCGCCGCCCGAATAGCCCGCGCGGTAGACGATGTTCACCGGGACCCCCGGCTCGTAGACGGTGCTGAAAAACTCGATCAGGCCGGGCAGCTGCTTCGCCGCCATGAATATGCTCAGCGTCTCGCCGTTCTTCGCCGCCGCCCGATAGAGAGGCTTGTTTTCGAGCACCCCCTTCCCATTCGCCAGCACGATCGCGCCGCGGCACCCGGTGTGCCGCTCCAGCAGGGCGCTGGCCACGTTAAAAGAGCTCAGCCCGGGAAGGATCTCGATCGTCTCCACGTCCAGATTTTCCCTCAGATATTCCGTGGCGCTCCAGATGGTGGGGTCGCCGTAGTCCAGCAGGGCCACGTTCTTCCCCTTGCCGATCTCCTCCCTGATGGACGCGGCGATTCCTTTCCATGTCTCCGCCATCTTCGCCTCGAGCTCCCGGGTCGGCAGGCTCCCGAACTTCTGCTTCAGCTTCGGGGGGATGAACTCGTAAAAATCGAGCAGGACGGGCTTGTCGCCCATGTATTTCCGGAACCGCTTCGCTATGTCCGGTGGGCAGATGAAGGCGTCCGCCCGCGCCATCGCCGTAATCGCCTCCAGGGTGATCAGGTCCGTGTCTCCGCTCCCCAGGCCGATGAACGTCAGCTTGGGCTCCCGCCGCAGGTCGAGCACCTCGATTTTTTCCAGCGCCTTGACGTCGCGGTCCGACATGAGGTCGCCCGCGGGGACGAAAATGAACTTCCCTCCCCGCTCGACCTTCTTTCCGTTCTGCATGTCCGCAATCAGCATCTCCTGCCCGCTCGGATTGAGGAACAGCTCGCCGTACGAAAACGCCGCCCGGTATCCGTCGGGAGCGGAAAACAGGAAAATGCCCGACAGCGACTGTGAGGCCCCGGCCTTTTCCAGCAGCGCGTTGAGCGGCACTCCGGAGAAATCGTCGATGCCGCCGTAGCCGCTCCCCTCCCCCATATGGGCGATACGCAGGCTCCTGCGCGGAAATCCCGCGAGATCATCCACCGTCAGCGCCTGCTTCACCGCCCCAGTCAACGTAAAAACGGGCGCAGACAGCGTCTCGGACTTCTTCATGCCCACCCCGGGCCGCGGATCGATGACGTCGATGGCGACGACGTTTTCGATCGACCTGTCGGCATACGCGTCCGCGGCCACGACGAGCTTCGGAAACCCGATTTTCCGCTCGAACTGCTTCGCATGCTTCTCCGTAGAATCCGATTTGTGGCGGGGCTTGATGGGGACGGCCCGCGTAGCGATGATGATGTCGGCGGAGTTCCGGTAAAAAATCTCGCCCCACGACAGCGCCACCTCCCGCCCCCCGCCGCTGCGCACGACGAC
>CAZTHE010000230.1:0-3862 GCA_964613495.1 uncultured Acidobacteriota bacterium | reverse complement strand
TGCCGCGCCGGGTAGATGGTGGCCAGGTAGCTGATGGCGAGGGCCGTCGCCGAGACGAGCAAGGCGTCCCACCCGCGGACGTGGAACGGGACGTACGGGATGCTGTACACCGCCGCCTCCAGCCGGATGAGCTTGAAGGTGTCGAGCAGCCAGCTGATGCCGATGCCCAGGACGTTGCCGATCGCCGTGCCGATCAGGCCGATGACGAGCCCCTGGAGCATGAAGACGCGCCGGATGGTCTTCTCGGTCGCGCCCATGGCGGTGAGGATGGCGATGTCCCCCTGCTTCTCCAGCACCATCATGATGAGCGTCGTCACGATGTTGAGCGACGCGACGAACACGATCAGGCCGATCGTGATGAACAGCACGAGCTTTTCCAGCTTCAGGGCGGAGAACAGCGGCCGGTTGAGCTCGATCCACGTCGTGGTGGCGTAGCCGTCGCCCGCCTCGGCCCTGATGGCGCCGGCGATCGCCTCGGCGTTTTCCAGGTCGTCGATCTTGAACTGCAGGACCAGGGCGGAATTCGCGGGATAGCCGAACAGCCGCCGGGCCGCGTCGATGTGCACGTAGGCCCAGTTGGCGTCGATGTCCCACAGCCCCGACTCGAAAATCGCCGCGACGCGGAACGTCCTCTCCGAAGCCGTCATGCCGAGCGGCGTCATCCTCCCCATCGGGTAGAGCACCTTCAGCGTGTCGCCGACGTAGGCCCCCAGGGCGCGCGACATCTCCCTGCCGATGACGATGGGTTCGGGAGCCGGCGCCTCCGCGCCGCCCGGCGCGGGCGCGCCGCGCCGGTCCAGGGCGCGCGGGTCTCCGTCGACGATGGTCGACAGGAAATCCGACACCCGGCTCTCCCAGGCCGGGTTGATGCCCTTCAGGGCGGCCCCCTGGTTGCGGGAGGCGCTGGCGATGAAGACCTGGTTGAAGATGGCGGGCGCGCTCCCGGTCACGTGCGGCACGGCGCCGGCCCGGTCGAGCAGCTCTTCGTAGCCGCGCATCGGCGTCCGGTCGATGCGCAGGAGGTTGATGGCCGAGGTGGCCCCGAGGATCTTTCCCTGGACGTCCTCCCGGAAGCCGGTGGAGAAGGCGAGCGCGATGACGAGGGCCATGACTCCCGCCGCGATCCCCAGCACGGAGATCGCCGAGATCACCGAGACCATGGTCTGTTTGCGTTTCGCCCGGAGGTACCGGAGCGCGACGAACGCCTCGAATTTCATACGGGTCCGCAAGCCACAGGTGTTTCGACGGGCGGTACGCGGCGGCGCCTCATTTCGCGCGCCGTCTTCCCGCCGTTACTCTTCACTCGGGTGTTCCGGCCGGAGCAGCGGGAACAGGATCACGTCGCGGATGGACTGCGAATTGGTCAGCACCATGGTCAGGCGGTCGATGCCGATGCCTTCCCCCGCGGTCGGCGGCATGCCGTAGCTCAGGGCGCGGACGTAGTCGTGGTCCATTCGGTGCGCCTCGTCGTCGCCGCGTTCGCGGGCGTCGAGCTGCTGCCGGAACCGCGCCTTCTGCTCCTGCGGGTTGTTCAGCTCCGAATAGGCGTTGGCGATCTCCATGCCGGCGATGTACAGCTCGAACCGCTCGACGGTCGAAGGGTCGTCCGGCTTCGTCTTGGACAGCGGCGAGACCTCGGCCGGGTAGTCGTAGATGATCGTCGGCTGCACGAGGTGCTTCTCGGCCACCGCCTCGAAAATCGCCGCCCGGATCTTTCCCGGGCCGTCCGAGGCCTGGGTTTCCGCGCCGACGGCGGCGGCCAGCGCCCGGAGCCGCTCGGGCGATTCGAGGTCCGCTTCGGTTGGGGGCGGCACCGCGCCGGGCCAGAACCGGAAGATGGCCTCCTTCATCGTCAGCCGCTGCCAGCGGTCGAAATCGAGCACGTGCTCCCCGTACGGCACCTGCCGCGTCCCGGCGACGCGTTCGGCCACGCGCGTGATGAGCTCCTCTGACAGGTCCATCAGGTCGTTGTAGTCGCTGTAGGCCTGGTAGAACTCCAGCATCGTGAATTCGGGGTTGTGGTGCGAGGAGACGCCTTCGTTGCGGAAGATGCGGCTCAGCTCGTACACGCGCTGGATCCCGCCGACGATCAGGCGCTTGAGGTACAGCTCCAGCGCGATCCGCATGTAGAGCTCGATGTCCAGCGCGTTGTGGTGGGTGCGGAAGGGGCGGGCGAGCGCTCCGCCGGCGATCGTCTGCAGGACGGGCGTCTCCACCTCGAGGTAGCCGCGCTCGTCCAGGAAATTGCGGATCTCGCGGATGATGCGGCTCCGCTTGACGAACACCGAGCGCACGTCCGGGTTCACGATCAGGTCGACGTAGCGCTGCCGGAAGCGCGTCTCCACGTCGGTCAGCCCGTGCCATTTCTCGGGCAGGGGGAGCAGGTTCTTGGACAGGTGGGACACGCGCGTCGCCGAGATCGTGAGCTCGCCCGTGCGCGTGCGGAACACCGTCCCCTCGACGCCGATGATGTCGCCGAGGTCGAACAGGCGGAACAGCTCGAAGTTTTCCGCGCCGACGAAATCGCGGCGCACGTAGACCTGGAATCGCTCTTCGCCGTCGGAGAGGTGCAGGAAGCCGGCCTTGCCCTGCGGCCGCAGCGACAGGATGCGGCCGGCGATGCGGGCCGCCGCCTTTTTGGCCTCGAGGTCCGCCTCGGTGGCGGCCTCGAACTCGGCCTTCAGCCGGCCGATCGTGTGGGTGGTTTCGAACTTGTGCGGGTAGGGGTCGTAGCCCAGGCGCTTCAGTTCCGCCAGCTTGAACCGGCGCTGCTCCAGCAGATTAGTCTGGCTTTCCATTGCTCCTTCGCCTCTTGTCCGTGAGATCGTTCTTGATGCTGTCCAGGATGCCGTTGACGAACTGCGCCGACTCCATCGTCGAAAACTTGCGCGCGATGTCCAGCGCCTCGTTGATCACGACCGTCTCGGGCGTCCGGCCCGCGGCGAGGAACTCGTGCACCGCCAGCCGCAGGACGTTGCGGTCCACGGCCGCCATGCGGCTGAGCCGCCAGTGCTTCGTGTGCTGCTGGATGACCTTGTCGATTTCCTTCAGCTGGCGGACCGTTCCCTCGAACAGCTGGCCGGCAAACTCCCGCACCGAGGGCGGGTGCTCGTTCGTCAGCCAGAAAGTGGCCAGCACCTCGTCCTTCGGGATTTTGCCGACGTCGAACTCGAACAGCATCTGGAGCGCGCATTCGCGCGCGGTTCTGCGAAGTCCCATGATTCCGCCCGCCGGGTTGGTTGCCGGGTGCGCAGCCGGTTACAGCTGCTTGATCAGTTCCACCATCTCGATCGCGGACACCGCGGCGTCGAATCCCTTGTTGCCCGTCTTCAGCCCGGCCCGGTCCACGGCCTGCTCCATCGTGTTGCAGGTCAGGACGCCGTTGATCACGGGGATGCCGGATTCCATGCTGATGGACCCCAGCTCCTTGGTGACGGTGGAGGAGAGATAGTCGAAGTGCGGCGTCTCGCCGCGCAGCAGCGCCCCCAGGCAGATTACGGCGTCGTATTTCTGCGACAGGGCCATCTTCCGCGCGATCGGCGGGATCTCGAAACTCCCGGGGACCCAGGCGACGGTGATGTTGTTTTGCGCCGCCCCGTGGCGCTCCAAAGCATCCAACGCACCGGAAAGCAGCCGGTCGCTGATCAACGAGTTGAACCGGCTGATGACGATGGCAAAACGGCTCCCCTTGGCATCCAGCTTGCCCTGGATTATTCTGGCCATTGCATTGATCTCCCAATGTAAGCTTTAGATTCTGCAAGAGAGACGGCCGCATTACAAGCCCAATCCGCCATGGCGCGTTTCCGTTGAAGCCACGCATAATAAAAGGGCGCCCCTCTGGTGGTAATGTGTTAGTTGCAAC
>CAZTHE010000229.1:0-3961 GCA_964613495.1 uncultured Acidobacteriota bacterium | reverse complement strand
TCGAAGGCGTGGTGATCGCGCACAAAAAGAACGGGATTTCTTCGACGTTCACGGTCCGGAAGGTTTCGTCGGGATATGGAATCGAGCGCATTTTCCCTGTCCACTCCCCGATCATCGATAAGCTGGAAGTGGTCAAGAGCGGGAAGGTGCGGCGGGCGCGCCTGTATTATCTCCGGGGACGTCGCGGCAAGGCTGCCCGGCTGAAGGAATCAGGAAGAACGGAACGCGCGCCCGAGGGTGTTTCCCCCGCGTAGCGGGGGGCGCCCGCGTCGCCGGCGCGTTTTTTGCCCTTTATTGGCGGACTTTGGAGTAGCGGGCCTGGGTTGAGCTTCAGGAGGAGATGGTGGCCGCTGATAGCAAGGCAAAGTTTCTTCAGGACGCCGAAAAATTTGTTCTCCATGGCAAAGTTCAGCAGGCGATCGGCGAATACCTCAAGATTGTCAAGATAGACCCGAACGACGTCCTCATCCTGAATACGATCGGGGACCTGTACCTCCGGCAGAAAAACGTGCCGGAGGCCAACAAGTATTTCTCCCGCGTCGCGGAGAATTACGTCCGCAACAATTTCTTCCTGAAAGCCATCGCCGTCTATAAAAAGATCCTGAGCGCGGACCCCGACAACCTCGAGATCAATTTGACGATGGCCTCGCTCTATGCCAGGCAGGGCCTGACCGTCGACGCGCGGAGCCAGTACCTGAAAATCACCGCACTGCTCGAGAGGGAAGGCAAGGCTTCGGAAGTCGCCGGGATCTACGAGAAAATCGTCGAACTGGATCCGTCCAATGCCGCTATCCATCGCAAACTGGCGGAATTGCAGCTGGAGGCGGGGAACGACGCGTCCGCCCACACCCATTGGATCGCCGCGTCCCGCGCGCAGATGAAGGCCGGGGACACCGCTGGAGCGATGGATTCCATCCGCCGTGCGCTGGATTTGAGTCCGCTGGACGCAAACGCCATTGGCGGCCTGCTGGAGTGCTGCCGCAAGACGGGGGACCTGGGTCCCGCCATCGATCAGCTCAAGGAGTCCATCCAGCATGCGCCCCAGAATCTGGATATACGCGACATGCTGGGGCAGGCCTACCTGGCGGCAGGCGATCTCGACCTGGCGGCCAAGGCGTTTCACATGGCCTTCTCGATGGACGAGTCGCGCTATGAGGGGCTTTTCGCCGTCGTCCAGGCCTGGATCGCCCGGGACGACTGTGACCGGGCGGCGGAATGCCTCGATCCCGTCATTTCGGTCCTCATCACCCGTCGCGAAACGGAGCGCGCCGTAGAGCTTTTCGGACAGATCCTCCAGCGGCGCCCCAAACACGGCGCTGCGCTGGCCAGGCTGGCATCGATCCATTCCGCCACCGGCGATCGGGCGCGGCACCTCGAAACGCTGGACCGCCTTGCGGACCAGTGCATGGAAGAGGGGAATGCGTCCGCGGCCCTGGAGTGTCTGGAGACGATTCTTCAAGCGAATCCCGACAGCCAGAAACACAGGAGCCTGCATCGGCGGGCCTTCGCCGATGTGCACCCGAATGCGCCCTATAAAGCCCCGGAAATTCCCCGCGAATCCATCGACCCGCAGGTCCCCGCAGCCCCGGTTCCCGGGCTGGAGCCCGGGCCCGGCGCTTCCGCACCCGAAATCGTCGAGGCCGACCTCCTGCTGAACTACGGGCTGAAGGACAAGGCGCTGAAGCTCCTGCAGGGCTTGGAAGTCCGCGATCCAGCGAACAAGGATATGCGCGTCCGCCTGATGCACCTGTATAAGGCGGAGAACAGGGCCGCCGACGCCGCGAGGCAGTGCCTGCTGCTGGCCGCGCTGTCCCGGTTGGAGAAAAACGAGGCCGCCGTGCAGGATTACCTGGCCGAAGCCAGGCAGATCAGCCCCGACGCGGGCGCCTATGAGCAGGATCTCGAGGAATTCGCGCGCCGGAACGGAATCACGGCGGAATCCGCCGGAGGAACCGCGCCCGACGCCGCGTCACTCCGGTCGGACGGCGAGGTCGACCTCTCCGCCGACCTGATGGACATTTTCTTCACGGGCGACCAGGACGCGGCCCTCGGGGAAGAATCCGGAATGGAGGACATTCCGGAAGTGCCGCTGGACGTATCGGTCGAGGCGTATCCGCAGGAAATCCAGCAGCCCCCGGCCAGATCCGTCCAGGAACAGCTTCAGGAAGTGGATTTCTATATCCGGCTGGGATTCCATGACGAGGCGCGAGCCAAGCTGAACGAGATCGCCAAAATCGATCCGGATAATGCCGAACTCGCTTCCCGGTATCGGCGTTTGGACGAACCGGCGCAGGACTCCGGCGCCGGGTCCGCGGATAGACCCGTCCCTGCCGTTTCCGAGGCGGCGGGGGAGTACCGTCTCCCGCGGGAGGCGGATGCTTTCCGCGGTTGGGAAGCGGGGGAGGCCGCCGGCGGTTTTGCCATTCTCGATCCCGGTTCGGACAACGCCGGTCCCGCCCGGGAACCGCTGCCGGAAGATTCGGTCCCTTCCGCGGCCGCTTTTGAAGCATGGAACGACGCAGGCGGCGCCGCGGTTCCCGATCTGCCCCCGGAGACGGAAACCGCCGCGTTTCAGGCTACGGAGATGTTTGCCGACCTGATGGACGATATCGGCGGTTCCGAGGCGCAGGAAGTCTCCATGGAATCGTTCGAGAACCACTTCAGCCTGGGAACGGCCTACCGGGAAATGGACCTTATGGAGGAGGCGATCCAGGAGTTTCAGAATGCGTTGAGGGCGGCCGGCGCGCACAAGAACGCCGCGAAGACGATTCAGTGCTGCGGCATGCTGAGCACGTGCTATCTGAAAAAGCGGATGCCGCGTTCGGCGCTGCGGTGGTGCCAGGCGGGACTGCGAATCGCGGATAATTCTTCACACGAAGCGATGGCTCTTCGGTATGATATGGGAGTTGCCCATGCGATGTCCGGCAGCAGCGAGCAGGCGCTCGAATGCTTCGAACATATTTTCAATCTCGATCCGGACTATCGGGATGTTGCGCGGCAAATTGACGAGTTGAAGAGCGGTCCCGGTCGTTATGCCCGATAAAACGGATTTCCGCTTGCCTGCGGTCGAATTTGGGACGGAGACAAGCTGAATATGCGGATTCCTCCCTGGATTCCGAAGGTAATCTACATCGTCTATTTTCTCCAGATCGGATGCTTTCTGCTCTGCCTCCCCTGGTTCCACTTCTGGGAAAACAACCACGTGCTGTATGCGATCCCGCAACTCCGGCCCGTGGTCTCGAACTCCTATTTCAAGGGTGCCGTGCTCGGCCTCGGGCTCGCCAATATCCTGATCGGGATTCACGATATCGTGCATTTCCGCAAATAACGGGGACGTCCCGCCCGTTCACCCGGTTTCTGCGGCGTCGTGCGTCAGTTCGAAATGCTCCGAAGACAGGGGAACGTGCGGGGCGTCCCCGGTTCATAGGGCGACGTCGGCTTCCGGGTGCGCGGCGTCCAGATAGTGGATGGACACGGAGCCGCCGCAGTAGCGCAGCAGGAGTCCCTTCAATTCTTCCGCCGCCTGTTCTATCTCGGGCCGGTCGATGGCCGGCTGCATGCCGTCCACGTTGATGGCGAGGTTTTTCGTCTCCGGCAGGATCTTCGAGAAATCGGCGTTGCGCCAGTTCCAGCGGCGGCAGAGCACCCGCCCGGTCCTGCGGTTCACGTAGATTACCTCGCCGGCGTCGGGGTGTTCGATCTCCCCGGGCTTGAAAATCGGGGCGAATGTTTCGTCGGATGCGGCGATGCCCAGCGTCACGTCCCCCTCCACGCTGTTCATATCGTCGCCGCCGCAGGGGATCGCGTATTTCATGCTGATGCAGTTGAACGCGTCCACCGCGGGCGAGATGGACCGGATGGGTTTCTGCGCCTTCACCTGTTTCGCCAGGAAGACGATCGAGGGCGTGAACTTGTTGGGATTGGACCCGAAACGCCGGTAGGCTTCCTTCCAGGCGACGAG
>CAZTHE010000228.1:0-4022 GCA_964613495.1 uncultured Acidobacteriota bacterium | reverse complement strand
CGTGCCTCTCTCATCCCAGCATAACAGAGTGCCCGTGTTCCCACAAAAGATAACCCGCATCTTTTCGGGAAAACCGGCTCCGACAAGTGGGCGGGATGCTTTAGCCAGGACCCTCAATGACGGAAATTGGCCACGCACGGAGCCGCGGCAATCATCGTCGAGGTATGAAGATCCGCGGTGGAGTGCCGGAGGCACGATGCAGCAAAGCCCGGGGTGACGGAGCCTGCGGAGCGGGCGACGGAACCCCGGGTGAGGGATAGGAAATAGGTAGAGTCCTGTAAGGACGATGCAGTCTGTGTCGTCCCTTCAGGACTCCGCGCTACTATTCATGCAAACCCAGGATTGCGGTCGCTGGCGCGGCCTCCACCCTCGGATTACACGGATTTTTTGCCCCGGTCCAATCCGTGTCAATTCGTGGCAGGCGCCGGTTTGGCAGTGCCGCGAGTCCGGGCGGAACCGGATGCTGGTGATGGCGGATTATTGTCCTTCGCGCAGGAAGAGGATGCGGGAGCAGCTGTCGCAGGCGTAGATGTTGTCGGTTCCGGCCAGTTCGGCGTAAATCTGCGGCCGTATCCGGACATGGCAGGCGCTGCAGAGCTCGTCTCTGGCCTCCGCCAGGGCGACGCCTTTTCGCGCGTCGGCGATCCGGCGGTAGCGCGACAGCAGGTCCGCGTCGATCAGGGCTTCCGTCCGGGCCTTTTCCTGGCGCAGCTTCTCGAGTTCCTCTTCCAGAAGGGGTGCGGATTCGTTTGTCTTCCTGATGTCTTCCTGGAGCTCCGACGATTTCGCGAGCATCGCCTTTTCCGAGGACTGGAGGTCTTTGTCCTTGTTCTCCATCTCCTCCATGATTTCCAGGATCTTGTCCTCTTCGCTCCGGATCTGCTCTTCGGCGAGCTGAATTTCATGGAGCATTGCGGTGTATTCCTTGTTGGTCTTGACCGCCATGAGCTGGTCTTTGAGGCGGGAGAGCTTGCTCCGGCTCATGTCGACCTGGCCTTCCAGGGTGCGCCGGTGATTGGCGAGTTCCTTCGCGTGAGCGACGCGCGCCTCGTATTCCTGGCGGACCCGCTCCAGTTCCCGGTTGAAAGCCTGGATGAGCGCCGGGATGTCGGCTGCCTGTTTTTGCAGACCGGTAATCTTTAATTCGAGGTCTTGAAGGGTTATCAGGTGCCGAAGATCGGGATTCACCTGTTCCCCCCCTCCATGGCAGCACTACCGGGGGAGGGATGTTCCCATGCCGGGCGGAGTCCGGCGCACCTGCGGTCTTGCCTGTCGTTGTTCATCCGTGCCATAAATCTCATTTGCAGTCGGTGCACTATACACTCTGCCGCCGGTTTCTGTCAACGGCACCGATCCATGCATGCCGGGATCGCGGACGGGTTGACCTTTGGGCCGAATAGCCGGAGAATCTGCAGGTTATGAGAGCCGTGGTGCAGCGGGTAAGCCGGGCGGAGGTCTTGATCGGCGGGACACCGGTCGCCGGCATCGGGCAGGGAATCCTGGCCCTGGTGGCCATCTCCCGCGGGGATACGGATCGGGATCTTTTGTGGATGGCGAAGAAGATCGTCGAATTGCGGATTTTCAACGATGACGCGGGGAAGATGAACCGGAGCCTCCAGGACGTGCGCGGCCAACTGCTCCTGGTTTCGCAGTTCACCCTTTACGGGGACTGCAGGAAGGGAAGACGGCCGTCCTATACGGATGCGGCCGCGCCGGCCGAAGCCGAGAGGCTGTACCACGAGTTCGTCGCCATCGTCCGCCGCATGGTTCCGGAGGTGCAGACCGGCCGGTTCCAGGCCCTCATGCAGGTCCGCCTCACGAACGAGGGCCCCGTCACCCTGATCCTCGAAAGCCCCGAAAATGCGCAGGCTCCGGCCACGGCGGAATGAACCTCGGTGTGCAGCAGGCCGCCCCCGGGAAGGATCCCGCTTGATTAATGCCTTCCGGCTTCCGTAAGATGAATGAATCATGGCGCTGAGCAGATTCGGTATCAATCTCGCATTCGCGTGCATCGCCGCCGCGCTGGTTCTGACCGCGTCCGCCGCTCTCTACATGAATCGGGATGAGCCGGATGCCCGGCATGCCGAAACGCCCGTGCAGCCCGCGGCATCGATGCCCCGGGACCATCCTCCGATCGACGCCGAACAGAGGCTGGCGGCACTCGAACAGATGAGCGCGCGGGAGCCGCAGAACCCGGATTTCCAGGCGCAGGTCGCCAACCTCTATTTCGATCTCGCGCGGTATGAGACTGCGGCGGCCTTTTACGAGCGAAGCCTGCGGCTGCGGCCCGGGGATCCTGCCGTCGAGACGGACCTTGCCGTCTGTTACCACAATCTCGGGCGGCACGACCAGGCCCTGGAGACGCTGGGCCGGGTGCTGCAATACAAACCGGGGTTCGTCCAGGCCATGTACAACAAGGGCGTCGTCCTGATCCACGGGAAAAAAGATGTGGCCGGCGCGGTCGCGGCGTGGGAAGATCTGCTGCGGACGCATCCGGAGTATCCGCAGAGAGCCGAACTGGAACGGCGGATTCGCGAGCTGAAGGCGTCCGGAAATTAGACGCGGGGATTTATACTTCGATGGGTTCCATGCTGTTTCGAATTTTGGGCATCGCACTGCTGGTCTGGGTCATTCAGCGGGTGCTGCGGATTTTTCTTCGTCAGCCCGGCGCCGGACCATCGAAGGATCCCGCGGCGCAGCCGAACCAGATGGTGAAGGATCCCGTTTGCGGGATGTACATGGACGCGCGGCTCGCCGTCCGGCTTCAGGAAGGCCAGGAAGAGCTCTTTTTCTGTTCCGAGGAATGCAAACGGAAATTCCTGAGCGTTGATGCGGGGAAAGCAGGATCCGCGGCGTCCGACTGATCGGTTTCCGGAGGGCGGACAGGGGGCTTTTGCGGTCCCATTTCTTTGTAAAAATGCTGTAAAGAATCCGGCCGGCCGTCGTATAATGGGACGCCCGGATAACCTGGCCAGGTCGCACGGATGAGGTTCCGTAAAAATTGACAGACTCGAAGAAGCCCGCACCCAAAAAGGCCAAGCATTTCTCGGAGGACATGATCCGCGAGTGCCTCGCGGTCATGGAGTCCGGCAACATCGAAGAACTTTTTGAGATCATTCCCCGGATCGGGGTCCTGCGCGACCCGCGGTTTACCGAACCGCTCCTGAAGCTGCTGGAACACGAGAACGTGAAGCGCAGGGAATTCGCCGCGTATTCCATGGGCGCCATCGGCGACCGGCAGTTCCTGGAGCCTCTCAAGAAGGCGTTCAAGAAAGCCGCGCGGATACGGGGCGCCGGAGCCCGCGAACTGCAGGTCGCCGTCATCGAGTCGATCGGCGCGATCGGCGACGACGCGTCGGTGGATTTCTTCCTTCCGGCGCTGAAGGTGTGCTGCACCGACAGGGCGGCCGACGGGAAGCATGCCAGGAACGCCAGGAAAATGAGCCAGTGGATCATCGAGTCGCTCGGGGCCATCGCCCAGCAGGGCGGGGCGAGGTCGCTCGACGCGCTGCTTCAGTTGACGGCGCACGATGACCCCGAGATCCAGGCCCAGGCCCTCTCCGAACTGTCCGTGGCGTACTGGCACCGGCCGAATGAGGTGAAGGAATCCACACTGGCGAAAATCGTCGAGTTGACCCGGCACCCGGAATCGGTGGTCGCCGAATCGGCGCTTGCAGCCCTGCAGAGCCTCGCCGATGTCGGCTGCCGCCGCGCCGAAGCCTACTTCGTTTCCGACGACGGCGAAAAAGCCTGATCTCCGGCTCTCTCATACCCGGTCGCCGCCGGACCGCTTCAAAATCATTGCCCAGCCACGGATCGCAGGAAATTTGCCGCGCCGGGACAAAAAAGCGGGCGGGGGCGTTTCGCCCCCGCCCGCCGGAAGGTGCATGGCGGATTGCCGGGCGAACGCCCTATTTGCTCTTCAGCGACTGTTCCAGGACTTCGATGATGGATTTCGCGACCTCGATCTGGTCCGGCTTCTGGCCGATTTCGATGTATTTCCGCAGGTGTTTGACGGCCTC
>CAZTHE010000227.1:0-4031 GCA_964613495.1 uncultured Acidobacteriota bacterium | reverse complement strand
GTGCGCAGGCTGGACATGTCGAACATGTCGAACATCGGGTGGTTGAGCTCCTCGATGAACATCGTGGGGACGCCGTACAGCGCCGTGCAGCGCTCCTTGTGGATAGAGGCGAGGACCACGAGCGGGTCGAAGCGCTCGACCATGACCTGGGTGCAGCCGTGCGTCAGGCAGTTCGTGGTGGCCAGGGTGACGCCGAAACAGTGAAACAGCGGGACGCAGATGCAGAGCTTGTCCTGCTGCGTGAACTTCATGTGTTCGCCGGTCAGGTAGCCGTTGTTGGCCAGGTTGAAGTGCGAGAGCATCACGCCCTTGGGGAACCCGGTCGTGCCCGAGGTGTACTGCATCATCATGACGTCATGGGGCTTCACGGCCTTCTTGACGTCCGCCAGGCGCTGCGGTTCGGCGTTCTCCCCGAGCAACTGGATCTCCGCCGCGTTGTACATGCCGCGGTATTTTTCCTGGCCGATGTAGATGACGTTGCGCATCCGGGGAAAGCGTTCGCTCCGCAGTTGGCCGCGCGGGGAGTCCTTCAGCTCCGGGAGCATCGCGTACACCATTTCCACGTAGTTGGAGTCCCAGGTGCCGTCGGTGATGCACAGGGTGTGCATGTCCGAGTCCGCCACTTGGTATTCCAGTTCGTGCTGCTTGTGGTTGGTGTTCACCGGGACGTAGACGGCGCCGATCCTGGCGGAGGCATACATGTACGTCAGCCATTCGGGGACGTTCTGTGCCCAGATGCCGACGTGGTCCCCCGGCTTCACACCGATGGCGAGCAGCCCGAGCGCGACCTCGTCCACGCGCCGGTTGAACTGCTTCCAGGTAAACCTCAAGTCACGGTCGGAATAGACGATGTATTCCCGGTCGGGCGTCTCTCCGGCCCAGTATTCCAGCCACTCGCCAAGCGTTCTGTCAAACAGTTCCATAGGATTTTCGGATTCAGAATGGGGTGTAGACGACGGCCAGGATCTTCGCCCTGGACCTTTCGGCCGCGTGCACGTTGTGTTCCACGATGGAATCGTAATAGATGCTCTCGCCGGCGCGGACGACGAACCGGTTCTTCCCGTAGGTGACCTCGATCGCGCCCTCCAGCACGTACAGGAACTCCTCCCCTTCGTGCGTGGAGAGCTGATACCCGCCGTCGGAAGCCGAATCGATGTCGATCAGGAAAGGCTCCATGTGCCGCCCCGCCTTGGACTGGGCGAGCGAGAAGAAATTGAGGTAATTGTGGGAATTGGCCGTCCCGGAGGAGAAGCTGATGCTTTCGGGACGGTCTTCTTTGCGGCAGAGGACGGGCCCCAGGCTGTCGTTGTCGTCGAGAAAGGTGCCCAGCCGCACCCCGAGTGCGCGGGCGATGCGGATCAGCGGCGCGAGCGAGGGCAGATTTTTGTCCTCCTCGATCCGGCCCACCTGCTCGAGCATCAGGCCCGAGCGCTCGGCCACCTGTTCCAGAGTAATGCTTTTCGATTCGCGTATCTTCCTGATTCTCGATCCAACCGTCACACCGTTTCCCATCGCGATTCCGACCCGCCCTTTCCGATCCCATGATCCACAGCCAAACAGCGGCAAATATTATTATACTCCGGCCGACGAATCACTCCATTTTCTTGCTTTTGTGCCTCCAGGGCAGGCTGAGGCCGGCACGAAAAAGCTCTTCCGGCAAGGGGGGGGATGCTTTAGCTCCCGGGAAAATCAGGCATCGAGGGCGCGGATGCGCTCGCTGAGCGCCGGGTGGGTTGAAAAATATTCCGCGAGCCCGGAATTGTCCGGAGCGACTCGAGAGAGGCGCCCGAGCGCCCCCTGTGCGGCACGCGGATCGAAGCCCGCCGCCCGCACGAGGCACAGCGCTTCCCGGTCGGCGTCCAGCTCCAGCGAGCGCGAGTACCCTTTCCCGAGCGCGTCGCGCAGCAGGGCGCCGACGCCGGCGAGGCGGGAACCCACGGCGTTCAGGATGGCGCCCGCGGTCAGCTGGTCGCGGGCATGGCCGCACACGACATGCCCGACCTCGTGCGCCAGGAAAAAGGCGATTTCGTCCGGATCGCGCCCGCACAGTTCGAGCAGGGGCGCCGTGATGAACACGAAGCCCCCCGGAAGCGCGTAGGCGTTTGCGGCAGGCCCCGGGACCGGACTGAAACTGAACCGCCGCCGTCGATCCTTCACGGCCGCCGCGAGCTTTCCGCCGATCGATTCCACCAGTTCCCGGTCCCGCTCCGAAACCTCGCCGGGAAATTGCGCGACAAAGTCCCGCGCGCATTCCCGGCCGTAGTCCCGCTCCGCCTCGAGCGCGTCTTCTTCCGTCCCCGTCGCCCAGGCCATCACCCATCTGGCCTGGCGCACCGGCTTTCGGGACTTTTCGCCGAGCCGCTGCCCTATTTTGGGCAGGCTTCCCGACCCGAACAGCAGCAGGATAATGAGAATGACTATAAAAAGGGACACGCATGCTCCTGTAAAAAAAGCGCCATGCGGCGCTTGACCCGTCTATTCCTTCATACTTTAGCATTCCTTTCGGCCGCCGGGTCCGGAATAATGGAGTGAAGGAGCGGAGATGATCAATAAGGAACGTTGGGTGGAAATCATGCGGGCGGCGGGCTTCAGCGAGGAGGACATGCGCGGCTGGCACGTCCAGTTCGAAAAGATGGAGCCCGAGGCGCACCGGGAATTTCTGCAGTCCCTCGGCATCCCGAAGGACGAAATCGCGAAAATCCGGGAGTGGAGCCGCACCGGCTAGCCTCCGGCCGGGACCGGCCGGAACAAATTTCGAACCCGCGGTGCGCCTGCTACGTATGCAACCGTGTCACACAATGGCCCGGGCGAACGCGCCTGTGCGTGCATCGCGGAGGGAAAATATGAAGACTGCAAGGAGGCACCCGGCCTCCAAAGGCATTGCGTTTTTCAGAGAACTGCTGTACGCATGTGCGGCGGTGCTGTTCATCAACAGCTTCGTGCTGGCTTCCTTCCAGGTCCCCACGGGATCGATGGAAGACACCGTGAAAGCCGGGGACCGGTTGATCGTGAACCGTTTCCTGTACGGCGGGACCACGCCGTACACGATCCCCCTGACATCGGTCCGCATCCCGCATCTCCGTGTACCCGGAATCCGCGGCGTCGAACGCGGGGACGTGATCGTCTTCGACTGGCCCGGCGAAAGAGACCGGGTCGAAAAGCCCAGGCAGACGTGGTACCTCAAACGCTGCATTGCCCTGCCGGGCGACACGGTCCGGATCGCGGACCGCGTCGTTACCGTGAACGGGCAGCAGGCCGGCAACCCGGCGCACGGCAAGTTTCTGCGGCCGTATTCCCTTCCTGCCGGCGTCCGCAACCCGGACATCTTCCCCCGTGGCGCTCGATTCAACGAAGACAACTACGGCCCCATCGTGGTCCCGCAAAAGGGGATGACGATTTCACTCCATCCAGAAAATTCCGATTCGCTGGAAGTCTTCATCCGGCGCGAGGGGCACGCCGCCGCGATTATCGGCGGCAGGATATTCACCGACGGCCGGGAAACCGACCGGTACACCGTCAGCCGCGATTACCTGTTCGCCATGGGAGACAACCGCGACAACAGCCTCGACAGCAGGCACTGGGGATTCGTTCCGGTGGAGGACGTGATCGGGACGCCAATGATCGTCTTCTGGTCCTGGGACCCGAGGATACCGCTGTCTCACATCGGCGCCAGGCTCCTATCCATCGATCCCTCGCGCATCGGCACCATCATCCGGTGAGCTACCACGGCGCCTGAACCCGCGGATCTCCCGCAACGACAGGAGGTTCCGGAGGCGCCGTGGCAGGAGGTTCCGGATCCGGCTCCTGCCGGACCGGTTCCCCTCCGTGGACGGGGCAGGGTTCGACCGGTTCGGTACCCGCAATGTAGAACTCTGCTTTCTTTTCGGGACACTCCTCGCGGGCCAGGAAACCATTCGCGGGATCGACCGTCCGGCTCAGGACAGCCTCGGGCTTCGCGAACTCGCCCGCGGGCCGCATGTCGACGGCTGTTTTCATGAAGCGTTCCCAGATCGGCGCCGCGATGGCGCCTC
>CAZTHE010000226.1:0-4039 GCA_964613495.1 uncultured Acidobacteriota bacterium | reverse complement strand
TTGAAAGGAAATATCATGACCCGCTCTGTTTTTGCAGAACTTTTAAAACATAACCCGTACGAGCTGGTTCAGCTTTCCGTACAGCGCCGTCCGCCTTATCCCGACAATGTCCTCGATCGCCCTGGCCTTGAAACGGGCCATGCGATCCTTGCTTAACACAGCGAGAATCCTGTCCAGTGACTCGTCCGCCTGACCGGATGGTGTATCCGTCCACGGTTCCGCAGTCCACAACATGGAGTTCTCGCCTCCCATCCGGAACAGCTCCATCGGATCCGGAGTCTCGGCGTGCCGAAGGTCGAAGACCATCTTGAATCGCCGGGTGTCGTCGGAGCGCCTCACCTTCTTATATATGGAAACGATGCTGTCGGCCTCGCCGAACAGCGCTCCCGATCCGGCCATGTCTTCGGCTCCTTCGTACTCGACCTGGCTCCGGGCCGTCTTCCTATGGTGATGCACGATCATTACGCCGCATGGAACCGCCCTCCCTATGGCGCGAAAGACCTCGAACAAGTGCGCGACGTGATCGACGTTCAGCTCGTTCAAGGAATGGAAATGTCTCAACGGGTCGAAAATGACGAGGCTCGCCGCCTGCGCCCTCAGGGCTTCTATTAGACCTGCTACGCGCTCCCGGTTCCCCGTCTCACGTTTTTTCTGATACCCGTCTTCCTCCCACAGATTCAGTTTGAACTTGCCCGGAGTGTGGATGAGCATCCCTTCCGGCAAGTCTCCCATCAGCTTCAACCGTTCCGCCATAGCCCAGGCTGGGATCTCCGTCTGAACATAAACGGCCCGGCCTTTTCGAACCGGGAAGACGCCAAGGAAATCTTCTCCGGTCGCGATGGCTTTTGCCGCATTCAACGCAATTCCTGATTTTCCGACTTTCGGCGCCGCGGCAACGATCATCGTCCCGCCTTCAGGCAGGAGTTTATCGATGACGAAAACCGGCCGCGGCGGCTTTACCTTGACCAGTTCCCGGGCTTCGACGAAAACAAGCGCCTCGGCGTTTGCCCGATAAAGCACCTTGTCCACATCCCGCTGAGCGGTCCAGTTGTTCCAGAGCAGTTTCAAAAAGGCGTGCTGTCCGTTCTTCGCGATATAATCGTCGGCCCCGAGTTTCTCTCCGTTGTCGTTGTCCGGGATCTCCACAATGCGGACTTCCGCGCCCTGGGCTCGGAGCAGTTCGGCCAGAATGAATTCGGCACCCCAGGCGCCGGCATACTTGGACTGTTTGAAAGATGAGGCATGCTTTTTGCTGGCGATGTCGGAATCAAAACAGATATAGACCGTTCGCTTCTTCCACTCGATGGCCTGAAGGTCGTCGATCAGCTTCGCCGGCCCGACGGATTTCTTTTCGTGCCCCCCGTCCGGAGTGGGAACGACGTGCTTTTCCCTGTGCCACCCGCCGTTGACTCCCTGGAGTCCGACGACGGCGAACTTCCTCTTCTGTTCCGCCTTCTGCAGGGCTTCCGCTATCGCGAGCGTCTTGAATTCGCCTTCGGTGAGCACGACGTTCGCCTTGGGATCCGCGAGAAGCTCAATCGTGGTCGTGTGCGGATAATACGCCCGCGGTTTGTCCCCGATCCGCGACAGGTATTTCGGGTGCGAGCCGTCCGACATGGTGAAGACAGAATCCGGCTTGATCCTCCAGGCCGCCTCGGCATTTAGTTCGAGGTCGACGTACGGGAAGCAGATGCCCTGCAGCCCCTTCCTCCGCTCCTCGCAGGGCAGGGACGCCTGGAAGTTCAATCCGCGCACTTCGTTGTCGTAGGCCGTGCGGACTCCGGACGCCAGGGCGAATTCCGGGCTGACCGCGCGCTTGCGCAGCTCCTCCTCGTGTTTCGTCGACAGGCTGGGCGGAAACCGGAAGGGCGACGTCGCCCGGGGCTTCGTCTTTTCAAGCGTTGCGGCGGCGGCCATGCGGCGGCTCCTTTGCTCCGATAGCGCGAAATAGCCGGGGCGTATCGAGACTATCCCGGTCTATCTCCGGTGAAGCGCTTTCGGGCGAAATTCGGGGAGGAACCGCGGGCCGTTTTTTTCGGAATAAGTACAAAACAAGTACAACGGGCCTGTTTTTTGGTCTTTGCTGCGGTTGGGGGTGGGGGCTAAGTCCTTTAGAATGAGTGCCGAGGGCGGGAATCGAACCCGCACGCCCGTTGCCAGGCCCAGGATTTTAAGTGCCTCCCGGAAGACCGCCCAATCGAGAGCAATTTCCTATATTGCTGTCTAGGAACGGCTTATCCCGGGTTTCTCTCTCTTCAATTTCCGCCATTTTCGCACTGCACCGTCATGTCTCACGGCAAGTTCGCGGTAAGTGAATTTTACAATAACGAATCGGAAACATCTATTTCATTTTTTGATTCTGCTTTAACCACTATGAGATGTCCGGCTAGACGTATAAGCGCGTCACCCATGTTCTGTTTTGCCCCAATCGCATAGCGGTTAGAGACACCTTCAGTTGCATGCCCGACTGGTATCATTGCAGCCGATCCGGCCGCTCCAGCACCTTCAATGCTTTTCAAAGCCATGTGCCGGAAATCATGCTGTCGTCAATGCCATCTCCGCCGCCTTTGTGGTTTGACTCCGGATAATTCTATTACCGACCCAAACACTATTTTGGGAAGCAGGTTTCCAGAGAGTTAATCCAATATTTTGTTTTTATAGGCCGCAAGCCTCGTGGTTGGCAGGAAAAACGAGGCCGTTCTGGGAAGGTTAAATCGAGTCTCTTTGCACCATCAAGGCTAGCGAAAGTAGATCCAGGTGACTGGTCGATGACAATATAAATGTGGGGATTTTCCGGATTGTGGGCTTAAATCTCCCGAATCTTTGCGGTTGACAATACTAACGCCACGCGATACTATTTTTCGGTGCCAATATCCTCGTTTAAATGCTCAAATACGCGGCATCTGTTTGAAGGGCAGCGCGTCAGGCCTTTTGTGAGCATTGAAACTGTGGCAATGCGCAAACTGGCTATGCTCAATCGCGCCGAGACGCTGGAAGATTTGCGCATTCCGCCGGGCAATCGGCTGGAAGCGTTGAAGGGTAAGCGGTCCGGGCAATACAGCATCCGAATAAACGATCGATTCCGCGTGTGCTTTGTGTGGACGTCAGAGGGCCCGAAGGATGTTGAGATCGTGGATTATCATTAATGGAGAAACGATATGCGTAAGGTACCTTACCCGCATCCTGGAGAAATTTTGCTGAAGGAATTCCTGAAGCCCCTCGGCATAACGCAATACCGGCTGGCCAAGGAAATCGGGGTCTCCCAAAGGCGCATTGGTGAAATCGTGGCCGGAGTGAGGTCCGTTACTGCTGATACGGGTCTCCGTTTGTCACGATTTTTCGGCACGTCCGAGGGATTCTGGATCGGTTTACAGTTGGACTATGATGCCGCCAAAGCGAAGGATTCTCTGGCCAAGACCTTGGCCAAAATCAAGCCGTGGGCTGCGTGAAATTCCTGCACATGCCCCTATCATTTTCACTCACAATCCGCCTGCCGGCCCGGACAATATCTCCATCCGACTGCAATTTCGTTTAGAATAAAGCCAATTACCTGATTGCTTTTTATTGCGTTGCCCCGCCAGCCCGATTTGGAGGTTTCCAAAGTAAGGAGCGGAGCATGAAGAAGGATTTCTGGGAGCGAGCCGAAGCGCTTTTCCACACTGCGCTGGAGCGTTCGCCCGAAGTTCGCCGCGCTCATAGCCACATAACTCGAGACTTCACATAACACAACCATCCGTCGGGAGATCCGGCCCCTTCCCAGAAGACCGCGGCTGCACAAACCGCCTGGTTAAAGCCCTGAAAATCATCGGCATCCGCGTTCTTGACCACATCATAATCGGCGAAAACGACTATTTCAGCTTCGCCGACGCCGGACTGCTTACCTAAAAACATCCTTCCTTCACTTCCCGATCCGGGAGACACATTAGTCAAAGGGAATCGTGTGTCTCCCGTGGATCCCTAACCGCCCAGATGGGATTTGGACCCGCTAGCCCTGCCCTTTACCCATGAGTCACACGGGGCAATCATCATTGGTCCTCCT
>CAZTHE010000225.1:0-4058 GCA_964613495.1 uncultured Acidobacteriota bacterium | reverse complement strand
GACGAGCGTAGAAGTCCACGTGCTGCAGGGCGAGCGCGGCATGGCGCGGGACAATAAGTCCCTCGGCCGCTTCCAGCTCTCCGGCATCGCGCCCGCGCCGCGCGGCGTGCCGCAGATCGAGGTCACGTTCGACATCGACGCCAACGGCATCGTCAACGTCTCGGCCAAGGACCTTGCGACCAGCAAGGAGCAGAAGATCACGATCACGGCTTCCAGCGGCCTGAGCAAGGATGAAATCGACAAGATGACGCACGACGCCCAGGCGCACGCCGACGAGGACCAGAAGAACCGGGAGAAGATCGAGGCGAAAAACCGGCTCGACGGGCTGATCTACAACACGGAGAAGATCCTCAAGGAAAACCGCGAGAAGATTTCCGAGTCCGACGCGTCGGCCCTGGATACGGCGCTGTCGAACGCCAAGAGGGTCCTGGAATCCTCCTCGGCGGAAGCGTCCGAACTCAACGCCGCCGTCGAAGAACTCACCAAGGCGTCGCACCGCCTCGCCGAGGTGATGTACCAGAAGACGGCGGGCCAGCAGGCCTCGAACCAGGGGCCGGGGGCCGGTTTCGCCGATTCGGGCCCGAAGCAGGAAACGGGCAAAAAAGAAGACGAAGTGATCGACGCGGAATATGTCGATATGGATAAAAACGAATAGCGGCCCCGGTCCCGCGGTTCGTTTTTTGCTGTGACTGGACAGACCGCCGCGCCCCGGAGACGACCGCGCCCGGGGCGCGGCGGACCTTCTCCGCCGTCCGCGGGACGCAGGGAAGCGCGGACACGGCGCGGCTGAATCGGTTCCATGCCCAACAGAGAAGACTATTACGCAACCCTGGGTGTACCGCGGGGCGCCAAAGAGGCCGAGATCAAAAAGGCCTACCGGCGCATGGCGCGAAAGAACCACCCCGACGTCAATCCGGGAGACAAGTCTGCCGAAGAGCGGTTCAAGAAGATCCAGGAAGCCTACGACGTGCTCAGCGACCCGAAAAAGCGGGCCATGTACGACAGGTACGGCTTCTATTCGGAGAACTTCCGCGAGCAGGCCGGTCCGCAGGGCGGAGGATTCGGGGGAGGGGGGGCTTCGCCGGGATTCGATTTCTCCGGAATGGATTTCGGTTCCGAGGGACAGAGCAGTTTCCGCGATATCTTCTCCGATCTGTTCGGCGGCGGAGCGTCGCGCGGCCGGCCGCAGGGGCCCGTCCGGGGCGAGGACCTCGAACACCACCTGAATATCTCCTTCATGGAAAGCATCCAGGGACTGTCGGCGCGGCTGATGGTGGCCCGGGGCAGCGCCTGCGCCTCCTGTGAAGGTTCGGGCGTCGACCGGGCGTCCGGGCAGCAAACCTGTTCCCGGTGCCAGGGGAGCGGGCAGGAAGCCAGGGCGCACGGTTTCATGCGTTTTTCCGGCCCCTGCCGCGCATGCGGCGGGACCGGCAAGACCGGAAGCCGCTGCCGCGCATGCGGCGGGTCCGGCAGCGTCGCGATGCAGGAGACCCTGACGGTGCGCATCCCGCCGGGAGTCGCCCACGGCTTCCGCATGCGCGTCCCGGGGAAGGGAAACGCGGGAAAGATGGGCGGTCCTGCGGGAGACCTCTACCTGATCATCTCGGTGCGCCCGCACGAATTCTTCCGGCGGGAGGGAAACGACATCCTGTGCACCGTGCCGGTTACGGTGACCGAGGCCGCCCTGGGAACGAAGATCGAAGTCCCTTCCATCGACGGAAAGGCCCTGCTGCGCATCCCGCCGGGGACGCAGGGCGGCCAGAAGTTTCGTTTGCGGGGCAAGGGAGCCCCCTCCCTCAAGGGAGAGGTGCGGGGCAACCAGATTGTCGAAGTCCGGGTGGTCGTTCCGAAGGTCGCCGACGAGCGCTCCAAGGAACTGCTCCGCGAACTCGCGCGGTTGAACCCGGAAAACCCAAGGGAGGGCATCGCCCAGCCCTGACCGGATGGAGTGTGTCGTGAATCCACGCAAAAAAGCCGGATATATGATCAGTGCGGTGGCGGAAACCTACCAGATTCACCCGCAGACGCTCCGCCTGTATGAGCGGCTGGGGCTGCTCACCCCTTCCCGGAGCGTCGGGAACACGCGGCAGTACACGGACGAGGACCTGGAGCGGCTGGAAGTCATCCTGACGCTGACGCGCGAACTGGGCGTGAACCTGGCCGGGGTGGAAGTGATTCTCAACATGCGGGAGAAGATGGAGCAGCTGCAGAAGCAGGTGGAGGAGATGGTCGAATTCGTGCGCGACCAGGTATCTCCCTCGATGGCCGGCTCGATGCGGGACGCCCTGGTGCGTGTCCCGGCATCCAAAATCGTGAGGACTTCCCGATGAAACCCGGAACCGTGATCCTGGCCGGCCTGCTGCTGGTCCTGACGGCCGCCCATGCGGAAGAGAACACACCGGCGTACACGCAGTCCTACGTCCTGCGGATCAAGGGGGAACCGGCGGGCGGCGAAAAGGTCACCGAGAGAATCAACGCCGCCGGAGAGGTCGAGGCGTCATCCGAACACGAGATCTTCGTCACCGACGGCCTCGGGACCAAGCGCATGGCGTTCGTGACGCGGATGCTCCTGGCGAAAGACGCCTCGATGCCGCGGGCCTATTCCTGCCGGTACACGAGCGGGGAATCGGGCGATTCCTACAAGGTCGAGGTCCGCGGGGGGCAGGTAGAGCGCGAATTGACCCGGAACGGAAGAACGAGCGAAGTCTCCGTCGCGCTCGAACCCGGCATGGTGCTCGTCGACTTCAACGTCTACCACCACTACGACGCCCTCGTCCGCCTCTACGACACGGCCAGGGGGGGGCGCCAGGTGTTCCGCAATTTCGTGCCCGTGATCGGAAACGATATCCCGGCGGCGTTGACGCTGCTGGGCACGGAAAACATCGCCGCGGGAAGCGGGGCCATGACCCTGAGCAGCTACAAGGTCGAGTTCGTGGGAATCTTCGAAGGATTGCTCTGGGTCGACCCGAACCGGCGCCTCGTGCGCCTGGTCATTCCGGCGCAGGACCTCGAGGTGGTGCGCAAGGATCTTGTGCCGGAGTGAAGGTTTGTCCCGCAGCCTCGATGACGGGAATCGGCCACGAATTGCACGAATGCGGCGCTATTTCTCGCAGGCCGCGGGTTCGAGGATCTGCTTTTTCAGGAACTGCTCGGTCTCCTCGACGTTGACCATCCCTTCGTTGATGTAGCTGTACACGATCATGGTGCCGATGAATTCCTGCCTGGCGCCCTTGCGGAAGGCGGTCACCCGGGCGGTCGGACGCCGGGTCTTGGCGGCCCCGATTTCCTTGAAGCCGAGCGTGACGCGGATGGTCAGGGCGCACGCGTCGGACTCGTCCTGCGTGCTGGCCTTGAGCGCCTGCTCGAAGATCGGCAGGAAACTCTTGTGCTGGGCGGCAATCTCCTGGGGAATGTCCGACGGCACGGGCATCACGATCAGCTTCACGTTTTTATGGACCTGAACTTCGCGGCCTTCGTCCTGCGCCGGGAGGCTCCATGAAAGGAACAGAAAACCAAGAACCAGGGGAGCGAACCTCTTAGGAAATTGCATGGCGTCATCCTCTCCAATGATGGTCAACGGGGTTGTTCCAGCCTGCGGAATAAAGTGGAATAAGCCTGCACCGTGGAGGGCCGCACGTCCGGCTGCCGCCCGCTGCGGCGGGCTTCCGGGCGGGGGCCCGTGCGTGGTTCCGGGAGCGCTGCGATATGGACAAGACCCTGCTCTCCTATGCCAGATCGTGTTTCCTCGGTGACTGTCACTTTTATAGCACAACCGGGCGGCTTTGCCGCAATTTTATTCGCCGAATTTTTTCCGGATTGGATGTTGGATTGCACGGCCGCCGCGGAATCCTTCGCGCCGCCGCGTCCCGCGACACGAGCGCGCCGGGAGCGGCGCTGCGGTTCAGGCGTCGTGCAGTTGACGGCGCAGGATGGCGTACAGGCGCCGGACGACGGCCTGGCGCCTGCGGCCGTCTTCCGGGAGGAGGGCCTGCACGCGGGACAGGATGCGTTCCAGCATGGCTTCGAACTCCGGGATCCAGCGCGCCGTCCGCGTCGGG
>CAZTHE010000224.1:0-4140 GCA_964613495.1 uncultured Acidobacteriota bacterium | reverse complement strand
TGAAAAAGGAGAAGGCGACGGGCGGGAGTGTCTGACGGCCGGGAACCTTGGGCACAAGCACGAACTCCCATGTCTTGCCCCCCCCGATCCGGCCGCTGTCGAGCACCCGGACGGAATCACCGCGTTTGGCGTCGTAAACGGTGAAGTCGGGAATGGACGGCATGGGCAGGTCGGGGATCATTTTGAGATTGCCCTCCCCCTCGAGCCTGAGTTCGAACGCGACCGCCTCTCCGGTCGCAATCCGCGTTTTGTCGGTGTGCGCGGACAGGCTGAAGGTCCCCACGGCGTTGCGAAAACCGGCAGGGCGGTTCGCCGCCGGCAACGGCTTCACGTTGAGGAACAATTCGTCGGACTTGCGGTAGAGCGTTTGCGTCCGTCCAAAAATCCCGAACAAATCCCCCCCCGCGCCTACCGACAGGGCAAACGTGGACGGCGGAACCCTTATCCTGCCGGCGTCCGTTGGAAACAGCGCCTGCTTCCTGATGACAAAGACCCGGTATTCGCGGCCGTCGACGATCCGCGCCGCGCCCCTGGGATTCTTGTCGACTTCGATGTTTTCCACCCAGAACCCGGACAGCGGGGGGCTGTCCTCAATTTGTATCCCGTTGATACCGACCTGCGTGTAGACACGGTGCGTGAGCGTCACCTGCTGCCCCGGATACGCCGTCGTCCGGTCCAGATCGGCCGCCACGAAAACTGCGTCGCCGACGGATTTCGGGGCGGGAATATCCTCTTCCTCGAACGGATCGAACGGATCGAACTGCCGGCGGCTTTGAGCCGGGGAGCCGGGCGAGGCGGACGTGACGCGGACCTCGAGCGGCCTGGTCTTGAAAACCTTTCCCCGCACGCGCACCTCGATCGGGTCGATCGTAAACTGGCCTTCTTTCTCCGGCATCAGCACATACGAATAACTCCGGCTGCTGCCGGATCTCCCGTTCACCCACCGGAACTGCGTGCTGATATTGGGGCCCGAGACGATCCGGAATCCCGGCAGGCGGGACACCCGCGGATTTTCCGCATCCCCGCTGTCTTTGCCGGTGACCGTGATGGAGAGCTGAAACTGGTCCCGGATCCCCACGGCCTCACTGCCCACGGATGCCGTGACCTCGACATCCTGACCCCACGCGGCCGCCGGGAGCCACAGCAGCAGCGCAAGCACCAAAACGGCGATTCCAGATTCCAGATTCCGGATTCCAGAGCCGTAGAACCTCGGTAGGCGTATATCCGAAAGCTGGAATTTGAGGTCTGGAATCTGGAATCTGGAATCTGGAATCATACTTTTACCAGTCTTTCCCATTGCTTTCCCGGCGGGCCTGGCGTTCCAGCAATTTACGCTGTTCCTCGAGTTCCTGGGCGCGGACGGCGTCGAGGATCTGTACGGCCTGCTCCCTGCTCATGGCTCCGGGACGTGGTTTCTGCTCCGAGCCTGGCCGTTCGGCGGCATCCGCCGGATCCTGCCCGCCCCCGGATCCGCCGCGGTCCTGCTGCCGCGGCTTGTCCTGCGGCCGGTTTCCCTCGCCGCCGGACGACGGGTCGCGGCCGGAGTCTCCGGAACCGCCCTGCGGTTGCTCTTTGCCGGCCTGCTCCTGCGCCTTCTGCCGGAGCAATGCCAGCTCCAGGTTGTGCTTCGCGTCCCGGTCCGAAGGGTCCAGTTCAAGAGCCCGTATGTACGCTGTCGCTGCGTCTTTGTACTTCCCCGTTTCGAACAGGGCGTTCCCGGTGTTATACCAGCTGTGCTGGCGGATCCGCGCATCTCCTTTGCCGGCGGCCTGGAGCAGCGATTGCGTCCCCTGGTCGAATTTTTTCTGCCGGATGAGGGAGTTGCCGAGATTGTAGAGCACTTCCGGGCGGCCCGGGTTTTTGACCTGGGCGTCGAGGTAGGCGTTTTCGGCTTCGGCATATTTCCCCGCGTCGAAGAGACGGTTCCCCTTCCGGTTTTTCGAGGCCAGGGACTCCGCCCTCAGATTGGCGGAGGCGGCGGCCGCAACGATGAAGGCGGCCAGCAGGACGACGCGCGCCATGCGGCGCCGGATCCCGCCTAAATGCCTGGATGCGCTTTTTGGAACCATGATGCCCCCGGCCCGCGTCTTTCGCTGATCCACAAGGCCGCAAAAAGGAACAGCAGGGCCAGCGCCAGCGGATACTGGAACCGGTCCTCGTAATTCTGGAACAGCCCGGACTCGAATTCCTTCTGCTCCAGGTTCGAAATATCATTATATAGCGTGTCTATTTCGCCTTCCGACGTCGTGGCCCGGAAATAGCGCCCGCCCGTTTCCGATGTCAGGCCGGCCAGGGACCTTTCGTCGAGCCTGCTGATGACGACCCTGCCTTCCGGGTCCTTCCGGTACTCGACGATGTTTCCGCCGGAGTCACGAATCGGGATGGGCATCCCCTGCGGCGTCCCCACGCCGACGGCGTAGATGATCACGGCGGCTTCCTTTGCCTCGCGCACGGCCCGGTCCACCTGTCCCTCGAGGTCCTCCCCGTCCGTAAACAGGACCAGGACCTTGTATTTCCTCTCCCTGTCGATGAACGCCCCGGTCGCGGTTTCGATCGCCGATGCGAGCGACGTTCCCGGTTCGGGAATCCTGCCGGTATCCGAGACGTCCAGGAAAAGCTCGACGGCCCCGTGGTCCAGCGTCAGGGGGCAATCGACAGCGGCGCTTCCGGAAAACGTGATCAGGCCGATGCGGTCTCCCTCCGACCGCTGCACCAGTCTGCGAATCGCCCCGCGGGCCTTCATCAGACGGTTGGGCGCGACGTCTTCCGCGTTCATGCTGTGCGAAGTGTCCAGCGCCACCAGGATGTCCACCCCCTTCCGGTGAACCGTTTCCAGCCGCGTCCCCCACTGGGGCTGCGCGGCGGCAAGGATCCCGAAGCAGAAGAATCCGGCGATCAGCACGGCTTTCAGGACGGCTTTTTCGCGGCTGAATTCCCGGGTCATACGGGGCGCCAGGGACGGTCCGACCAGAAGCTCGACCCGCTTCCTCCTCTTTCGGAATGCCCAGACGAAGAAGACCGCCAGCACCGGAAGCGTCCACAGCAGGTTCAGATATTCGGGTTTTGCCCAATGCATATGCGTCCCCGGGCGGCAGCCGCCGGTTTCTTTCAGGGTATCTTGCTAAAACGCGTGGTTCCCGCAATGGTTCCAAGAAATACGAGGACCAGGCCGGGGATCAGAAAGCCGGCGAAACGCTCGTTATAATGCGTGTAGGTTTTTACCTTGATCTCCGTCTTCTCCAGGCTGCCGATGTAGTCGAAAATCCGCTCGAGCGACGGCCTGTTCGTTGCGCGGTAATAGAGTCCTCCGGTCGTTTCGGCGATCTGCCGGAGGGAATCCTCGTCGATTTCGACCTGCATGTCGGCGTATATTCTGCCGTAAACCGGATCGTTGACGGGCACCCGGGCCGTGCCGCTGGAACCGACCCCGATGGTGTATATTTTCACGCCCAGCGTCTGCGCGATCTTTGCCGCATCGAGCGGCTGGATCTCGCCCCGGTTGTTTACGCCGTCGGTCACCAGGACGATCACTCTGGACTTCGCCTTGCTTTCCCGGAGGCGGTTCAGGCCGGTCGCCAGGGCGGTACCGATGGCCGTGCCGTCCTCGATCGTCCCCAGTTCCGTGCCGTTCAGCACGTGCCGGAGCGCCCCGTAATCCAGCGTCAAGGGGCAGCGCGTGAACGCCCTGGCGGCGAAGATCACGAGTCCGGCGCGGTCGTGGCGCAGGCCTTCCACGAATTCATCCACGACCATTTTGGCGACCACGAAGCGGTTTCGGGGCTCGAAGTCCTCCGCGGCCATGCTTCCGGAGGCATCCAGCGCGATGACGATATCGACCCCCTCGGTGAGGACTTCTTCCGCCTGAGTGCCCTTTCGGGGGCGCGCCATCGCCAGGATTGCGAGCGCCAGTGCGAGCAGGCTGATCCCGAACAGGAAGTGGCGGAACCGGACCGTCCATGAAGACCGGATGCCGTCGAGCGCCGATGTCGAAGAATACCGCAGGCTCCCCTGTCCCCGCCGCAGGTTCCGCACATACCGCCAGGCGAGCAGCGGCATCGCCAGCAACAGGAGCAGGAATCCGGGATCGGCAAAACGCAGCATTGCAGTCTATCCCAGTCGGCAGTCGGCAGTCGGCAGTCG
>CAZTHE010000223.1:0-4274 GCA_964613495.1 uncultured Acidobacteriota bacterium | reverse complement strand
GGATGCCGGGCGGTGGAGCCCCGAAGGCGGGGATGCCGGGCGGCGGAGCCCCGAAAGCAGGGGGCGGCGGAATGATGGCGATGCCCGCGGTCGGCAAGGAGGTTCTGGCAAAACTGCACTCGCCCGCTATTTATATCATCGGTGGAGAGACGGATATTGCGTACCCGCAAGCGATCGATGATTTCGCAAAGATCGACAAAGTTCCTGTCGCCATAGCCAATCTCGCCGATGTGGGGCATGGAGGCACATACAATCAGCCGAATGGCGGCGAGTTCGGGGTAGTCGCCGGAGCATGGCTGAAATGGCAGTTGAAAGACGACAAGGAAGCCGGAAAGATGTTTACAGGTTCGAGCTGCGGCCTCTGCGCTCGCGACAAGTGGACGTTCGAGAAGAAGATGATTCCGTAAAGCGATCCGGCAAATCGTACCTATCGATCCGTTCGGCAGTGGCTTGGATAACCGATGCGCTCAACCGTCAGGTTGAGCGCATCGCCTCTGCAATGAGGAAGAACATATGCCAATTCCGAAATTCAATCCTGCGGAACTGCAGGTTGTTGCGGAGAAGCCCAATCGCTTTGGCGGCCCTGGAATTCCGATTTACAGCTTTCCTGCTACGGGAAAAGAGGCCGTCAGGGGCCTTTATGAAAGAAGGGCGATCTGGCAGGTTATGCTGGGAGCCGGCGCCGAAAGCACGGTTTTCACCCCGGCAATAAATCCGGACAATGTGGCCCGCGCTTTTGTTTTTGATGGCACGGCTGTTCCCGGAGTCGGCAATCCGACCGGGGGGAGGGACCTCTTCGGCATCGAGTGGGAGTACATTCCCACGGCGGGAGGATCCATGGTTCGGCCGGGCAAACCGTTCATCGAGGATGCCAATGATATTGAAACGAAAGTCGTGTGGCCCGATATCGACGGCTGGGACTGGCAAGGAGCGTCGAAGGCAAACGCTCAGTACCTGAGCGGCCCCTCCGCCTATGTCGCCATGTTCATGAACGGATATTTTGAGCGGCTGATTTCATTTATGGATTTTGAAGGCGCTATTCTGGCGATGATAGATGAGGATCAGAAGGAGGCAGTAAAACGCTTTTTCGAAAGGCTTTCCGATCTGTACATACGCATGATAGACAAGTTCCTGACCTATTTCCCACAGGTGGATGTCTATACGATTCATGATGACTGGGGGTCCCAGAAAGACACCTTCTTCTCGCCGGCCGTCGTCTCTGAAATGATCGTTCCGCCGATGAGACGGGTGACCGGCTTCATTCGCTCCAGGAACAGATTTGCCGACCTGCATTGTTGCGGCAGCAATATAAAGCAGGTTCCGAATATGATCGCAGCCGGTTTTAATTCCTGGACCCCGCAAACGATGAACGACATTGAAAAGATTTATGACCTCTATGGCGACCGGCTCATTATCGGCACGATGCCCAGGACATACGATGTGGAAAATTCCACGGAGGAGGAGCAGCGAGCCTATGCCAGAGCGTACGCCGATAAATACTGCCGTCCTGATAAGCCGTCCGCATTGAGTTTGTATTCGACGCCGATGAACGGGCCCAATCTTCTGACCAATGCCTTCCGCGAGGAGTTATATAAGCAGTCCAGGATCAACTACGGAGGATGAAGGCGCGGCGGGCGCAAGTCCAAAACGGGAACGCGAGCATTCGAAGCCGGGGTCGCAAACCGCAAGCGGGCTGTGCCCTGAGTTCGGCCACCGGCTTAAATACAGTTGGGGGAGAGGGAGAAGTGTCCATGAATCGAAGTGCTCATCGCAATGCACTCAGGATCGCTATTCTGGCGTTAGCTCCACTTGCGATTCCGCAAAGCATGCGAATCCCGTTCTCCCCGCGATTCAGGCGGCATTCCCCAGTGTCGCGCCACGCATCATCCAGCTCCTGTCGACAATCCCCTCCCTGCAATAAGGCGAGGGCCTGTCCAAAATCCGTTTCCCGCGCCTGAATTCCGCTGCAAAATCCATCCGTAAACAGTTCCAAGGCATCGAAGATTGCATATCATATATCGGCAACGGAATGATGCGTGAAACCAGGCGGGCCCGGCGCCGGCCAGACGGCCCTCACACTGAAACGGCGGCCGATGCGTCCTGCCCATACGCCGATTTATGCATGCGTTCGCGCTCCCGTGCGAACTTTTTCATCGTTCCACTTTTCCCGGTTCCAGTATAGAATGAGCTCAGCCGTTGGGGTATTCCAAATATCGTATGGAAATTTTGCACCGGATCGATATCGGAGTGGCTCTGGCCGCCGTTTTAATCAACGGCGCCTTCATTCTGCTGGTGCTTACACGGACATCGCTGACAGCCGTCTACGTCACCTTTCTCTTCAATTGCTTCGCGACCGCAATTTGGTGCTTCGGCGATTTTATGCTGTTTGTGACGGCGGACCGGTTCTGGTTTTATTTTTCACTGATCGGGACCGGTATTATTCCCGCCGTCATGTTCCATTTTGTGAATGCGCTCGTTCATCGGGAGGGAAGCCGGATTTGGGTCGCTATCGCCTATGTGCTGTGCCTGCCCCTGTCCTTAACCCGGATTATTCACGAGAAGTAAGAAACGAAGCCACATTCCTCCGAAATGGCTCCTCTGGTCAACAAATTCCTGCTGCGACGGCATGCGGGATGAAGAAAAAGGCTTTGAGATCCCCGAATTGCTCGTGACTTGGTCACGCGGGATAGAAATGGACACACCTATTCTGAAGCGCTACGAAAATCGCTTTGATTGTAGATGACTCCAACATGTTCAGGTTTTAACGGCAACGGGTCTGGCGATCTTTTTCCAGCAGTCGAGCCAGGCGTAGTTCACGGGAAAATGAAGAACAATTCGACGAACGGATCGCTGCAGCCAGACCGCCATTTTCAGTAAGCGCTCTCGAAGAGTTGAAACTTGTGCTGTAGCCAAGACAGTTCCTGCCGCCCGCACGCGCATCTGCTGCATGAGCACATCCGCGGCAGCGGTCATGAAGACTCGAAGTTGATTGGCCAAAAAACTTGTGCAACTGGTCCGATCGATCTCCAACCCATGATGAAGTTCTTTGATTCGATTCTCGGCATCTCCTCTGCCGCGGTAGATTCCGTAAACTCTTTCGGGCTTGTGGGGAAGATTTGTGACAACGAAACGGTCATTGTCCCTGGGATCGCGGCCGGGAAACCTCACAACCTCCGCCTTGATGATAATGCGGCGGCGGTGAGACCATTTCCGGGCGGCGTAGCGTGTTTCGCCGAAGAGGGTCTCGGTCTTGCCGGTCTTTCTGGATTTCATGCGGACTTTTCCCATCAGGCGGCGGGATCTCTTCTCCAGCCTGGAATTGCCGGGCATACCGACCAGATATTGCACACCCTCGGACTCAAGATAATCGAGGATCCCGGGTGTTGCGAACCCGCCATCGAGCCTGACACGAAAATGGGTTTTGGGAAAAGCGTGCCGCAGTCGGGCCAGAAGCCTCTTCAGGATTCCGATGGTGCCGCGGGATGCCGGTGCGTTTCCGGGCCGCAGGACAACGGTAAAGAGATACTTTTCCGTTTCGTCATTGAACTGCAGCGTCCCGACCATGGGCAGATAGCAGAACGAGTCGTAGTGCCCGTTGAAGAAGGTGAGTTGCTGCGCCCCGTGCGTAGGGTCGTCCGTGGGATCCAGGTCAATCGTAATCAGACGCGCTTTGCCTTTCAGTCGTTTGGCATGATGTTCGGTGACGATATCGGCCAGTTTGCAGCCCACCCTGAAGAGGTCCTTGATTGAAGGAGCATTTTCGAATCGTGACAGAGTCGGCTGAGATCCCAGCGAATTGCCATCAATGGGATCGCGGTCAAGCAGCATCTTGTGAATGGGATCGTCAGCCAGACGGTCGGCATCGTTGCAGTCCGGGTATCCGCATGCGATTCCGTAAACTCGTTGACGAAACAGGTCGAGCAGCGGGTGAACAACTTTGGATTCTTCACGCGTGTCTCGAATGCAGCCAGCCAATCGCTCCGTTAGATCCAATTGACCGTCGACTGCTTTCAGGAGGATGGCACCCCCGTCCGAACTGCTGTCGGGCTGATCGAAGGAAGCAACAACAGGCTTGTGAAAAAGATTGGGAAAGAGAACAGTCTGTGTGTTATCTTGAGTCATCAAAAAGCCTCTCTTTGCGCGTGAAAGCTTTGTCGCTATTGCTTAATACGCAGAGCGGGGCTTTTTGTTTTTCACAAATCATGAATTATCCGGGTTAAGGGCCCGCGAAAAAATAACTTCACAATAATATAGGCTAATAGTCTCATATAAAG
>CAZTHE010000222.1:0-4289 GCA_964613495.1 uncultured Acidobacteriota bacterium | reverse complement strand
GCGTGACCGGCTCGAAGTAGAGCTTGTCGGAGGTGTCGTAGTCGGTCGAGACGGTTTCCGGGTTGCAGTTGACCATGATCGTCTCGTAGCCGAGGTCGCGCAGCGTGAATGCGGCATGCACGCAGCAGTAATCGAACTCGATGCCCTGGCCGATGCGGTTCGGGCCGCCGCCGAGGACCATGACTTTCTTCCGGCCGCTGACCCGCACCTTGTCCGGAGCGTTGTAGGTGGAGTAGTAATACGCGGCATTCTCCACGCCGGAAACCGGCACCGGCTCCCAGGCCTCCACGACGCCCAGGCCGATGCGGCGCGTGCGTATCTCCTCCTCCGGAACGCCCAGGAGCCTGGCCAGGTATCCGTCGGCGAACCCGTCGCGCTTCGCCTGGGCAAGCAACGCGTCCGGCAGGACGGAGCCCTTGCATGCCAGTATCTGCTCCTCGAGTTCGACCAGTTCCTTCATCTGCCGCAGGAACCAGGGCTTGATGTGCGTCCGCTCGTAAAGCGTCTCCACGTCCGCTCCCTTGCGCAGCGCCTCGTACAGGATGAACTGGCGTTCGCTCGTGGGATACCAGAGCATGCCCATCAGGTCCTCGAGAGACCGGCTGTTGAAGTCCCTGGCGAAGCCGAGACCCAGCCTTCCGGTTTCGAGCGACCGGATCGATTTTTGCAGCGCTTCCTTATAGGTCTTCCCGATGCTCATGACTTCGCCTACCGCCCGCATCTGCGTCCCCAGGCGGTCCTCCGCACCCTTGAACTTCTCGAACGCCCAGCGCGCGAATTTGATGACGACGTAGTCGCCCGAGGGCGTGTACTTGTCCAGCGTGCCTTCCCGCCAGTAGGGGATCTCGTCCAGGGTAAGGCCGCCGGCCAGCATGGCGGAAACCAGCGCGATAGGGAATCCGGTCGCCTTCGATGCCAGGGCGGAAGAACGGGAAGTCCTCGGATTGATTTCGATCACCACGATCCGGCCGCTTTTCGGGTCGTGCGCGAATTGGACATTGGTGCCGCCGATGACGCCGATCGCATCCACGATGGCGTAGGAATATTCCTGAAGTTTATCCTGAAGTTTCTTGTCGATAGTCAGCATCGGTGCTGAGCAAAAGGAATCGCCCGTGTGAACGCCCATGGCATCGATGTTTTCTATGAAGCAGACGGTGATTTTCCGGCCCTTCGCGTCGCGGACGACTTCCAGTTCGAGTTCTTCCCAGCCTTCCACGGATTCTTCGATGAGGACCTGGCCGACCAGGCTGGCGGAAAGGCCGCGGTTGACGACGACGCGGAATTCCTCGAGGTTGTAAACCAGACCGCCTCCGGTTCCGCCCATCGTATAGGCGGGCCGGATGACGCAGGGCAGATCGATTTTCTGCAGGATGATCTCGGCCTCTTCGAGGCTATGGGCGATTTCGCTCCGGGGCATTCCGATCCCGAGCCGGGTCATCGTTTCCTTGAAAGCCTGCCGGTCTTCGCCCCGCTCGATGGCTTCCTCGTCGACCCCGATGATCCGGACGCCGTATTTCTCGAGAATGCCTTCTTTGGCAAGCTGCGACGACAGGTTCAGCCCGGTTTGTCCCCCGAGGTTGGGCAGCAGCGCATCCGGCCGTTCCCGGGCGATCACCTTTTCGATGGACCTTGTGTTCAGCGGCTCGATGTAGGTCGCGTCCGCCATGCCCGGATCGGTCATGATGGTTGCCGGATTGGAGTTCACCAGAACAATCTGGTAGCCGAGCTTGCGCAGGGCCTTGCATGCCTGCGTACCGGAATAGTCAAACTCGCATGCCTGCCCGATGATGATGGGGCCGGATCCGATAATCATCACTTTTTTAATGTCGTTGCGTTTCGGCACAGAACGTCTCCTTGTTCCCGGTCTTCATTGGTTGGTCCTGAAGGCGATCGAAGCGAGATAATACTATATGCGTTGCATAAAATCCTCAGCAAACCCGCCGGCGGGGCAAATTGATTGATTCCAGATTCCAAATTCCGGATTCCAGAAGTCGCATTCCCGGACGATCTGGGATACTCCCTGGTTTCGACGATACTCACTCCTGCCCAAATCGGTGACCCGCGGGCCTGTCTGGATCCGGAATTTCAAATCTGGAATCGGTTTTTCAAACCGCCCCGCGGCGAACCATCATGAACAATGCGTGCTAGGGAACGGGGGAATAATGCCGGCGGATGGCTTGAAGCAGGGACGGAATCGTGTTCTCCCCCGGTAAAATCAGGGCGCGGGGCCCGAAGGGTGCGACCGCGCCGGCGGTGACGGGGCCGATGACGGCGACGGCGGATGCGGCAAGCGCCGCGGCTGCCCCTTCGGGACCCAGGGCGCCGGCGAGGCTCCTTACGGCGGAAGGGCTCGTGAACACGACGAGGTCGGGCGGGGCGTCCCTCATGCGCCGCAGCATTTCCGGATCGGGCCTTGCAGAAACGGTATGGTAGCAGGGCACCACGTCCACCTGGACACCGGCTCCCGCGAGGGTTTCGGGCACGATCTCGCGGGCATCCCGGGCCCTCGGAAAAAGCATCCGGCGCCCCGCCAGGGCATCCGGCGCTCCGTAATATTCCCTCAATGCCTCGATCAGCCCTTCTCCGGCGAAATTTTGCGGCATCAGGTCCACCGGCAAACCGGCCTCGCGCAACTCCCGGGCCGTCGCGGGCCCGACGGCACAGATCCTGGGCAGGATCCCGGAGCTTGCGGAGAGGCCGGCCCGCTGGAGATGCTTCGCGAAAAAATGTACGGCATGGGCGCTGGTGAACAGGATCCAGGAGTACGTGTCGAGCGACGCCAGCGCCGAGTCGAGCGGCCGCATATCCTCCATTTCGCGGATTTCGATGGCCGGGAAGGGAATCGGTGCGCCGCCCATCGCTTCGATGCCGGCGATGAGGGCCGGCATCTTCCTCGCGCTGCACGCGATCAGGACCGGCCGGCCGGCAAGCGGGGCGTCTGCGGGTTCGCCGTGCGTCATGGCCGCCTCTTTCTGCAGATCGAGCCCATCGGAAAAAATCCCCCGTCCTTCATGTCCCGGTCCGCCTCAATTCGAAATTCCGCTAAAGCGCGCGGAGGATCTCGCTCCCGCCCCGCGCCAGGATTTTTCCGGCGAGAGCGGCCGCGGCCTCGTCGGCGACCTGGGCAAAATCCTCGACGGATTCCCGGATGACCCTGCTTCCGTCCGGAGCCGCGGCCAGCCCGGTGATGCGGATTCTGTTCTCCTCGATATCCGCGTACGCGGCGACCGGGACGTTGCATCCGCCCCCCATGCGCCGGAGAAAGCTGCGTTCGGCTCCGACGGCGATAGCGGTGGGGAGATGATGCACGGCGGCCGCAACGGCGTGGCGATTCGGGTCGTCGGCGCGCATCTGTACGGCCAGCGCCCCCTGCCCGGGAGCGGGGAGCATGCGTTCGCAGTTCAGGGCTTCGGAAATGCGGTCGCGGTACCCCAGCCGGTTCAGGCCGGCGCAGGCGAGGACGAGAGCGGCATAATCTCCGGCATGCAGCTTGTTCAGCCGGGTATCGATATTCCCGCGGATATCGGCGACCGCAAGGTCGGCGCGCAGCGCCAGTAGCTGCGCCTGGCGGCGCACGCTTCCGGTCCCGACCAGGGCGCCGGGCGGCAGGAGTTCGAGGCCGCCGGCATCGCGGCAGACGAGGGCGTCGCGCGCGTCTTCCCGTTCGGGAATCGCGGCGATGCACAGCCCCGGCTCGACCCGGGTGGGCAGATCCTTCATGCTGTGTACGGCGAGGTCGATCTCCCCGCGGAGCAGCGCCTGCTCCAGTTCCTTGACGAACACGCCGACGGCGGAACCGGACCGGATGGAGGTGGCGGTGTCCCGGTCGGCGGAGGTCCGGATGATGCGCACCGACAGGGGAAGGTCCGGGAAGCGGGCCTGCAGCAGGGCCCGGACGTATTCCGTTTGAGTGCGTGCGAGGGCGCTTCCGCGCGTGCCGATCATCATCGCTCACCAGCCTGTGGGAAAAGGGACGCTCTATTCCGCGTCCTTGGTTTTGAGCAGCCGCCGGATCAGGTCCGCATACGCCGGCTCGCCGGAGTCGCTCCGGGAGTCCCGCAACTGCACCACGAGCGGGTGGGCGATCTTTGCGGCGATGCGTGCGATCATGCGCTCGAGTTCCGCGACCTGACGGGGTTCCTGGGGGCCGACCTTGTGGACATAGCGCTGCATCTCGGCCCTGCAGATCTCCTCGATGCGGCCCTGGATCTGCACCACGGCGGGCCCCAGGTCCCGCGACTTCAGCTTCGCCAGGAATGCCTGAACTTCCTGGTCGATGATTTTCTCGG
>CAZTHE010000221.1:0-4330 GCA_964613495.1 uncultured Acidobacteriota bacterium | reverse complement strand
ATCTGTGGAAATCCCAGCTTCCCAGGGATTTCCATAGATGCGCCATTTTCCATCAGGCCCGATCAATCATAGGTGGCCAACCACAACATGTAGTGGGTACCCACTCAGAAGCCGGAACAACCTTATATTCTACTCCCTGCGTATAGACCCTTTCAGGCGTTGGGATGAATTCCTCGACAAGATAAGGAACGGGAGAAAAACGTCCGCATTCCTTTAGAATATCGTCTCTCAGGTCGCGACGGGACGCGTATTGCCGCCTTCGCAAAAGCTCCCGGTTTTCGGAGACGACGTAATTCCTCTTGCCGGCGGCGCCCCAGAACGGTTTCAAAACAAAATGATCGGGGAGGGAGCTGAAAGGGATACCGGACAATCGCCGTCCGAACCAATAGAGTTCGGGTACCTTCACCCCATGCATCGCCGCGAATTCGCGGGCGTTCCATTTATTGCTCAGCGAACGCTGCCAGTACTCGCAGCAAAGCCAGCGATCCATCGGCCAGGACCTGTGACGCAGCGCCCACCGGTCCCGATAGCGGTGGACCGGCCTCCTCCAGGAATATTGCGAAGAGAAGCCGCCCCACCAGATCCTGGAGCGTCGGTGAATGCGGTCGCTGAAAGATAGCGGGGCTGGGGCCAACGGATATTCTCCACTTCTACGGTTCTGCGGATCCATCTTACTTCAGAGTGGGGTCGCGGCACAAAGAGTTGGGATATAATCAGCAGTCTGGGTCGACAAGGGACACCGGCCGGCATTCGGCTCGGTAGGGACAGGACGCGGGTGTCCTGACGGCACCTCAATCTCACACGGGAATGGGGAAAAGCCCGAAACTTCCGTGTTTTTTGTGACTTTCGTGGTTCACCAAGGAGATAGGCTATGGGCAGAATCAATCGTCGCAAGTGTCTGGCCGTCGTTGCGGGGCTTCTTTTCCCGGCAGCAGCCGCGTGGACCGGGGATTGGCCCGAGTGGCGCGGTCCGAACAGGGACGGCATTTCCCGGGAGACGGGGCTGCTGAAACAGTGGCCGAAAGAGGGACCGAAGCTCCTCTGGCGAGTCGATGACCTGGGAAGCGGCTATGCCACGCCGTCCATTTCCGGCGGCCGCATTTACCTGCTGGGCAATAGGGGGCTGGAGAACGAGTACGTCAGCGCCCTCGATGCGAAGGACGGCAGGAAGATATGGTCCACCCGGATCGGCAAGGTCGGAAATCCCGACCAGAAACCCAACTTCCCCGCCGCCCGATCGACGCCTACCGTCGATGGCGCGATGCTCTACGCCCTGGGCTCGGATGGCGACCTCGTCTGCCTCGAGACGGCGACGGGAAAGATCCGCTGGCACAAGTCCCTTCGCAACGACTTTGGCGGCGTTCCCGGGACGTGGGCTTACTCCGAGTCCCCGCTGATAGACGGCGACGTAGTGGCCTGCGTACCGGGAGGCACGGAAGCGACGATCGTGGCGCTCGACAAGCGCACCGGGGCCGTGATCTGGAAATCGGCCGTTCCCGGCGGCGGCATGGCGGGATATGCGTCGCTGATCGTCACGACTGCGGGCAACGTCAGGCAATACATCGCATACACCGCAAACGGCCTGGTGGGAGTGGACGCCGGGACCGGCAAGTTCCTGTGGAGCTACGACAGGACCAAGGGACCGATGGGCATGAGCATGCAGACGCCCGTTGCCCGCGACGGCTTGGTTTACAGCGGCGCGGGGCGCGTGGGCGGCGGCGCCGTCCGGCTCACGGCGGCCGGAGGAGGGGTGAAGGCGGAAGAAGCTTATTTCGATCCGGGCCTTCCCTCGGCGATCGGAGGCGAGGTGCTTGTCGGCGATTATCTCTACGGCACCGGCCAGACGACGCTGATGGCCGTCGAATTCCGGACGGGGAAGGTCGCATGGAGCGACCGCAGCGTCGCGCCGGCCTCGGTCTGCTATGCCGATGGAATGCTGTACCTGCACGGCGAAGGGGGCGAGGTAGCCCTCGTCGAAGCGACCCCGGAAGCATACCGGGAGCGCGGCCGGTTTGCCCCGCCGAACCAGCCCAAACACGGCAACCCTATGGAGAAGTCGTGGGTATATCCGGTCATCGCCGGCGGCCGGCTCTATATCCGCGACCTGGATACGATGTGGGTCTATGACGTAAAGGCGCGGTGATTCGCGATTCGGAATGCGCTATGCGAAAGCAGCGGCTGCTCCGGAAGGATAGAGTGGATCGGCCGCCGCTTTGGCTGCCGGATCAGGTGCTCTCATTTTTCCAATCCCGGATGATCGCCAGGCCGATCCGTTTTGAAGCTTGGCCCAAAGACTGCCCGGCGCGCAGCTATCCGGTCCGGCAGCTTCAGGATGCTCCCGTCTGCACGGAAGCCAGGGTGCCCTATGGTATCTTCGCCTTCAGGGAGTTTGCCCGGGTCGTGCGTTCACCAAAATCGAAGAGGAGTAACGGAATGAATGGTGCAATCCCGGACTGCAGCAAGATCGCGGCAGTGGCATCGTTTCTCTGTATAATGCTTTTGCCCGCGGACTATCGCACGAGCGCCTGCGTCAGCGCAGACGGATCCGGACATCCGGCGGGCACTCCCCATGAACTCGGGTCCGCTGCCCATGAGGACGTCGCAACAGCGGATTGGGACTTGGGGCTCAAGGATCCGGCAACTTCGGCTGCAGCAGGTCGGGACAGACAGGTGGATTTCGGACTCCCCTCGCTGGGAACGGAAAGGTTTTCCGATACGAAGGAATCTGCAGACAAGGATCAGAATTCGGTTCGAGTCGTGATTTATCGAAGCGACACGATGTACAAGCCTTCCATCTTCATCAATGATGTGGAAATTTGCAGGCTGCAGGGGAAACGGTTTATGGAATCCCTGCTCCCGCCAGGGACGTATACCTTCGAGAGCGCCAGGGACAATCAGCTCAGGCTTGAGCTTAGGCCGCGAGAACAACGATTCCTGAGGGTATGGTACGGGATCAGAAAATACCAGATAAAGGAAGTCCCCCCGGAGCAGGCCCAGAAAGAAATGAAGACAACGGTTCACAACAGCCCGGAATTCATTTTTCACCAGGGATATTCCCGCGGAAAGATTCTAAACATAGCGGAGTGAGGCGAGGTCGGCCGGGGTTCGCCGAACCGGCGGCGTCCCTTTCCATCACCGGCGTTTCCCCATATTCGGGTCCGGGCCGGATATTGCGAAGCCGGGCGAAGGCAAGTAAGATCCCCGGTGTCATGGATGCATTGGTCAGACTGCGCGGCACAAGCGGCGCCTTTCGAGGTTCGTGGACCATTCGCCGCGGCCAGCAGTGGGCCGTACGGGGACCCAACGGCGGAGGCAAGACGACGCTCTTCAGCCTGATAACGGGAGACAATCCCCGGGCCTACGCCTGCGACATCCGCATATTCGGCCGTCCGAGACGCCCCGGGGAATCCATCTTCGAAATCCGCCGCCGCATCGGTCACGTTTCCCCGGAAATTCAGTGCCATTTCGACACCGGCGTGTCCGCCCTGGATGCCGCTCTTTCCGGGAGGACGGACGGGTACGGCGAACTACCGCCGGCCCGCCGTGCGGACACCCAGGCTGCCGTGGAGCTTCTCACGCGGATGGGGCTGGGCGCGGAGATCCACAGGCCGCTCCTCGAACTGTCTCCCGGACGGATGCGCATGATCCTGATCGCCAGGGCGGTGTTGCCGCGTCCGGAACTCCTGCTGCTGGACGAACCCTGCCTCAACCTGGACGAAGCCTCGCGCAGCTTCGTATTGAAAATGCTGGCCCGCATGCTCGAATCCGATCCGGGGCAAAGCGTCATCCTGACCGCCCACAATCCGGACGACGTCCCCCGCGGAATCCGGAAGGTATTGTCGCTCCCCCCTTCCGCTGACTGACTCCGTGGAATGCCCCGAGCATGCCGATCCGGGAAAGAAAATTTTGATTACAGCCACGCAAATTTGCTCCGCCGCGGCGGAAGCTTCAGGAATAATGCGGATTGGCTCAGTCGCATTTTACCATCCCGTTTTTGCAGAAATGACGGCCTTCCCTTATGCGTTTGGCAAGCAATGGCTCTCCGTTGATTGGCCTTCTCGTGTGATGGAGGTGATAAACGATGGATCTGAATTTCATGAGCCTGAATTGGCAGCCGTTCTTTTTCAAACGCCAGTCGACGTCGGCATCCTCACCGCCGCCGCACGTCAACGGCGGCATGAACGATTCATCGAATCCATTGACATCATAGATATCCTGCTTTCGGATCGCCCAGTTGCAGCCCACTATGCCGATGTCGTTGTTTATTTTAAACGAGACCCACGGCAGATAGACTCCATCCTCCACTCGACGGCATCCGTAGATGATGCAT
>CAZTHE010000220.1:0-4385 GCA_964613495.1 uncultured Acidobacteriota bacterium | reverse complement strand
CGAATCCGATCACGAAAACGGCGCCGGCGGATACGAGATCGTAGGAGCCCAGGATGGGATGCCCGAGGTAGCGAAGAACGACGTCGCACGTGGTGAGCAGCATGATCGACACCAGGGCCGTTCCCGCCACGAGGTCCATGCCTTTGTGAGCGGAGTGCAGGATCCTCAGATACCGTTCCATTGCGCCTCTCTAATTGTCGTGAGCCTTCAGATAGTCCTGGCAGAATTTGAGCGCCTGATCCCCGGGAAGCCCCTTGGCCCTGGTCGAAGCCACGTAGTTGCCGAGAAGGGGCTTCAGCATCTCGATCATCCGGGCGTTGTCTTCTTTCGAAAAAGTGACGATCTTGCCGCCTTTTTTCAGGAGCTCGGATTTCCCCGTCGTCTCCCAGTCGGCCCATTTCCGGGATGATCTCTCGATCCATTCCTCATCCAGCCTGTCGATGACCGCCCGGATGTCGGGGGGAAGGCTGTTCCATTTGTCCTTGTTGAGCACCGTGTAGAAAGCCACGGTGGAGCCGACGCCGGGGCTCTCGATGTGGTACTTGATCATGTCGCCGAGCCGGTAGTTGAGGAGACCGCCCCAGTCGAGCACCAATCCCTCGATCACGCCCTTGGACATCGCGTCATAGGTGTCGGTGATCGGCAGGCCGACGGCGGAACCGCCGAGGGCCGTGACGATCCTGGCGGAAAGGCCCGTCGCCCTGATTTTCATGCCCTTCAGGCCGGAAAGCGTGCGGACGGGCTTCCGCGTGCTGATGATGTCCCTGCCATGGGCCTCGAGGAACAGAACCTTGACATCGTCCAGTTCCTTCGGCCTGAACCTCTTGTAGTATTCGTTGATCATCCTCGACGGAACGCGGGGGTCCTTGTAGCCCAGCGGGAGGTCGATCACCTCCGTGAGCGGGAACCTTCCGCGATGATAGGCGAAGATGCCGTAGCCGATATCGGCCACTTCCTTGGTGATTCCGTCGTAGATCTGTTGCGGCTGCATCAGCGTCGCGCCCGGGTAGACCCTCACCTTGACCCTGCCGTTCGTCCTCTTCCCGACCTCGTCGGCCCAGGCCTGCATCAGCCTGCCCTCTTTCGTCGTCGCGGGCACGAAATGGGCGAACTTCAGCGTAATGACCCTTTGCGATGCGGAGGTCTTCGCGCCCAAAAGACAGCCGGCGATCAGCAGGATGGCGATAAGGTGCCACACATCGAGACATCTCTTCATAGCGGGAATCCCCCGGTCTTCGGAATGCGCGCGACGCAATTAACGGCCCAGCTTAACCAGCTTTGCGGGGAGCGTCAACATTTGAAGAGGGACGGCCGCGCCGGGGGCGGGGAGTGCCCCTGCGCCCGGCATCCCCCGGAGGAGGTTGCCCGATCAAAACGCCGAGGGCAGGCGATGCCGGGCGCCGGCGGAGTCCGCCGGCGCTGTGATATTCGGGATTCGATTTCCCGATAAATAAAAATGCATAATGCATGCATATGGCATATTATATGCGCTATATGCTCGAGTCGAGGGAGGGGCGTCGGGGAGCCGGACGGACCGATGCGTTTCCGCGGGAGACGTCCCATTGCCCGACGAGGGGATTCGCATGAAGAAATTCGCCTGCGGGATTGCCGGACTGGTGCTCTTGTGTTGCGCATTCTCCGCCGGCACGGCGCCGGCAGGGCGACAGGAGCCGTCCTTCGGGCAATATCGGCCCGCGCCGCTTTATTCGGAGGCGCTGACGACGTCGCACTACCTGCCCATGCGCGACGGCGTGCGGCTGGCGGTCAGCGTGACGCGTCCCTCTCAAAAGGGCAAACCCGTCGAAGGGCGCTTCCCCGTCCTCTGGCAGCACACCCTGGCGATTTCGGCGCCGGGCGTGCTCGTTTTCAACCAGGGGAGCGCGGCGCCGGGCGCATACGGCGCCGTGCCGAGCCTCGCCTGCCACGGCTATGTCGTCGTCCAGGTGGCAAGACGCGGCCATGGCCCCTCGTTCGGAAAACGCCGCGGATACAACGACCGGTCCGAAGCCTATGATGCCTATGAGGTGATCGACTGGCTGGCTTCCCGACCCTGGTCCACGGGCGCCGTGGGCGTCTACGGTTGTTCGAATACGGGCGACGCGGCCATGCACGCGGTCACGGCGGCGAATCCGCACCTGAAGGCGGCCTGGGCGGGATGCTTCTCCTGGGAAAAATACGACGGTTTCCGGCGCGGCGGCATCTATGCCAATTGGGGAACCGGACCCGAGCGCACGCTCGAACAGGACATGACAAACACGCCGGTGCAGGGCGATGAGGCAAAGGTGCTGCTGCGCCGGGCGGCGGAAGAACACCAGGGCAGCACCGTGCTCACGCAGATGTGGACCGCGATGCCGTTCCGCGACGATTATGCGCCGGGGGTCGGCAGCCGGTTCTGGTACGAAGGGAGCGTAGCCAGCTATCTCCCCCAGATCCATGCGTCCGGCACGGCCGTCTATGTTCAGGGCGGCTGGCGCGACGATCTTCGCGGGCAGGGATTGCTGGCCTTGGCAAACCTGAAAAACGGCCGCCACGCCGTGATCGGCCCATGGGGCCATTGCCAGGGCGGCGACTTCGATGTGCTGGCCGAGATGCACCGCTTTTTCGACCAGCACCTGAAAGGGATCGACACCGGCATCCTGACACAGGACCCGATCCACTACTTTACCGTCAATGCCCCCGCCGGAACCGGTTGGCGTTCCTCGAAAACCTGGCCGGTCGCCGGCACGTGGCCGGCGAAGTTCTATCTGGCCGGCGGTTCGCCTTCGGGAGGAGAGCTGAAGCCCCTGGCGCCGGAGGGAGCCGGCTCGCGAACCGCCTTCACGGTCCGCTATGACGTCGATTGTCCCGCAGTAGCCGGACGACCCGGAGGCCTGCTCACCGGTGCGCCCCCGTGTCCCGTGGATCACGGGGGGCCGCGGTTCGCAACGGCCCCGCTCGAAACGGACACGGAGGTTACCGGCGACGCGATCGTCGACCTCTGGATGTCCTCAAGCGCCGATGACGGAAATATTTTTGTCTACCTGGAGGACGTGGCGCCGGACGGCAAGGTCACCCAGGTCACCGATGCACGACTGAAGGCTTCGCTCCGCGCGACGAGCCGGCCCGGGTACGACAATTACGGCCTGCCCTATCATCGCAGTCATAGGGAAGACGTGCGGCCGCTCAAGCCCGGCGAACCGGCGCGCCTTGTCTTTGCGTTCCTGCCGGCGTCGCATCTTTTCAGGGCCGGCCACCGGATACGGATTTCGGTGGCGGGATCGGACTACCGCGAACGCGATCGTGCGCCGGTATCGCCCGCTCCGGTTGTGACCATCCACAATACGCCGTCCAATCCCTCGTACATCAGTCTGCCCGTCATCGACCCGGAGAGGACGCGGGATCGGGAAAAAGGGGAGGAAATCCGGTGAAATGGCAGGACCTCCAATGCCGGCACCCCTGCTTTTTTGGAAAATACATGTCCGGTATCGAGCGGCATGGGACTCTGTACGGCAGTTGCGGCGCGACATTGGAGTGGCAACAATCATTGACCCGATCGATCGGATAGGAGGAAATCAACATGCTTCAACGGATTATTGTTCTGATATGTCTAATCGGCCTGATTGCGTCCGCCGGGATCGCCCAGCAGCCCCCCGCGCCCGCCCAGGGTCCGCCGCCCGCCGGCTCCGGGCCTTATCCGGCCGTCATCGAGGGTGATCCCGGACTGCCGGGACACACGATCTATCGTCCCGGGAACCTGAGCGCCTTCCATCAAACCGATTCACTGCCGGTTGTGGCCTGGGGCAACGGAGGTTGCGCCAACTCAAACCGGTCGTACGCCCCCTTCCTGGCGGAAATCGCGTCCCGCGGTTTCCTGGTGGTAGCCATCGGCCCGTTCACGCCGGGGAGCGAACCCGGCCGTGGCGGCATGGGGATGGGCGGTGCGACGAAATCGGCTCAATTGCTGGAAGCACTCGATTGGGCGACGGCCGAGAACAAACGCCAGGGCAGCAAGTATTTCGGGAAGCTGACTCCGTCGAAGTTCGCCGTGTTCGGCCACAGCTGCGGCGGATTGCAGGCATTGGAGGTGTCGCCAGACCCGCGCGTGACGACGACGCTCGTGATGGACAGCGGCGTCGTGACGCCCGGGGCGATGCCGAAGATGCAAATGCCGCCGGGAGGAGCGCCGAAAGCGGGAGCGCCGAAAGGAGCGCCCCCGGGAGGAGTCCCCGGGGGAGGAGCGCCGAAAATGCCGGCGATGGGCGGCGCCATGTCCATCGGCAAGGAAATCCTACAGAAGCTGCATTCACCCGTTATCTATATCAATGGCGGGGAGAAAGATATTGCCTACGCGAACGGCATGGACGACTTCGCGAAGATCGACAAGGTTCCCGTTGCCATGGCCAACC
>CAZTHE010000219.1:0-4396 GCA_964613495.1 uncultured Acidobacteriota bacterium | reverse complement strand
TCCCATGGACCTCGGCGCGGAAGTGGAGATGTACATGGGGCCGGAGCTGGAACGGCACACCTTTACGGAATCCACCGTGATCTGGATTCCGCCGAACTTCATCCATTCGCCCTGGAGACCGCTCCGGATCGACCGACCTTTCCTCTTCATGGAGATCAACCAGGGGCCGGTGCACACGGAAAAATTCTTCCCGCAGCTGCTGCCCAAAGAGGCTCGTGACCGGATCGACTGGAGTATGTGGCAGGACAAGGGATTTTAACGGAGACAGGAGCCGGATATGCCGTATCAAGTAACCGATAAATGCCTCAAGTGCGGCTATTGCGTCGAGCGCTGTCCCGAGGGCGCCATCGTCGCGGACGAAATAATCGACTTCGAGAGATGGACCCTGCAGCCCGTGCACATCGATCCGGACCTTTGCACCGACTGCGGCGCCTGCGTTTCGGATGAATGGTGGTGCCCGGCCCAGGCCATCGTCCCGGCCTGAAAAGCCGGCGCCCGGTCCGTCCCCGGAGCGCCCAGGTTTACCCGCGTCTTGAACATTATCGGGTCCGGGACACTTGCCCCATAATCCGACGATGGAGAGGATGCCGGCAGCTCCGGCATCCGCTATCCTCTCCCGGCCGCGGCCACGGCTGAAGGAGGATTTTGCCTGCAAGTCGATGCCGGTGGATGCCGACGAATCCGCAAGCCCGGCTCTCACACGCCCGGCAGACACAGGCAGGGAGACTTGATCTGGATGTCCGCGTTTCTCCATGTGTCGTCAAATGCCTTTTCCATTCTTTCCGCTTCGCCTGCCTTTTTCTGAGCTTGAAGAGAGCGCATGAATCCGTAGAGTCCCCAGCCGTTTTCCGGAAGCCGCTTCAAATCCTCGCGGAAGACCTTTTCGGCCTCTACGAATCTCCCTGCTTTCAGCAGAGCCGCGCCATACGCATGTCGCGTGGGAATGATCCAATCGGGCGGCTCGTCGTAGCGCAGTTTATCTTCGTGCGCGACTGCTTTCAGCAGGTAGGAAAGGCCCTCGTCGATCCTGCCGGCGCGGTACAGAATCTCCCCCCGCATGAAGCTTTCGGCTAAATCAAGGATGTCTGCCGCCGAATTGTTGCCAAAGGATGCGTCTTCCGGCACCCGGCTCCGTGCATCAAGGAACGCGGCCTGTTCATTCATCGCCGAAGACACATCCCCCTTCGCCGCGTATGCGACCGCCCGCGCGTAGTGCCGGAGAGCGCGGGAGATGGGCGTAAAATCCGGGAATTGCGGCTCGGCCAGGATTTCATCCCACCGGCCGAATCGCATCATCACCTCAAGGGGCATTGCCACGAATCCATCCATGAAGGCGTTGGCACGGAGGAATTCCGTCGGAATATCCGCCACCATCCTGCGGATTATTTTCAGGGCCAGGGCACTCTGGCCGGTCATCATGGCACCGTACGCAAGCATATGGTGGTTATGTGCCATGTAAAGACGATAAAAGCCCTGCCGTCCTGTTTGCTCCGTGTATCGCCGGTCCGCCTCGATCGCCTTCAAGTTCGCGGCGATCGCCTGCTGCCAGCGGCCACGCCGGACATCGATGTGCGACGGCATATGCGCCAGGTGTCCCAATCCCGGCTGGAGGTCACGGAGTGCATCCGCAGCCCGGTCGGCCTTTTCCGGATGTGGGGATGCCTCGACTGCATGAATGAAAAGATGGTTGGCGAGCGGATGCCTGGGATCAATCTCGAGGACGCGTTCAAGCGTGCTAATCAGCTCTTCAGTGCCCGGTTGCGGTTGTCCCGACGGCGTCCAGAGATCCCATGGCCGGAGATCGGCCAGCGATTCCGCAAAGAGCGCTCCGACGTCTGCATCATTCGGAAATGAGGACCAAACCCGGCGCATTGCATCGGCATAGGCCAGATCCAAAGCCTTTCTGTCAGCAGGCGGTGGATCGGCATAGCGCGATCCCAGAGCCTCAATGAGAGCTCGTTCGACGGGACTCGCCTTCGGGGCAACCTCTTTTGCCCGATTCAGGGCCGTCCATGCCGCCTTGGCCCGCTCCTCCGGCAAGGCTGGATTGTTTATGTGCGGGCCATTCGCAATGGCTACGCCCCAAAATGCCATCGCGCATTTTGTGTCAATCTCTCCGGCCCGCTGAAATGAGCGAATCGCCTCATCGTGGTTGAATGCATACATGAACGCAAGGCCCTGAGTAAAGTAACGCTGTGCTTCGGGCGATTCAGTGGTGACCTTCCTGCTGAAGCTGCCCAAACCTTCAAAGAAGGGCACCTGCTCCCTTACCTGTGTGGATACAGAGCAGCCTGCGGCAAAAAACAGAAGGGAAAAAACCGCTACGTTGATTAATTTAGCCATTTGGCACCTCCCGCGCAGAAATTACTATTTCTGACTCGCCGATCACCCGGGATGGCGGGGGGGTACTCTCCTGAGAAGGCGAACCTCGTTGGGTATTTATATAACGGTTCAGCGGAGTCTCTGCCAATCACACCGGTTATTATTTAATCCAGCTGTTGCGAGAAAGGGCCCGTCTTACACTTATCCCCCAGGAATGGATACACTCCGAACGTCTACCCGTCATCGCGCTGCTTCAAAAAGCGGGATCACGGGCTCCCATATACAGGCGAGTATGATTCCCCCTCCCGCAGACAGACGAATATCGCGGCATCCAGGTATGAAGGATTCCGCGCTACCTGTGAATCTCTATGCGATAGAGAAGATTGGTCTTGCGCCCTTCCCGGAACCCGGTGACGTAAATTGCGCCGGAGGTGCCCACCGCCACGCCGCTGTAAGCCAAAGGAATGGAATAGCCCACTTGCAATCCTTCCGCAAGGACGGTGGTGGCGCCGGTTGCAGGATCGATTTTGGACAGCCGCCCCGCATTGGTCTCGACCACGAGCAGGCTGCCATCCGCCGGATCATAGGCGAGACCCGCCGGTCCCTGCAGGCCGGCGGCAACCGGTTGAAGATAGGGCAGGACCTTGAAGACCACACCCAGATAGTAGTCCGCTACCCAAAGATCCGCTCCATTGGTTGCCATGCCAACCGGCATGGCGAGTTGCGCTATCGGCTCCCATCCGGCCTGGGTCAGGCGCGCCACCCGCCCTGTCAACAGCTCGGACACCACGAGATCCTGGCCCAGCACCATGGCGCCTTGCGGCATGGATGGGTTATACCAGGTATTCAAAACTTCCTGCGCGACGGGATCCCACCGCTGTATCAGCCCGGACAGAGCGGCCGAGACGATGAGATTCGGGCCGTCCGGCGATAGAGTTCCGATCATGCTTGCCAGGCCCGCGGAAACGATGCCGGCAGGCGCGACCGAGGCTGTTTTCCCCGTGCGGCCGTCGAATTCATAAAGGCTGAATATGTCCGCCACGTATACGCTCTCCCCGCCGCCGGGCTGCGGCAGCACCGCCACTCCGTTCGGGCCAATCATGCCGCCTGGGCTGATCATCACAAAATTGCCGTTCGGCAGTATCCGGGCGACGCCATCGCCGGAGGCATAGACTTCGTCCTTCGAGTCGATGGCCAGATTGTCTATGTCGAAGGGCAAGTCGGCGAGAATCTCCAGTTCCCCGTTATTGGGACTGTAGCGCAGAATCGCGCCGCCATTATTTGTCACGAGGCGTCCCTGTGAATCGAACTTGACCGCGCTGCACGCGATGCCGTCCAGGATGCTCTCCACCGAGGGAGGAGCCGCGTTGACGTCGACGGCGATCACTCCCATGCCAAAAATGGGACCGTAGAGCCTTCCGTCCGGTCCAAAGTCGAATGCATTGAAATTCTCCAGGTCCGGCAGCAGCACGGTATAGGAACCGTCACCCGGGTCGATCCGATACAGCCCCTTGCCGAAGAAATCCCTGGCGGCGTACAGCCAGCGGTTGTCCGGCGAAAAGGTAATCGGGTTGACTCCCAGTCCCAGGTTCACCAGGGTGCTATGCGAACCATCCGGGGCGAGTTTCCCGATGTCTCCGCTGAAAGCCGCGGTCCAATACAATGAACCGTCCGGTCCGAAGGTCAGATCGTCGGGTGAGGACACGCCCTGATCCGGGCCGATGCGGCTGAGGATGCGACCGCTGTTTGGATCCAATTTGAGAATTTCGTTTCCACCGACACTGGCAAGATAAAGATTGCCGTCCGGACCGAAGTAGAGGCCGTTGTGGCCATGGATCGGCGCGCCCTGAGCCAGCGTCCTGACCGTTACGCCGGGGTATTTCCCGATTGCCTCGCCGCCGGCGAAGAGGCTCCCCGCGAGCAGCACGATGCACATCACGACCATCATCCTGGTTTTCATGATTTTCCCCCAATCCTTGTCGCTTTTATTTCCATATGCGGGAAAAGGGGACGGAATGGATCGTGGACACCCACTTTTCTGAAAGATTTTTTCGCTCAATTCTTCGGTTCGCCA
>CAZTHE010000218.1:0-4398 GCA_964613495.1 uncultured Acidobacteriota bacterium | reverse complement strand
CGAACTCATGAAGTTCGGCGTGTCCCAGATCGACGCCGGCAGCCGCATCGAGATCGGCGGATACACGGAGGCGGGGGAGGCCCAGCTGGCCGACCGGGAGCAGTTCGAGCTGGGCGACACCCGGCCGCTCGACAGCGTCATGCGCGAGCTGATGCAGGACGGCTATGTGCCGAGCTTCTGCACGGCCTGCTACCGGCTCGGACGCACCGGCGAGCATTTCATGGAGTTCGCCATCCCCGGGTTCATCAAGCGCTACTGCACCCCGAACGCCCTCTCCACGCTGACGGAATACCTGGTGGACTACGCCTCGCCCGAAACGCGCGCATCGGGAGAGAAACTGATCCGCGCGGAGCTGGAGAAACTGGAGCCGGGCCCGCTCAAGGAAGAGCTGGAAAAGCGCCTGGAGCGTATACGCGATACGGACGACCGCGATCTGTATTTTTAGCCCGCAAATCGGCCCGGGCGGGAATCGGTGCCATGAGCTCATATCGAAAGGAAAAGGATTGGCTGGGGGCGATGGAGGTTCCGGCGGATGCGCTGCACGGCATCTATACGGAGCGTGCCATCGCCAATTTCCCGCTGTCCCTGCGTCCGGTGCATCCCGCACTCATCCGCGCCTACGGCGCCGTGAAGCTCGCGTGCGCCCGGACCAATCACGAACTCGGGTGGTGGGACGGCGCCAAGGCCCGCGCCATCGAGGCGGCGTGCGCGGAAATGATGGAAGGCCGCCTGGACGCGGCCATCCGCGTCGACGCGCTGCAGGGAGGCGCCGGCACCTCCACGAACATGAACGTCAACGAGGTCCTGGCCAACCGCGCCCTGCGGCTCCTGGGGCGGTCCCCGGGCGACTATGCGGCCGTCGGTCCGCTGGAGGACCTCAACCTCCACCAGTCCACCAACGACACCTACCCGACCGCTCTGAAAGTGGCCGCCATTCAGCGCCTCCGGCCGCTGCAGCAGGCGGTGACGCTCCTTCAGGAAGAGTTCCAGCGAAAGGAGCAGGAATTCGCTCGCATCGTCAAGGTCGGCAGGACCCAGCTCCAGGACGCGGTCCCGACCACGCTCGGCCGCGCCATGGGCGCCTACGCCGAGGCTTTCGCGCGCGACCGGTGGCGCATCTATAAATGCGAGGAGAGGCTGCGGATCGTCAACCTCGGCGGCACGGCGATCGGAACCGGCCTCGGCGCCCCCCGGCGGTACATATTCCGCGTCGTCGAACACCTGCGCGAAATCACGCGCCTGGGACTGGCCCGGGCGGAGAACCTCGTCGAATGCACGCAGAATGCCGATGTATTCGTCGAGGTCAGCGGCATCCTGAAGGCGTGCGCCGCCAGCCTGTTGAAGATCGCGACCGACCTGCGCCTGCTGTCTTCCGGGCCCGATGCCGGTCTCGGGGAAATCCGCCTCCCGGCCCGCCAGGCCGGTTCGTCGATCATGCCGGGGAAGGTGAATCCCGTCATCCCGGAGGCCGTCTCCCAGGCGGCCATGGCCGTCATGGCCAACGACCAGGCGATCACGCAGGCCTGCGCCATGGGCAGCCTCGAACTGAACCCTTTTCTTCCCCTCGTCGCCGACGCGCTGCTCGGCAGCCTGGACCTGCTGTGCAACGCCTGCGGCATCTTCCGGGAGCATTGCGTGGCGGGGATCGAGGCGGACGCCGGCCGGTGCCGGTCCCACGTGGAGGGCGCCACCGCCACGCTCACCGCGATGGTGGAGGCGCTGGGCTACGCAAAAGCGGAGGAGCTCGCGGCGCGGGCGCGCGCGGAGGGGAAGCCGGCGCGGCAGGTCGTGGCCGAATCGGGATTGCTGACCGCGGAACAATTCGACCGGCGGATATCGCCCGAGCGGGTGACCCGCCTCGGTTCGCCGGCGCCCGGAGAAGAAGAATGAAGGACACACCCAAAGGAATGCGGCTGCATATCGGATTGTTCGGACGGCGCAACGTGGGAAAGTCCTCGCTGCTGAATGCGCTGACCCGGCAGCAGGTCTCGATCGTCTCGGACGTTCCCGGGACCACGACCGATCCGGTGGAGAAACCGATGGAACTCCTGCCCCTGGGGCCCGTGGTCTTCATCGATACCGCCGGAATCGACGACGTCGGCTCCCTCGGCGAGATGCGGGCGGAACGGACGCGGCTCATTTTCGAACGCACCGACCTGGGCATCCTGGTGGCCGAAGGCGGCCGCTGGGGCGAGTTCGAAGAAATCATCCTGTCCGAACTGTCCAGGCGCAAGGCGCCCGCCGTCGTCGTGTTCAACAAGAACGACATCGCCGCGCCGGAGGGGACCGTGCTGCGCGATCTCGAGTCGCGCAAGATTCCCGTCGTTCACACGGTCGCCAGCCGGGGCACAGGCATGCTCGAGCTGCGGGAGGCCCTGATCCGCTCCGTTCCGGATGATTTCATCGATGCGCCCCCGATCCTGGGCGACCTGATCCGACCCGGGGACGTGGTGGTGCTCGTGGTCCCGATCGACCTGGAGGCGCCGAAGGGAAGGCTCATCCTGCCCCAGGTGCAGTCGATCCGCGACGTCCTGGACCACGACTCCTGCTGCATGGTGGTCAAGGAGCGCGAGCTGCGCGATGCGCTGGGCAGGCTGAAGGATCCGCCGGCCCTGGTCGTGACGGATTCCCAGGCCTTCTTGAGGGTCGCGGGAGACACCCCCCCCGAGGTGCCGCTGACGTCCTTTTCCATTCTGTTCGCGCGCCTGAAGGGCGACTTGAAGGAGTTCGTGCGCGGAGTCCAAAGCATCGATGCGCTCAAATCCGGGGACCGCGTCCTGGTGCTCGAATCCTGCACGCACCATCCGATCGGCGACGACATCGGGAGAGTCAAGATCCCGCGCTGGATCCGTCAGTACACGGGCGTGGACCTGGAATTCGTGCACCGCCAGGGACACGATTTTCCGCAGGATCCCGGTTCCTATCGGCTGATCGTCCAGTGCGGTTCCTGCATGCTGAACCGGCGCGAGGTGATTTCCCGCATCCTGCGCTGCCGCGAAGCCGGCGTCCCGATCACGAATTACGGGGTGGCGATCACCTATTCTCTGGGAGCGCTGGACCGCGCCCTTTCCCCCTTCCCGGGGCTGCGCTAGCCTGCGCGGTTGCACGGCGATGCCGCCCGGCCCCGCCGGTCCTCCGTACGGAGAATCGTTGTTTCCTTTTCCCGCACTGGCTATGATGCATGAGGCGGGGGGCGCGGAGCCTTTTGCCGGAGATAGCCGGATATGCCTCGAGATCGAAGTCCCCGGCGGGACGCGGCGGGGAAGGAAGAACCGCCCCCGTTTCTGGGCACCTGGAGCCGTCTGTATGCTGCGATCGCCGTGTACACCCTCGTGCTGGTGCTCGTTCTCCACCTGACGACCGTCCTGCTGAACCGCTAGCGCCATGCACATCGCCGACTGGGTCATCGTCGTTCTCTATTTCGCCTACGTGCTGGCGGAGGGGATCCGCCACGGCAGGAAGAACAGGAACCTGGACGACTATTTCCGGGGGACCCGTTCCCTGCGCTGGTGGGCGGTTGGGCTTTCCGTCATGGCGACCCAGGCCAGCGCCATCACCTACGTCGGAACGACCGGGCAGTCGTACGATGCATCCAGGTCTACCTGCCGCAGCCGCTGGTGATGGTCGTGCTCTGCATGACGTTCGTCCCGTTTTTCTACCGGGCAAACGTATTTACCGCCTACGAGTATCTCGAACGGCGCTTCGACGCCCGTACACGCGGCATGACCAGTTTCATCTTCCTGCTTTCGCGCGGCCTCTCGGTGAGTTTCGTGCTGTATGCGCCGTCCATCCTGCTGTCGGTGATTTTCGGCTGGAACGAAATCGCCACCGTCGGAATCATGGGGGCCTCGACCCTCCTCTACACCGCCATCGGCGGCAACAAGGCCGTCATCCTGGTCGACGCGAAGCAGATGCTGCTGATGTTCGCGGGCATATTCATCGCCATCGCGCTTTTCGTGCTGCAGTTTCCGCCCGGCTTTTCCCTGGGCGACGCCGTGCACCTGGCCGGAGTCACGGGGAAATGGAACAGCATCGATCTCTCTCCGGATCTGACAAAATCCTACACGCTGCTTTCGGGCATGCTGGGCGGGTTCTTCCTGGCCCTGTCCTACTTCGGGTGCGACCAGAGCCAGGTGCAGCGCTACCTCGCGGGGCGGTCGCTCGCGGAAAGCCGCATGAGCCTGGTCCTGAACGCATTCCTGAAGGTGCCGATGCAGTTTCTGATCCTCGCGGCCGGCGTGCTGATGTTCGTGGCGTACCACTTCGTCCAGCCCCCGCTGAATTTCAGCGAGCCGGATCGCGCGGTGCTGATGCAGAAGGCCGGGCCCCGGTATGCCGAGCTGGAAACGAGATACGAAGCCGTTTTCCGGGCGCGGCGGCATGCGGCGCTCGCCATGA
>CAZTHE010000217.1:3439-4443 GCA_964613495.1 uncultured Acidobacteriota bacterium | reverse complement strand
TATGTGACATAAATCCTGAGAGGAAACGAATCGGTCGGGTCGTTGGGCGTCAGGCGCCGAGCGCTCTCTTTCCGTTCCTATCCTTTGAGCCGTCTTCCGGTCCTGCGGGATGAAGCGCCGGTTTTGCAGTTTCCGAGGTGAGGTTTGCATCATTCCCGGAGTCTCCGCTGCTTCGAGGCTCCAAACACTCGCGGATGAACCATCATGAACCATACCAAGAAACGCCTGGAAATGAAGCGCAGGGATCTCCTGAAGGCAAGCGCGGACGTCGGGGCCGCCGTTACGTGTATACCCATAACCATGCTGTGGATATACCGACCACGCCATTGCCTGGTTGATCCCTTGTGCTTTTTGCAGCTCTTTCCCCTGATCAACCGCGTATGGCCAGGAATGCATCACAGGGATGCATTCGACAGAATCCATCCCTGTGATGCCATTCGTGCGCCACTCAGTTCCCGGCCGGACCGGCGCCCGGCATTCCCCCTCCGACTTCCCGTTTGAACCGGATCTCATCGCCGGAAAGGGTACCCGTCCACAATATCTTCATGTTTTGGCGCATATAGCTGAAAGAGATCGTATTTCCTTCCATTTTGCCGTCATGGAATTCGACCGCTCCGCCCATCGAAGGATTATTGAGCGTTCCCGACAATTTGGAACCGTCGGCCTTCAATTCCAGCTGTATTTCGTTGTCGCCATCCCGAATCGTCCATTTCCCCGAAGCGCCTGCCGATGGGCTGCCGCTTCTCCTGGCGGTAAATTCAGTACCGGCGCCACCCATCATGCCGCCGCCGGCGCCCGGTCCTCGACCTGCGCCCATGCCCGCACCGGCACCCGGTCCTCGCCCGCCGCCCATGCCCGGGCCCATGCCGCCGAATCCGCTGACGGGCTCGCCGTTATAGCTTCCGATGGATTGCGGAGGCGTGACCGATCCAACAGGCTTGAACAGCATCTGCGCGAACAGATACAGATTGTTGTTCCAAACGGGAACCTCGTGCACTCCGCTA
>CAZTHE010000217.1:0-3429 GCA_964613495.1 uncultured Acidobacteriota bacterium | reverse complement strand
TGCCTTCACCAGGCCCTGGTGGAGGTTCCAGCTGCCCGTGATCAGGTTGTCTTTGTCGCCGCAGCCGATCCACAGCAGGCTCAACTTGTCTTGAGCCTGCTGGATCTTGGGGACGAGAAGTTCAGGCGACTGGAGGTTGGGCGCTGAGGAGAAGCCGCCGACCCATGCGAACTTATCGATATTGTTGATGCCGAAATTGAGGCCTTGGCCGCCGCCCATGGACAAGCCGGTGATGGCCCGGCTGGCCCGGTCGGTCTTCACCGAATAGTGGGATTCGATGTAGGGCATCAGGTCCTGCAGCAGGTCCTTCTCGAAGAAAGCGTAGTAATTGAAATCCGCCATGATATTGCTCGAAGGCGGTTCGGAAGTGGCGCGGCCGTTGGGCATGACGATGATCATGGGCACCGCCTTTTTGTCGGCGACGAGGTTGTCGAGGACCTTGTTGGCCGCGCAGAGAGTCGTCCAATGAGACTCGTTGCCGCCAATGCCATGCATCAGATAGAGGACGGGATATTTCTGCCTCGGATCATAACCGGGAGGGGTGTAGACGACGGCTTTGCGGTCAACGCCGATGCTCTTGGAATTGTAGGTAATGGTCTCCAGCTTGCCTTTCGGGATGTCCGTCCGAACCTGGATGAAGTCGGCCGGTGCGTGATTGGGCAATGCCACGGCCGCATCTGCGGCAGCAGGCGCAGCGGCAGGTTGTGCCCAGGGAGCCTCGATACCCATCTGCACCAATGCCGCCCCAAGCAGGCACCTTGCGATTAATCCACAACGCAACTTGTTTGCAGGATTCATGAAAAACCTCCGTCGTTGTAAAGATGTTTCGTAATGATACAGGTTGCCACGAAGAGCACAGAGAAGCTTGCGAATCGCATGAGTGCTGTTCCATCTGCCCGCACGCCGTCAGCAATCCTTGTCACCTGTTTGTGACACGCCGCGTACGCGATTTGTTGATTGTATGGGACTATTCGGGATACACAAGTCTTTTTTGCGGCCATGACATTATGTCACAGTTTTGTGACACGGATCATGTTAGAGTCTTGGTCTGGAGGGTACTGCCGTGCGGTTGCGTTATCGCCTGCTCTGCTGCCGTTTTCTGCCGGACCCGTTCAAGAGAGACAGCCTTGCAATAACGGGAGGAAACCTCGGATGAAGAGATCCGTTTCATTCACAATATTCCTGATTTTTGCGGCCGGATGCTGCTTTGCGCAGCCGACTGTACCGGTTAAGGTCGAGGGTGGGTTGGTGCAAGGGGCTGCGGAGGATGGGCTGACGGTATACAGAGGCATTCCCTTCGCAGCGCCGCCGGTCGGCGACCTCCGTTGGCGCGCCCCTCAGCCGGTCTTGAAATGGGAGGGAGTGAAGCAAACCGTGGCGTTTGCTCCCTCGTGCATTCAAGGCATGAGCATGGGGCCGGGCGGCCGCGGCCCGGCACCGAGTGAGGACTGTCTCTATCTGAACATCTGGAGTCCGGCGAAATCGCCACGGGATCATGTCCCCGTGTTGGTGTGGATCTATGGCGGCGGATTCGCCATGGGTGCTACTTCCGAAGCCGCATACAGCGGAGAAAAGCTCGCTCAAAAGGGGGTGATGCTGGTAAGCATCGCCTACCGCGTTGGCCAAATGGGATTTTTCGTGCATCCCGAATTAAGCGCGGAAACCAGGAACCATGTATCGGGAAACTATGGCTTGCTGGACATGATAGCCGGTCTCCAGTGGATTCAGAAAAATATTGCCGCCTTCGGCGGCGATCCGCGTAAGGTGACGATCTTTGGCGAGTCGGCCGGAGGAATCGCGGTCAGCATGTTATGCGCGTCCCCGCTGGCGCAGGGCCTGTTCCACGGTGCGATTTCGCAGAGCGGCGGGTCATTCGGACCTCCGAGGCCTGTACCCATGCCCGGTGAGAACATGCAACGGCTGGTTGATGCGGAGCTATCGGGCGCAGCAACGCTCAAGGCGGCCGGCGTGCCGTCCATCGCGCAGGCGCGCAAACTCCCTCCCGACAAGCTTTCCGGCGGCGGGCCCCCTCAACCTGCCCGTGGCGGCAACCCGCCGGGCCTGAACTATTGGCCGATCATTGATGGGTGGGTGATTCCCGACGATCAATACAAGCTTTACGAAATGAAGCGGTACAACGACGTTCCCGTTCTCATTGGCTACAATTCCGATGAAGGCTTGAGCTTCTCTCTGGCACGGACCCCGGAGGATTACATCGACAATGTGAAGTCCCGCTTCGGCCCGTTCGCCGATAGACTTATCGCGGCCTATCCTCCGGGCGCAGGCAGCGTGGCCAGGAGCGCACGCGACCTGATGCGCGATGCAGCCTTCGGATGGCAAACCTGGGTTTGGGCACGCCTGCAGTCCAGGACGGGCAAATCCAAGGTTTTTTTCTATTACTTCGATCAGCACCCGGATTATCCGGCCGATTCACCGAAGGCGGGGCAGGGATCGCCGCACGGGCAGGACGTTTCTTACGTATTCCAGCACCTGAATCCGAATCCGCCGCCCGCCGCATCGGACGCGGCGATTTCGGAAGCCATGGCCGCTTATTGGACGAACTTTGCCAAATTCGGCGACCCCAACGGCCCGGGCCTCCCCAGGTGGCCCGCATTCAGCGACACCCATTCCCTGCTGATGTACTTTGCCCAAACGCCTCATACCGGGCCGGTCCCCGGCGCCGAGGCGCTCGAGGTCATGGATCGATATTTCGCCTGGCGGCGGACTCCGGAGGGCGAAGCTTTTGTGAAATAGGGAGAGCGACGCATCGGCGCAGACGATGGGGCGTTCCCCGGGTGGCGGTGCTGCGCTCCCTATGGGCGAGTGGTACCCTGCAATTCGGCCTGCGGTCGCTGGATTGGCCCCAGCCGCCTTCGGCTTTCAGGGTAGCGCGGACCAGGAGCCCGGGAATGTGCCGGGGTTGATCGATGGCGTGGGGGCGGCGGGGGATCGTCCAGTCAAACGGGGCGGCCAACGGTTGATCCACGAGCGTCAAGGTGAAAGATATAGCCAGGATGGAGAGAGAATATATGGAAATTCCGAAATTCGACCCGAGTGAACTGCAGGTGGTTGCCGAACTGCCGGATTTCTTCGGCGGGCCTGCAATCCCCGTTTACAACTACCCTGTCGCGGGGAAAGAAGCGGTCAGAGCCTTGTATGAGAGAAGGGCCATCTGGCAGGTAATGTTAGGCATCGGCGGCGAAAGCAGGATTTTCACCCCGTCGATAAACCCGGATAATGTCGCCCGCGCCTTTGTTTTCGACGGCACGGCTGTTCCCGGCGTCAGCAATCTGACCGGAGGCAAGGATCTTTTCGGGATTGAGTGGGAATATATTCCGACCGCCGGGGGATCGATGGTTCGGCCGGGCAAGCCGTTCATCGAGGATGCCAATGACATAAATGAAAAGGTCGTATGGCCCGACATCGACG
>CAZTHE010000216.1:0-4681 GCA_964613495.1 uncultured Acidobacteriota bacterium | reverse complement strand
GGTTCGCGATCCGCGAAGGCGGCCGCACCGTCGGCGCCGGTACGATTTCCGAAATTCTGGAATAGCGGGATGACCATGCTGAATGAAAAGATAAGAATCAGGCTGAAAGCTTACGACTACAGAGTGCTGGACCAGTCCACGTCCGAGATCGTCGAGATCGCCAAGCGCACGGGATCCAGGGTCTCCGGCCCCATTCCGCTGCCGACGGTCAAGAACAAGTTCTGCGTTCTGCGCTCTCCCCATGTGGACAAGAAGTCCCGGGAGCAGTTCGAGATCCGGACGCACAAGCGGCTGGTGGATATCCTCGAACCGACGCCCCAGACCGTGGATGCGCTGATGAAGCTGGACCTGCCGGCGGCGATCGACGTGGAGATCAAGGCTTTCGGCACGGAACATAAGTAACAACAGGTCCCCGGTTTCCGTTCGGGAGGAATCGTTCCCGGAGGGACGCGGGACGCGGGAAACGACTATTATGGTTGACGGATTGATTGGAATTAAGGTTGGGATGACCCAGGTCTTTGACGCCAACGGGACCGTGGTCCCGGTCACGGTGATCAAGGCGGGGCCCTGCGTCGTGGTCCAGAAGAAGACCCAGGACGCCGACGGCTATGAATCGGTCCAGCTGGGCCTGGTGGAATTCGTGCGCCCCTCCCGGGTCAACAAGCCCAGGACGGGGCATTTCAAGAAGGCCGGCGTTCCTCCCTGCCGCATCCTGAGGGAGTTCCGCGGCGGGCAGGGCGAGAACCCGCTCGAAGTCGGCGACCAGGTCCTGGTCAACCAGGTATTCCAGCCCGCGGACAAGGTGGACGTTTTGGGAACCAGCAAGGGCCGCGGGTTTGCCGGCCTGATCAAGCGGCACCATTTCGGCGGCGGCGCCGCGACGCACGGCTCGATGTTTCACCGCGCGCCCGGCTCGATCGGCGCGTCGGCCTACCCGAGCCGCGTCCTGCCCGGCATGCGGGCGGCGGGGCACATGGGGAGCGAGCGTGTCACCGTCCAGAATCTTCGCGTGGTCCGCATCCAGGAAAAGGAAAACCTGCTCCTGGTGGAGGGCGCGGTTCCCGGCGCCAACGGCAAATACGTGGTGATCAGGAAGGCGTAAATTTCACCGGATCGTAATCCGAAATTCGAGAAAGCCCATCCCGAATCCCGGATTCCGAATCTCGAATCAAACAGAGGTTGATGATGGTGGAGATTGAGATTAAAAACCTTGCCAATGAGGTGGTCGGCAAGCTGGAGCTTTCCGATGCGGTCTTCAAGGCGGAATTCAACCAGCCCCTCATCTGGGAGGCCGTGAAGCACTACAACGACTCGCTTCGAGCGGGAACGGCCTCTACCAAAGTCCGAGGCGAGGTCCGCGGAAGCGGCAAGAAGCTGTGGCGCCAGAAGGGGACGGGACGCGCGCGGATCGGCAGCATCCGCAGCCCGCTGTGGCGGCATGGCGGCACGGTGCACGGGCCGAAGCCCAGGAGCTACGACTACCGGTTCCCGCGGAAGAAGGTGCAGGGCGCGCTGCGCTCGGCCCTTTCCGCCAAGCTGAGCGAAAACGCGGTGACGGTGGTCGACGCGTTCCCGCTGGAAAATCCCAGGACCAGGGACTTCCAGAAGATCCTCGAGCGGTTCGGGTTCACGGGCAAGGTCCTGGTGGTGAATTCGGACGAGAACAGGAACCTGTCCCTCTCGTCGCGGAACCTGCCGAAGGTCAAACTGGTACCCGGAACCGGGGTCAATATCTTCGATGTGGTCAACAGCAGCACGCTCCTCTTTTCCAGGGAGTCCATCCTCCAGGTACAGGAGGTCCTGAGCCGATGAACCGAAGAGACTATGTATTGATACTCCCCGTCATCACGGAAAAGAGCACGCTCGTCAAGGAGAACCTGCGCACCGTCGCTTTCAAGGTTTTGCGTGATGCCAACAAGATTGAGATCAAGGACGCCGTGGAGAAGCTCTTCAAGGTAAAAGTCCAGAGCGTGCGGACCGCGAACTTCCACGGGAAGACGCGGCGCCAGGGCCGGTATTCCGGCCGGAGGCCCGATTGGAAGAAGGCCTACGTGACGCTCAAAAAGGGCGAGAAGATGATCGAATTCTCCGAGTCCGTATAAAAGCAGGAGCTGGGCGATATCATGTCCTCTATAAAGACTTACAACCCTACGACGCCGGCGATGCGGTTCCGGACAACCCTCGACACCAAGGAGCTCACCACCGAGCGTCCGCTCAAGCGGCTCACCCGGTCGAAGCAGCGGATCTCCGGGCGCAACAACAAGGGCCGGCTTACGGTCCGCCACCGCGGCGGCGGCCACAAGCGGCTGTACCGGATCATCGATTTCCGGCGCGACAAGCGGGAGATCCCGGCGAAGGTGCTCGCGCTGGAATACGATCCGAACCGTTCGGCCCGCATCGCGCTGCTTTCGTACGCCGACGGGGAGAAGCGCTACATCCTGGCCCCGGACGGCCTGGCGGTCGGCGCGACCGTCGTGGCCGGGGACGGTGCGGACATCCTGGTAGGCAACGCCCTGCCGCTGAAGAACATCCCTCTAGGCACGATGATTCACAACATCGAGCTGAGGCGGGGGAAGGGCGCGCAGATGGCCCGTTCGGCGGGAACGGCGGCGCAGCTGCTGGCGAAGGAAGCCGGGTACGCGCAGATCAAGATGCCCTCGGGCGAGACGCGGATGGTGCACCTGGACTGCTATGCCACGGTGGGGCAGGTCGGCAACCTGAACCACGAGAACGTCTCGATCGGCAAGGCCGGCCGTACGCGCTGGCTCGGCAAGCGCCCCACGGTGCGCGGCGTGGTCATGAACCCGATCGATCACCCGCACGGCGGCGGCGAAGGGAAGACGTCCGGCGGCAGGCATCCGGTCAGTCCCTGGGGCGTGCCGACGAAGGGGTACAAGACCCGAAACAATAAACGCACGCAGCGCTTCATCATCAAGCGGCGCGGGAAATAGGGAGCAGCATGACCAGATCAGTGAAAAAGGGCCCTTTTGTGGACGAGCATTTGCTCAAGAAGGTGAACGCCGCGTCCGGCGCCGGCAGCCGCACGGTCATCAAGACGTGGTCCCGGCGTTCCACCATCACGCCGGAAATGGTCGGGCTGACGGTTGCCGTGCACAACGGCAAGAAGTTCATCCCCATTTACATTTCCGAGAACATGGTCAGCCACAAGTTCGGCGAATTCGCGCCGACGCGGATATTCAAGGGGCATACGACCAAGGTGGCGGAGAAGGCAACGGCGGTCAAACCGCCCGCAGCATAGGAGAAAGGATTCCGGATTCCGAATTCCAGATTCCAGATGCGGGATCGAGCATCCGGAATCTGGAATCTGAAATCTGGAATTGAAAAGACTATGGAAGCTATAGCGAAAGGCAAATACTTGAGGGGGTCGCCCCAGAAGGCCCGGCTGGTCATCGACCTGATCCGGGGCAAGAACGTGCAGGAGGCCCTGGCGATCCTGCGGTTCACCAACAAGCGGGCGACCAAGCCGATCGAAAAAGTACTGCTCTCTGCGGTGGCGAATGCCAAGGAGAAGAACGCCGCGGCCGACGTCGACCAGTTTGTCGTCGACCGGGCGACCGTGGATTCGGGCCCGACGAAATACCGCCGGAGGGTGCGCCCGGCGCCCATGGGCCGGGCCTACCGGCAGCAGCGCCGCTACAAACACGTGAGCATCATTATCAAAGGCAAGGACATCGAGGAAGAGTAGGGAGGGTTCCGTGGGTCAGAAAGTTCATCCTTACGGTTTCAGGCTTGGAGTCAACCGCACATGGCGTTCCCGCTGGTTTGCGCGCAAGGACTACGGGACGCTGCTGCATGAAGACCTCCGTCTCAAGACCATGCTCAAGGGCAAGTTTGCCCACGCCGGGATTTCCCGCATCGAGGTGGAGCGGGCCGCGAACAAGTTGACCATCATCATCTTCACTTCGCGCCCCGGGATCATCGTCGGCAAAAAGGGGACCGAGATCGAAAAGCTGAAGAAGGACCTGCAGCTGCTGACCGGACGGGACGTCAACCTCAAGATCCAGGAAGTGAACAAGCCGGAGCTGGATTCGCAGCTGGTGGCCGAAGGGATCGCGCAGCAGCTGGAAAAGCGCATCGCCTTCCGCCGCGCGATGCGGCGCGCCGTCGACGGGACCCTGCGGTTCGGGGCGAAGGGGATCAAGGTCCGCTGCTCGGGACGCCTGAACGGCGCCGAGATCGCGCGCACGGAGTGGTACCTGAGCGGCCAGCTGCCGCTGCACACCATCCGCGCGGACATCGATTACGGTTTCGCGGAAGCGAACACCACCTATGGGAAAATTGGCATAAAAGTATGGATTTACAAGGGCGAGGTCTTTGAAATGCAGAGACCTGAAAAGGCCGCTCGGTAAGCCTCGAGGAGTTCGTCAATCATGTTGATGCCGAAAAAAGTAAAGTATCGAAAACAGCAGAAGGGAAAGCGCCGCGGCAAGGCTTGGCGGGGGAGCGAGGTCTCTTTCGGGGAATACGGGCTGAAGGCCATGGAAGTCGGCTGGGTCAGCGACCGGCAGATCGAGGCGGGCCGCGTGGCGATCACCCGCTTCGTCAAGCGCGGCGGCAAGATCTGGATCCGCGTGTTCCCGGACAAGCCGATCACCAAGAAGCCGGCGGAAACCCGCATGGGGAAGGGAAAGGGAGCGCCGGAAGGCTGGGTCGCCGTGGT
>CAZTHE010000215.1:0-4831 GCA_964613495.1 uncultured Acidobacteriota bacterium | reverse complement strand
GGCGTTTCCGTGAGGGTGCAGTAGATCCCGCGCGAATCGACGCGGCACTGAATCGGGCCCGCCGGCCGGGCTTTGCGGGAGCGTTTGCGCTCCGGCAAAGCCCGGCCGTCAGGGGAACCTGACTGATTCCAGATTCCAAATTCCAGACAGCGTGGAATCAAACGGCCTCGAATATTCCTTCGTCCCGGCCCGGCTCACTCCTGCGCGAACCGGTGACACACGAGCCTGTCCGGAATCTGGAATCCCGAACTATTCCGTGCCGCCGGCGCGTCGGACGCCTCATGGACGAAGCGCCTGGTCGCGCCGGCGGCACCGGTCCACCGTTTTCCGGTAAAAATCCTCGTATCTGCCGATGATGTGCGATGCGCAGAAATGCGCGTGCGCGCGGGCCCTGGCGCGTTTCCCCATCTCGCTCCTGCGGGCATCGTCGGCCAGTAAAGACCGGGCGCGCTCCGCCATCGCGGGCACGTCGCCGGGTGCCGCCAGGTAGCCCTCCACTCCGTCGGTGACGACCTCCGGGAGTCCGCCTACGTTGGAAGCCACGACCGGGACCTCGCACGCCATGGCCTCCAGCGCGACGAGGCCGAACGATTCCGTTTCGCTTGGGAGCAGGAGCAGGTCCGAAAAACCGAGCCATTCCTCGATATTTTCCTGCTTGCCGGGAAAGTGCACCCTGTGCCCGATGCCGCGGCTGCGCGCCTCCCATTCCGCGTTGCCGCGTTCCGGGCCGTCGCCGACCATGAGCAGGACCGACGGAATCTCGCGCTGCACGCGCTCGAAAATGCGCACGACGTCCACGGGCCGCTTCACGGGCCTGAAATTGGACACGTGGATCAGTACCTTTTCGCCGCCGGGGGCGAACTGGGACCGCAGGTCGTGGTCCGGAAGGCGCCTGTATTTGTCGCAGTTGACGAAGTTGTAAATGACCTCGATGTCGCTGGCCGACCCGATGACGTTGACCGTGGCCTCCTTCAGGAAACCGGACACCGCCGTCACGCCGTCCGACCGGTCGATGGAAAAGCGCGTGATCGGCAGATACGACCGGTCGCTGCCCACCAGGGTGATGTCCGTCCCGTGCAGGGTCGTCACCACGGGAAGCGGCCGCGGGTGCAGCATGGATTTCGCCAGGAACGCGCTGACGGAGTGCGGGATCGCGTAGTGGCAGTGCAGCAGGTCGAGGTCGTGCGCCTCCGCGATCTCCGCCATGCGGGTCGCCAGCACCAGCGTGTAGGGCGGGTGGTCGAACAGGGGGTAGGCGGGGACTTCCACCTCGTGAAAGTGGATGTTGGGCGCCGGGGACTGGAGGCGAAGGGGAAGGGCGTAGCTGATGAAATGAATCTCGTGCCCGCGGTCCGCCAGCTCCTTGCCCAGTTCCGAGGCGACGATGCCGCTGCCGCCGTACGTCGGGTAGCAGATGATTCCGATCCTCACTGATTTCCTCCTGCGGTCTAGCGGCCGCGGATGCTCCCGTTGCGGGCGGCCTCGGCTGCCCCGGGCATCACGCGTCCCGCCCGAAGGCCGCGCCGAGAAGCGCATCCTGCTCCCGGCGGAACACCTTGAAGGAGCCCGAGGCGGGGCTCGCCCTTTCCGGTCTCCCGATGTAGCGGAAGTCGCGGCCGATGGGCAGCAGGGGTGCAAGGCGCCGGTTCATGAAATGCCAGGCTCCCATGTTCTGCGGTTCCTCCTGAACCCAGGAGATCTCCGCGGCGCGTCTGTACCGGTCGAGGACCTTCGACAGGTTCCATTCCGGATAGGGATAGAACTGCTCGACGCGGACGATGGCCGTGCGCGCCTCCCGCCGCTTTTCGCGCTCCGCGGAGAGATCGTAGAAGACCTTGCCGGCGCAGAGCAGCACCCGGTCGATGGCCTCCGGGTCCCCGGCCGCCGGGTCGTCCAGCACGGGTTCGAATCTGCCGTCGGAGAGCTCCCGGGGCGCGGAAACCGCCTTCGGGTGCCTCAGGAGGCTCTTCGGCGTCATGGCCACCAGAGGCAACTGCAGCGCGTCGCGCATCTGCCGCCGCAGGAGGTGAAAGTATTGCGCCGGCGTCGTGGGGCAGCAGACCCGCATGTTGTTTTCGGCGCACAGGGAGAGGAATCGCTCCAGCCGGGCGCTGGAGTGCTCCGGGCCCTGTCCCTCGAACCCGTGCGGCAGCAGCAGGACGAGATCGCACCGCTGCTGCCACTTGGCCTCGGAGCTCGCGATGAAGTTGTCGATGATGACCTGGGCCGAATTGGCGAAATCCCCGAACTGTGCCTCCCACAGCACCAGGGCCAGCGGATCGGCGGCGCTGTATCCGAACTCGAAGCCCAGCACCGCGGCTTCGGAGAGCGAACTGTCGAACACGTCGAATCGTGCCTGGTCGCTGCCGATGTTCTTGAGCGGGATATGCTGCGCGCCCGTTTCGAGATCCGACAGGACGGCGTGGCGCTGGCTGAAGGTCCCGCGGGCGCAGTCCTGCCCGCTCAGCCGCACGGGATTTCCCTCGTACACCAGCGTGCCGAAGGCGAGCGCTTCCGCAAAACTCCAGTCGATCCAGGGCTCCCCCCGCACCAGTTCGCGGCGCTTCTCCATGAATTGCAGCAGCTTGGGGTGCAGGCGGAACCCCTCGGGCACGCTCGACAGCGCGCGGGCCGTTTTGCGCAGCACGTCCATCGGGACCCCCGTGTCGCCGGAGGGCTGAAATTCGTGCAGTTCCTCTTCAGTGACCGCAAGCGGCGCGTCGGGCTGAAATTGCTGCCCGCCCGCCTGGCTCTTCGCATACGCCTCGTCCATGCGTGCGTGCACGCTGCGGCGCAGGGCGTCGGCGGCGTCGGGGGCCGCGATGCCGTCGCGCTCGAGCCTGCGGGCGTAGAGCGTCAGGATGGGATCGCGTTCGGCAATCTTCCGGTAGAGAAGAGGATGCGTGTAGCCCGGCTCGTCCGCCTCGTTGTGCCCGTGGCGGCGGTAGCAGAAGATGTCCAGCACTACGTCCTTGTTGAACCGCATCCGGTAGGCGACGGCCAGGGCGGCCAGGCGGACCGCGGCCTCGGGATCTTCGCCGTTGACGTGAAAGATGGGCGCCTGGACGGAGCGGGCCAGGTCGGTCGCGTAGTCCGACGACCGGGCCATCTCGGGTGGCGTCGTGAACCCGATCTGGTTGTTGATCAGGACGTGGACGGTTCCCCCGGTGCGGTAGCCGTACAGTTGCGACAGGTTGATGGTCTCCCAGACGACGCCCTGGCCGGCGAACGCCGCGTCGCCGTGGATGAGGACGGGGAGGACCTGCTGGCGGATCACGTCGCCTCGCCGGTCCTGCTTGGCGCGCACGATGCCTTCCACGACCGGGTTCACCCATTCCAGGTGGCTGGGATTCGGGGCGACGGATACGCGGATCGTGCGCCCGCCGGGCGCACGGAATTCCCCGGAAGCCCCCAGGTGATAGCGCACGTCCCCGGACCCGTGGGCGGTCAGGGGATCGGCGATCTCCTCGAACTCGGCGAGAATGCGTTCCAGCGGAGCGCCGACGATGTTGGCGAATACGTTCAGGCGCCCGCGGTGCGCCATGCCGACCACGGCTTCCTGCATGCCGGACGCGGCGGCTTCGGAAAGAATCGTGGACAGGACGGGGATCACCGTCTCCGCGCCTTCCAGGCTGAAGCGTTTGTGCCCGATGAAGCGCGCGTGGAGGTACCTTTCGAAACCCTCGGCGGCGGCGAGTTCCTCGAGGATCCGGCGGCGGGCCGGCGCGTCAGGCCGCGTGCGCGCCGCTTCGGGCTCGATGCGGTCCTGGATCCACGCTTTTTCGTCGGGCGCCTGCATGTGCCGGTACTCCACGCCGATGTTCTTGCAGTACGCCTCCCGCAGCAGGCTCAGGATCTGCCGCAGCGTCGCGCGCCGCAGTCCGCCGATGCCGCCGGTCGCAAACTCGCGGTCCAGGTCCCAGAGCGTCAGCCCGAAATTCGCCGGGTCCAGCTCCGGGTGGTACATCTGGTACTCCGCCAGCGGGTCCAGGGAGGCGATCAGGTGGCCGCGAACGCGGAAGAGGTTGATCAGCCGCAGGACCTCGATCTGCTTGTCCGGGTCCTCCCGCGCCGACGAGGCGCCCAGCAGCGAAGGATGCTGGTCCTGCTCGAGGTGCAGCGGCACCGCGGGGAGACGCAGGTGTTCGAAAACCTGCTCGTAGAAGGAGTCTTCGCCGAGGAGCAGTTCCTGGACGCGCCCGAGGAACTCCCCCGATTGCGCCCCCTGGATGATCCTGTGGTCGTACGTGCAGCTGATCGTCATCACCTTGCTCAGGCCCAGGCCGGAGAGGGCGCGGGACGACCAGGCGTGGTACTGGGCGGGATACTCGATATTGCCGATCGCGATGATGGCGCCCTGACCCGGCATCAGCCGCGGGGCGGAAAACTGCGTCCCGACCGTCCCGGGGTTCGTGAGCGAGAGGGTGGTGCCCTGGAAATCCGCGGGCGTGAAGGCGCCCCGGCGGACGCGGTCGAGCACGCCGTCGTAGGAATTCAGAAATTGCTGGAAAGACAGCGCGTGCACGTTCCGGATGTTCGGGACGAGCAGGGTGCGGCTGCCGTCCTTGCGGACATGGTCCACCGCCAGGCCCAGGTGGACCTCCGTTTTCCTCCGGATATGGGGGACGCCGTCGACCGTTTCGAACGAGGAGTTGAGCTCGGGGAAGTCGCGCAGCGCCTGAACGGCCGCCCAGGCGATGAGGTGCGTAAAGGAGACTTTCTTCCCGCCCGACGCGCCCAGGTGTTCGTTGACGATCCTGCGGTTTTCCTCCAGGAGCTTGACGGGAACGACCCGGTAGGAGGTGGCCGTGGGCACGCCAAGACTCGCTTC
>CAZTHE010000214.1:0-4896 GCA_964613495.1 uncultured Acidobacteriota bacterium | reverse complement strand
TATTATTAGCCCATATGTCGGCCGCAAAATGTGAAGTTATTTTTGCGCGGGCCCTTAGCCCGGATCGTCCTTGTCTATTCCGCGTCGCCGTAAACCTGCGGGCCTCGGGGGCCGCGGGTGCCGGCTGAAGCCTTGACTCCCGCATCCGGGCGCAGCCCGGGGCCCGCGGCTGGTTCCGCAACCTTCCAGGAGATCCCAACCCCTGCCGCGGTTTCTTCAGGAATCGGCGCATCTTTCCCGCAAAAGTGCTAGAATCTGTCTGCTTTTGCCCGGGACGAAAGGACCGCCCAGGAAGCTTCCATGAGCCAGCAGCGCGTTCGCACCCATTCGCGTGTCATCGTCGCCACCACGGCCATGCTTTCGTTCATCAGCTTCTGGCGGGCCGCGGCCATCGTCCTCAACGATCTGGGCTCTTCGGCGTTCTACGTCGGGGGGATCGCGGAGCACGCCATCGGCAAGTCCGCGCCATGGTTCATCCTGGGCGTCATGCTCTTCTCCATCGCGGTGCGCAGCGTCTACATCGAAAGCTCCATCCTTTTCGTCCGCGGCGGCGCCTATCGCGTGGTCAAGGAAGCCATGGGGCCGATGGCGGCCAAGGTTACCGTGTCCGCCCTCATTTTCGATTTTCTCCTCACGGCCCCCATCAGCGGCGTGTCCGCGGGACACTACCTGATCGGGCTCCTGAACGAACTGGCCGAGTTCGCCGAGATCCCCGTCTCCTTGCCGCGGGATGCCGGGGCGGCGTTTTTCGCCGTCCTGGTGATTCTGTATTTCTGGCGCCAGAACCTGCTCGGCATCGAAGAATCCAGCTCCAAGGCCCTATCCATAATGAAGGTGGCGAGCACCATGGTGGTCGCGCTGCTCGTTTGGGGCGGGATCACCGTGTTTCTCCGGGGCGCTCAGCCCGCTCCGCTGCCGGACCTCAAAAACATGCATTTCGGCGGGGATGCGCTGGGCTGGCTGCGGGGGAGCGCGCTGCCCGCGATCCCGTTCGTCGCGCTGTTCATCGGCTTCGGCCACTCCATCCTGGCCATGAGCGGCGAGGAGACGCTCGCCCAGGTGTATCGCGAGATCGCCCACCCCAAGTTCATCAACCTCAAGCGGGCCGCGATCGCCATTTTCGTGTTCAGCCTGGTCCTGACTTCGCTCGTGTCGTTCCTGGGCGTCGGCCTTATCCCCGATTCCGACCGGCCGCTTTTCTTCGACAACCTGATCGGCGGCATCGCCATGCACCTGTCGGGTCCGTTCCAGCTCCGGCTGTGTTTCCACATCTTCGTCGTCGTGGTGGGCGTGCTGATGCTCGCCGGCGCGTGCAACACGGCCATCATCGGGTCCAACGGGGTGCTGAACCGCCTCAGCGAGGACGGCGTGCTGGTGGACTGGTTCCGGAAGGTGCACCGCGAATACGGCACCACGTACCGCCTGCTCAACATGATCGCGGGGCTGCAGATCCTGATCGTGATCGTCAGCCGCGGCGATGTGTTCATCCTCGGCGAGGCGTACGCGTTCGGCGTCATCTGGAGCTTCGCCATGAACGCCCTGGCGACCCTGATCCTGCGCTTCAAGATGCCCCAGGAACGCGAATGGAAGGTCCCCCTCAATTTCCGCTTCCGCGGCATCGAGGTTCCGGCGGGACTCATCCTGGTGACCTTCACGCTGTTCGCAACCGCCGTCGCCAACCTGCTCACGAAGAGGATCGCGACGGTCTCCGGCGTCCTGTTTACGGCCGGCCTGTTCGTGGTGCTGCTTCTTTCCGAGCGCATCTCGCTTGCCCGGAAACTCAGCGAGTCGAATGACCTGGAAAAGTTCCTGCTCGAGGACAAGGCCTCCATTACCCGCGAAGCCGTCGATGTCCGGCCGGGAAACATCGTCGTGGCGGTGCGGAATACCGAATCCCTGCATCCGCTGGAAAAGGTGCTGAAGAAGGCCAACACGCGCCACCAGGATATCGTGGTCTTGACGGGGCGGCGCATGCGGGGGGTCCGCAACGACCAGGGAGACCTGACCAGCGACCAGATCTTCATGGGTTTCGAGCAGAAGCTCTTCTCCCGCGTGGTCTCGATGGCGGAGAAGGAGGGCAAGCGGATCAACCTGCTGGTGGTCCCCGGGAACAGCATTCCGGACATCATCATCCGGTCGGCCTTGCAGCTGAAATCGTCGAAGGTCGTCGCCGCCGTCTCCAAGCGTATGCCGATGGACGAACAGGCGCGCCGGCTGGGCGAGGCGTGGGAAGCCGCCGGTCCGCACAGCCGCGGCCTGACGCTCGAGCTGATCGACCGGCAGATGAAGTCGCACTTTTTCGACATCGGTCCGCACCCGCCGCGTCTGTGGCCGGTCGATATCGGCAGGCTGCACGAGCTCTGGCTCAAACTGACCCGGGAAAAATTCGGTTCGGAGCTGCATCACCGCGATATCGTGGGCGTCGCGCTCAAGCGCCTCGACGAGGATCTGCAGGACCCGGACAAAAAGCAGGACGTGATGCACGACTTCTTCGTGGAACTCGAAAGCGATCAGCACCGGCGCGAGTCGGCAGGCCACGGCGTCGGGGAGAAGGCGCCGGGAAGGGATGCCGAGCCCTGACCCGGCCGCGCGCAGCCGGATCGACGGCCGGCGCATGCCGGATTTGCGCTTCTGCTGTACATGGGTGCCTTTCAACCCTTACAATAGGAAAAAGCATTGTGTTGGGGGGATCAAGATGAGAGCCTGCGCGGGCGCCGCATTCGTCGTCCTTCTGTTCTTCGGGTGCTGCATCGGGCCGGCCTATGCCGACGCCTGGAACAATGAATGGATCGTTCCGTCCGACGCCGCGGTCCGGGTGAACGCCAATTTCGGGCATATACGGGTCGATACGGGAGACTTCACGCGCGTGAAGGCGGGCATCCGCACCACCGGATGGAGCGTCTCCGAGGACGAGGTGAGCGTCACCGCGAACCAGCTGGAAGACCGGATCGATCTCGAGGTGAAGCTGCGTTCCGGACGCAAGGTCTGGCAGTTCGGCCGCTCGATCGTCATCGAACTGACGGTTCCCCGCAGCGCGTCCCTGGACCTGCACACGGACTACGGGGACATCACGACACAGGGTGTCCAGGGGGCCATCCGGGCCGATTCCAACAAGGGAGCCATCGCCGTGGCGGGAGGCAGGGGCTCCATCCAGTTGCGCGCCAGCGAAGGGGACATCAACGCAAGCGGGCTCGACGGCACCCTCGTGGCCGGAACCATCAAGGGCAGTATCCACGCGGCCGGCCGGTACGAGGGCATGGACGTGCAGACCGGCCAGGGCGACCTGGATGTCTCCGCGCAGGCCGGCTCGGCCCTGTCGTCGTCGTGGAGGCTCCAGACGGGGAAGGGCAACATCCTTCTACGCATGCCGGATGGGCTCGGCGCGGACCTGGACGTGACCGCGGACAGCGGCCAGATCACCATCGATTTCCCCGTTGCCGCATCCGGCGAGATGGAGGCGGGCGCGGTCCGCGGACCCATGAACGGAGGCGGCCCGGGGCTTTGGATACACACCGTCAGGGGAAATATCCGGATCGAGAAACGCTGAATGAGCCTCCCCGATTTGGATTCGAGACAAATGCCCGGTGCGGTTCCGGTCCTTCTTTCGCCGTTTTTCACCCCGTCTTTTCCATATACGAACGGGTGGCCCGGGTCCCGGCTGCGGAACGGGACCGTGCCTGCCCAAGCATCGAGGGCGCCTGCATGAAGACACGGACCTATCAGAACTCCATCGCCATCCTGTTCGCCCTGACCTGGGGGCTGGTGCTGCTGGACAGGAACGCGATTTCCTTCCTGTTTCCTGTACTGATGAAGGAGTTCCACCTGAACAACGCGCAGACGGGCGAGATCGTCATGGTGACCGGGTTCGGATTCGTGATTTCCTCGGTCTTCCTGACCTCGCTGGCGGACAAATCGGGTCTGAAAAAGTGGTGGCTGGTGCCCGTCATCGTGCTGTCGGGGGTTTTTTCCGGGGCGACGGCGGTCGCGACGTCGCTGACCGTGATGCTTCTCGTGCGGTTTCTCACGGGATTCGCCGACGGCCCGATCTACCCGCTGATGACATCGGTGCTGAAGGTCCAGGGCGACTCGAAGCGGTTCGCGTCCTATATCGGCTGGATGCAGTTCTCCATCGGCCTGATCGCCATGATCCTCGGCCCGACGCTGACGATCCAGCTGGCGCTGCGCCTGGACTGGCATTACGCGTTCCTATTCACCAGCCTGCCGACGGTCATCGTCGGCATCCTCATCGCCTTCATCCTCAAGGAATCGGCGCCGGGAAGCCCGGGCACTGCGGGCGCCGGTCCGGATCCCGGGCGGCCGGCGCATGAGGGCGGAATGAGGTGGGCCGACGTGCCGAGGATCTTCGCGTACCGCAACTGCACCTTGTCCTATATCGCCAACGTGCTGGTCATGGTGGGCTTCTGGGGGCTGGTCAGCTTCGGGACGACGTATTGGGTCGACGAGGGCGGCCTGACGCTTTCCCAGGCCGGCTACCTGAGTTCCATCTCGGGAATCCTCGGGCTCGGATGGGCCGTGGCGGTCCCGTTCGTGCTGGACCGCATCGGCCGCAAGCCCTCGGCGTCCATCCTGACCCTGTACATCGCCGTTTCCATGGGGATCATGTATGCGAGCAAAGGGATTCTCGGCCAGGCCGCATACGTCCTCGTGCTCGGCTGCTGCGGGTTCGTGTCGGTCCTGTTCGTGGCCATCATCTGCCAGGAATCGGTTCCGCCGGCGATCGCGGCCACGGCCACGGCCATCGGCATGGCCATCGGGGAGCTGTTCGGGACCTCGATCATGCCGCGCGTCCTCGGGTCGCTCGGCGACCTGTACGGGCTGAGGACGATATTCCTGGTGGGCGCGGTCACCAGCCTGGGCGCCTTCCTCATCACCTTC
>CAZTHE010000213.1:0-5003 GCA_964613495.1 uncultured Acidobacteriota bacterium | reverse complement strand
TGGGGAGAATTATTTTCTCTTGACATCCCCTTTTATAGAACGGATTGCACGGATGAACGATGATTTAGGAATCCGCGAAATCCGTGGCTCTCTGTTGTCCGGGCAATGGAGACGCCGGGCAGTCTTTATCTCGGGTAGAGCCGGATCTGCACCAGCTTGCTGTAGTTGTTGGTCGCGCCGAGAAGATAATTGACGAAATCGGCGATGTTGAACACCCAATCCGTGTCGTACCATCGGCAGTACAGGCTGGTGAGAGTTCCTTCGGCGCACACTCCCGCCTCGGGATATCCTACGATGTCTTGCACGCCATCCCCATTCGCGTCGGCCAAACAAACATCCTTAAGCGGATACTCTCCTTCCTCTCCCAGGCCGAATGTGAACGGGTCGACGCTGTAGCAGACGTCTCCGCTCCACTCGAAAAGCTCATTGATCGGGATGGCCGGATGCTTGCCCTTCAGGCGGGTGATGGTGCCGTCAAACTCGCTCGAAAAGCCGTTGGATGTGACGTAGCCCATATATACCAGGGGGTCTTCCGATACGGCATCCTCTTCGGACGAAACCGTGACGATTCCGGGTTCGAGCCGCATGTACGGATTGCCGGTGAGTTTGCCCAGGGCGCGTGCATAGACCCAGTAGCCGTCGGCAGCAGCCGGGATCAATACTTCCGCCGGATCACCGTCGATGGCCGTTACACAGGGATCGGTCACCTGAAGCGTCGTGGCAATCGCCGATTTCCGCCCGGATCCCGATTTCAGGAGGATGTCTCCCGTCCCGTATTCGGGAACGAAAACCACATTCCCGTAAATGGGATTCCCGGCATCGTCGTATTCCTGCGCCGGACATGCGAAGCTTGAGTTTTTTCCGATGATGTTCAGGTTGTAGTGATCGCCGCTCGGAAAGCCGTTCGGATTGGTCGCCGGTCCCTGCGCGAGCGCCGGAATGGCGATCATGCTCAGAACCGCAAAAACCCCAAATACCATTTTCGACAGATTGTTCATTGAATGCCCCTTTCTCAGACCTGTTGAAATCGAGAATTATGAATCTCTTTTCTGTCCGGGGGATGAGGCCATTATAGGATGTCAGGACGCGGAGTCGGTGATGCCGGTCACCAGGATGGTAATCTGCGGCAACCGGAGATATCTTTTGACAATCACCCGGCGCGGTGGGTCGGGCCGCCGGTGCGGGCGAGACGCGCAAAGTCACGCACAGATCAAAAAAATAAAACAAATCCGTGCGTGGCTTTTCTCTGTTTCGACGGGATCAAGCTTCAGTCTTGCTGGAGATCCATTCCTCGAACATTTGCGGGAATGGCGGCGCTTTCATGGGCTGCCTGAGCCGGATCTTTGCCTCCGTGGCCGCTGCCTTCGAGGATGCGCTCGAGCATCGGCAGCATCCAGGGAACCCGCTTCGCGCGGATGATGAGGTCCCATGCCGGCTCCAACTTCTTCCAGCCTGCGGCATAGGCCAGGTGCCGCAGCCGCGCCGGCCACGTGGCCTTCGTGGCCGCCGCGCGGAAGATCGATCCCCAGCGGTAGAAGTCGCGGTAGGCCTGCCAGTAGCCCGATTCCAACTGCGCTGCCGTCATGCGCGCCGGTTGGAACACGCAGTGGCGCGTGTCGTACCGGTTCCAGTCGCGGTGCAGTATTCTCCCCTGCCGCTGCATCCGGGTCCACAGCCGGGTGCCCGGGTACGGGGTCAGGATGTGAAAGGTCGCGGTCTCGATCCCCTGTGCCAGCGCCCAGTCGACGGTGCGCGCGAAGACGTCCGGATCGTCCCCATCCATACCGAACACGAAGCTCGCGTTGACCATGATGCCGAGGCCGTGCAGCCGGCGTATCGCGCGGGCATAGTCGTGGCTCACATTGTGCCACTTGTGCTGTTCCCGCATGTTCTCGGGATTCACGGTCTCGAAGCCCACGAACAGGCTGCGCAACCCGCACGCCGCCGCCTTTTCCATGAGGCCCGGCTCGAAAACCGAACGCACGGTGCCCGCGGCCTGCCACAGGCGTCCCATGCCGCGCATGGCGTCGAACAGCGCCCCGGCAAACGCGGCGTCGGCGAACAGGTGATCGTCCAGGAAGTACAGGTGGCGCCCGGGCAGCCGCGCGATTTCGCCGAGAGCGGCGTCCACCGTCTGCGTGTAAAAGGACCGGCCTCCCCGGAAAAATTCCTCCTTGTAACAGAAATCGCAGGCGTGGGGGCAGCCGCGCGACACGACGAGAGAGTTGGGCACCAGGTACAGCGAACGCCGGATCAGGTCCCGCCGGACCGGCGGCATCCCCTGAAGGCTGCGTGTCGTGGAGCGGTATACCCGCTGCGGCATTCCTGCGCGGTAGTCCTTCAGGAATCGCGGCCATGTGTCCTCCCCGGGACCGAGGAAGACCGTGTCCGCGTGAAGCGCGGCCTCTTCCGGCAGGGAGGTGACGTGCAGGCCCCCGAGCGCCACATACGAACCCTTCCGGCGATAATGGCCGGCGATCTCGTATGCGCGCCGGGCCGAGGTGATGTACGCCTCGAGGACGACCAGATCCGGCCGGTCGTCGAGACGGACGGTTTCCACGTGCTCGTCCACGATGCGCACCTCGTCGTGCGGGTCGAGGTATGCGGCCAGGGTGGCCAGCCCGAGCGGCGGAAACAGGGAGTACTTGATGGGGCGGTAAAAGGGGCTGTGTGCTTCCGTAAGGGCCGGCAGGATCATCTTAACGTTCATGCCGCATACCATAGCGCACTGTACTTTGTAATGTAAAGTACTTTTTATAATCGGCAGAAGATATTTTTTGCGGCCGGGGGCCGGTCGCTTCCCGCCGCCCGGCGCTTCCTGCAAGTAGGCTGGTTCCTTTTTGCCGCTCCCGTGCTATAAAGGGCGGAGCAGCCGGTCGGGCGGCTCCCGGGCGCGGGCCGCAGGCAGGCGATGGAGGAGGCAGGATCATGAGAAACCCGTTTCCCGCAATGGCCGCTACCGCATTCGCGCTCCTGGCCGCAACCTTGACAATGAGCGCCGTTGCCCTTCCGGCAATCGCGCAGGAGGATGCCGTGAGCTTCGAAATATCGCACCACCATGTAGGCATGAGTGTCCCGAACGCCGAGGAATCGGCCGCCTGGTACGGGAAAATGCTCGGATTCGAAGTCGTGGCGCGGATGAAGGACGACGGCGTGAACAAGATGAACATCGTCCACATCAAGCGCGGCAACAGCTATATCGAGCTGTTCGAGGTGAAGGACGCGAAACCCCTGCCCGAATATCGGCGCAATCCGGACAAGGACCTGACGGTCCACGGGCTGGTGCACATGGCCTTCCAGGTGCCCGACGTGATGGCGGCCGTCCGGGAGTTGAAGGCGAAAGGCGCCGAGATCGCCAGGGAGCCCGTGGATACCCCGGGGATCGCCTTCGTCTTCATCCGCGACAATGCGGGCAACTGCTTCGAACTGATCCAGTATAAAAACCGGTAAAAACGCAGAGAGGGGGACCATGCGATGAAAACCTCCAGGATGCTCCTGATTCTTGCTTCCCTGGCGCTGCTGCCCGGCGTCGTGCAGCCGGACGCCAGCGTGTACCCGCTGGGCGTCACGGTGTATGACCCGGCAAGGTGCTGGAACGGCTTCACCATCCTGTGCACCGACGAGGGCCGTCTCGTGGACATGAACGGGAACCTCGCGCACCTGTGGAAAGGGCCGCTCCACCACCCGGTCAAGCTGTATCCGGGCGGGCATCTGCTGGCCGCGACGGCTTCCTGGAAACACGGCCACCAGGACGGGCTCGAAATTCAGTTGCGGGACTTCAGCGGCAGCGTGCTCTGGAAGTTCGACCGGTGGCAGCAGGGCAAGGCGAATAGCGGGGAGGGTAGCATCTGGCTGTCCCGGCAGCATCATGACCTGCAAATTAAGGGCAATCCCGTCGGCTATTACGTTCCCGGCTACTCCGCCGTCGATCCGGCCAGGGGCACGATTCTCGCACTGGCGCATTACAACGTGCGGGACGACAGGATCAACAAGAACGTCAGGCTGATCGACGACGCCGTCTACGAGGTGGATCTGGCTTCCGGGAAGATCGTGTGGACATGGAAGGCGGCGGAGCACCTGGACGAAATGGGATTCGACGCCGCGGCCCTGAAGGCCATGCAGAACTACGATACCAAGCCCAGGGCTGACGGGGACGGTTTCGACTGGTTCCATCAGAACTGCGCATCGTACCTCGGTCCCAACAAGTGGTACGAACGTGGAGACAGGCGCTTTCACCCCGACAACATTATTCTGGACAGCCGCGAAGCGGGGCTATTGGCGATTGTGGACCGCGGCAGCGGCAAGATCGTGTGGAGAACGGGTCCTTATTACCGCGACGGTGAGGACAAGAAGCTCGGCTGGATCATCGGCCCGCATCACACGCACATGATCCCGAGCGGACTGCCGGGAGAAGGGAACATCCTGCTCTTCGACAACGGCGGCCAGTCGGGATACGGGCCGCCGAACGACAACGCTCCGAACGGCATCGCCGTCATGCGGCGGGCCTATTCGCGCGTGCTCGAGTTCGATCCGATCACCAGGGACATCGTGTGGGAATATGCGCCCAACAACGCGCAAAAGCCCGGACGGAAGTACGGCTTCGACCTCTACAGCCCTTTCATTTCCTCGGCGCAGCGCCTCCCGAACGGGAATACCCTGATCACCGAAGGCTCCGACGGGCGCGTCATCGAGGTGACGCCCGGCCAGGACGTGGTTTGGGAATATATTTCGCCCTATCCGTGGGATTCCAGCATGCCGGGGATCCGGAACCTGGTGTATCGGGCCTATCGCGTTCCTTACGGCTGGGTGCCCCAGCTGCCGAAGCCGAAAGAGTCCGCCGTGGAACCCGGCCCGAACTACCTGCGCGTGGTCCCGGCGAAAGACGGATCCCGTCCCGATTTCGGCGCCGACCGGACCCCCGTCTGGAAGCAATGAGAACAAGCAGACGTGGACACCCACTTTCTGCGGAAGAAGGCGTGGACACCCACTTTCTGCGGCCGCTT
>CAZTHE010000212.1:0-5049 GCA_964613495.1 uncultured Acidobacteriota bacterium | reverse complement strand
CTCTCCAGTCTTCACAGCGACTGAAAATGACGAAGTATTGGCCGGTTAAGTGGCAAATACACAGGAACGGATTCGCCACGCATCACGAACCTAAACGGCCTTGACGGCCTGATTGGCCGCCACCAGGATCGGGTCCCAGACGGGGGCGTACGGCGGCGCATAGCTGAGATCCAGCTCGGCGATTTCGTGCACGGTCATGCACTTGTAAATCGCCGTGGCCAGCACGTCGAGCCGCTTGGCGACCACGTCCTGTCCGACCATCTGGGCCCCCAGCAGCAGGCCGCTCCCCTTCTCCGCGAACAGCACGACCCGGATGTCGCCCCCGCCGGGAAACTTGCCCCGCGTGTGGCCGTCCACGACCGTCGCCGCGAACGCGCGCCCGGTTTCCTTCAGCTGCCGCTCGTTCAGCCCCGTCGTCCCGACGGTCAGGTCGAAGAACTTGAACACCGCCGTCTGGTCGATCCCGTAAAATTCCTTCATGCTTCCCGGATTCGCGATATTCAGGCCGGCGAGACGCCCCTGCTTGTTCGCCGTCGGCCCGAGCGGCATGTACCCGTTGCGCCCCAGCTGGCGCACATAGTGCTCGGCGCAGTCTCCGGCGGCGAACACGTTGGGGAGACTGGTCCGCAGGTACCGGTCGACGCGGGCCGCCCGGGCGACTCCCAACTCGCCGCCCGCCGCGGCCAAAAGCTCCGTGTTCGGGCGGACGCCCACCGCCGTTACGACGAAGTCCGCCGCGAAATCCCCGGCGGAGGTCTTCACGACGCCCCCGCGTTTCTCGTGCACGTCCACGCCCGTGTGGAAGGCGACGCCCTCCTGCCGCAATTTTTCCTCGACCTTTTCGCGCACGGCGCCGCTGAAGGCGGGCAGGATGACCGGGGCCTTCTCGACGATGACCGTCTCGATCTTCATCTCGCGCAGGACGTCGGCCATCTCGAGGTTGACGTATCCCGCGCCGACGAGGAGGACCGTTTTTGGCGCGCGTTCGTAGAGAAACGACTTCACCCGGCGGGTGTCTTCCAGGGTCTTGAACGCAAAAACTCCGTCCGGATCGAACCCGGGCAGGTCGAGCCGGTTCGGCCGGTTGCCGGTCGCGTAGACGAGAAAATCGTAGCTCTCCTCGTATTCCCTGCCGGTCCGGCGGTCGGCCACGCGCACCGACTGCCGCGAAGCGTCGATCGCCGTCGCCTCGTTCTCCAGCCGGTAGTCGATTTTGCGTTTGCGGACGATGGCGTCGTGGCTCATGGCATACATCGATTCCACCGGCGCGTCCCGGGAGACCAGGTTGTACGGCATGCCGCACGCGGCATAGGAAACATCCCGCCCTTTCTCGAGCACGATCACCGAAGCATCCGGAACCTGCCGCTTGATCTGGCTTGCGGCCGAAAGGCCGGCCGCGACGCCTCCGACGATGACGACTTTCATTGCGTCCTCCTCCAGGTATGGTTACACGGTCCGATTCAGCATGGTTGTTCCATAAGACGCGCGCCGGACTATTGCCACCGCTCAGCGTCCGAAAGCCGCGGCCACCCCCGCCTTCCAACCTTCCAACCTTCAAACCTTCAACCCCCCCCAACCTTACCCTTTGTTTCTTCCGGCAGTTTTGAAATAAACTGGTCTTCGTTCCCTGCCGCTCCATCCCGAAACCGGAGGAAACCGATGGCCCTCAAGATATTCTTTCCCGTGACCGCAATCCTGCTGGCAATCGCATCGCCGGCGCCGATGCGCGCAAACTCCGTCTATACCCTCCGTCCGGAGGATCCGCGGGCCGTCTATCTGACACGCGACGCCTTTGCCTTGCACGCCGACGGGGTTGGCGACGACGCCGGCGCGCTGCAGCAGGCGATCGACCGGGTGCAGGAAACCACGCGCGCCGGCATCGTCTTCATTCCCGAAGGGCGCTACCGTTTGGGAAAGACCGTTTTCGTCTGGCAGGGGATCCGCCTGATCGGATACGGGGCCCAGCGCCCCGTATTCGTGCTGGGCAAGAATACGCCTGGCTTTCAGAAAGCGCCCGCGTACATGATCCATTTCGCGGACGCCCGTCCCCCGCAGAACCGGCCGTTCAGCGACGGCACCGAACTCACCTTCTACAGCGGGATGAGCAACATCGATTTCGAGATCGGGGAGGGAAACCCGGAGGCCGTCGCCGTGCGCTTTCACGTCGCGCAGCACTGCTGGCTCCAGCACATGAATTTCCGCGTCGGGTCGGCGCGCGCCGCGGTGGAGGACATCGGGAACCAGGCGTCCGACATTCACGTGTCCGGGGGCCGGTACGGCATCATCACGAAGCGGACGGCGCCGGTCTGGCAGTTCCTCCTGATGGATTCCAGCTTCGAAGGCCAGATCGAGGCCGCCATTCACACGATGGAAGCCGGGTTCACGCTCGTGCGCGTCCGCTTCGCGCATATGCCGGTCGCCATCCGGATCGCGCCCGGAGAAGTCGAGCAGCTGTACGGCCGGGACCTGCGGATGGAGGACATACGCTCCGCCGCCCTGGCGCACGGGAACGCGCGGAACCCGCATTCGGAGGTGACGCTGACCCGCGTGGCGTGCAGCGACGTACCGGTCTTCTACGGGGGCGACCGGCCCGTCCGGGCGCCGTCGAAGCATTACGTGATGGAACGGTTCGTGCTCGGGCTGGAGATCGGCGGCGACGGGCGGGAAAAGGGGATCGTGCAGCGGCAGCAGGCGCGCAAACTGTCGCGTCCCGCCCCGCCCGTGCCCACCGACATTCCCGCGCTGCCTCCCATGGACGCATGGGTGAACGCAAAAACGCTCGGGTTGAAGGGCGACGGGAAAACGGACGACACGGCGGCCCTGCGGGCGGCGATCGGGAAACACCCCGTCCTCTATCTGCCCATCGGCACATACAGGGTCACCGGAACGATCGAGTTGAAGCCCGGCACGGTGCTGATCGGGCTGAATCCCGGGAACACTTCGATCGCCCTGGCCAACGCGTCCCCCGCATTTTCGGGCAAGGGAGACCCGATCGGCGTCCTGGTCGCGCCGAAGGGCGGAAGAAACATCGTCCGGTCCATCGGCATCACGCCCGGCGTGGACAATCCGCGCGCCGCCGGCATGGTCTGGATGGCGGGCGACGGGTCGATGCTCGACGACGTCTCGTTCCCGGGAAGCGGGTTCGGCCAGAAATATGCCGACACGCAGGGCCCCGACCTCTGGATACGCGACGGCGGAGGAGGCGTCTTCCGGGGCAACTGGCCGCACGGCACCATCGCCGGCTGCGGGCTCCGCATCGAGAACACGGCCGCCGCGGGCAAGGTGTACCAGATGTCGGTGGAGCACCACATGCGCTTCGAAGCCATGTTCCGCAACGTGCGGAACTGGGAGTTTTACGCGCTTCAGACCGAGGAGGAAAACCCGGCGGGCGCGCAGGCCGTCGCCATGGACATAAGCGGCTGCAGGAATCTCCTGTTCGCCAACACCTATATGTACCGCGTCTCGCGCACCGTCCTGCCGAAGACGCACGCCATCCTCGTGCGAAATTCGGACGGCATCCGGTTCGAAAACATGAAAGTCTTCAGCCAGACGCGGCTGTCTTTCGACACGGCGGTGTTCGACGAGGACAGCGGCGTGGCCGTGCGTCCGCATTTCTTCACCGGCTTCGTCGTGCGCCGCGGCCTGAAGGCGCCGCGGCCGCTCCGGCCGCCGAAGGCCTTTGAAAAAAACGCCAGGCTGGCAAAACTGGCCGGCGGCTTCGGCAACGCCTCGGGATTGTCGGCCGACGATTCGGGCCGCGTCTATTTTACCGACGCGGCTATGCGTAAGGTCTACCGGTGGAGCGGCGAAACGGGAAAGGCCGAGCAGATGGCGGAAACCCGGGGACAGCCCATGGTGACGGGATTCGTGCCTCCGGAGACCCTGCTGATCGTGGAATACGATAAGGCCGTCCACAGCCTGAACGTCCGCGAAAACGGGGCGGCGCCGCAACGGATTGCGGAAACCGCGGAAAAATCGCCGGGCACCGCCCTTCTGCTCCCCGTCGGCCTGCACAACATGATGTCCATCCTCCATGACCTCGTGGAGCACCGGGACTACGTCTACCGGCAGGGGAGCAACACGGCCGTGATCCGCGTCGTGGAGAACGCTCCCCGGGGCTATTACTACGCGCCGGGGACGGCGACGGCGATTATGGCCGGCGGGACCTGGCGCCCGATCCTGCAGAGTTCCAACATGGCCGCATTCGCGCCGGGAGACGAGCATTACGTGGCCAGCGAAGACGACGGGAGGACCTACCGCGTGAGACTCGATCATGACGGCCGCCTGAAGGCCGCCGTCTTCGCCGAACGCGGCGGCACCTCGGTCGTGCGCGACGCCTCGGGCAACGTGTACATCGCGAGCGACCAGGTGTACATCTATGACCGCGAGGGGACTCATACGGGCGTGCTGGAAGTGCCCGAGCGTCCCGGGAGCCTGGCGTTCGGCGGAACCGACAGGAAGACTCTCTACATCGGCGCGCGAAGCGCCATCTATTCCATAAGAACCGACGCGCCGGGGAACTAGGAAATCCGCGCGATTCGCGGCAAGCTCCGGGCGCGGGGACGCCCCCGGATTCAAACAGGAGGAGAAAGCATGGCGAGAGCGGAAATCAGCTCCGGCGTTTGCGGCCATACCACGACGGTCGAGGCGACCATGGACGGCAAGGTCTGCAAACTGAACATCACCAGCACCTGCAAGGCGATCCAGCAGATCGCGGCGGAACTGCCCGAGGTCAGTCCCATGCAGGAGATTTCGGCCAAACGCGCCGTGCCCCGGACGCTCGAGATGGGGCTGAAACACTGCTACCACGCGGCGTGCCCGGTCCCGGTGGGAATCATCAAGGCGGTCGAAGTCGCCGGGAGGCTCGCCCTGCCCGTGGACGCCGTCATCAGACTGCCGAAAGAATAGCATTCCCGGCAGCGGCGCTCCGGCCTATTGAAAAAGCCACGGATTGCACGGATTCCACTGAATCTAAACAACTTATTATCTGTGTAATCCGTGGCTTTCACCCAACGCCGGGATGGTGGGTGTCCACGATCTGATAATCCG
>CAZTHE010000211.1:0-5124 GCA_964613495.1 uncultured Acidobacteriota bacterium | reverse complement strand
AGTCAAGCTGAACGCCGTCAAGGAGCGGATTGCGGAAGAGTTCGAGTTGAGGAATACGATCGCCGCGCTGCAGAGAGACCCGAGCGGGGTGCTGGTCAAGAGGGAAATCATCGACCGCCTGGGGCGCCGCGCATCGCGCTCCGAGCCGTCGCCCCTGGGCATCATGCTGCTGGACATCGACGGATTCAAACGCATCAATGACGTATACGGCCATCTCGCGGGCGACCAGATCCTGGAGGCGGTCGGCAAGAGGCTCCAGGACTCGGTGCGCAGCGGCAACGTCGGCCGCTACGGAGGGGACGAGTTTCTGGTGGGACTGTCCGGATGCGACGCGGAAACCACGGAGAAGCGCGCGAAGGATATCGCGGCGCGGCTGACCGCGGACCCGATCGCTACGTCGGCCGGGGAGATCAGGATCTCCGTCTGCTATGGAACCGCCGTGAACTCGAATCCGATGAGCCTGGACAGCCTGATCGAAAAGGCCGACAAAGCCCTGTACGAGCAGAAAAAGCGGCGTAAAAACCCCATCGCGCTCTCGCCTTTTTAGCATGCGCCCGGCCGATTCCCCGCCTCACGCAAAATTTCTCGACCGGGAGCGATCCACGCACGGGTTTTAAAAATGCGTTTTCTGCGTGCGTGGCCCCCACTATCCCCGGGAATGGCCGGTTGACCGGGGCCTGGGAGAAGGACACGGATTGCACGGATTGCACAGATTTTGGCGACGGTATTTCTGCGTGCGTGGCCCCCACTATCCCCGGGAATGGCCGGTTGACCGGGGCCTGGGAGAAGGACACGGATTGCACGGATTGCACAGATTTTAGGCGGGTGGACATTTCCCTGTCGATACCGATACCGATAGCGGCCCCGATTGCTTTTACCCCGTTAATCCTCTAATCCTCTAATCCTTCTTTACCCCCCGGTCACCCCGTGCTAGACTGCCCAGCAAAGGTGAATAAAAGGTGAATTGTATGACCATGCATCCTGCGAAACGCGGCGGCGCTCAGGTTGAAGTGAGCGACGCAATACGGCAGCTGGCGCCGAACGATCAGGCGAACGAAGTGATCACGGCGGTCCACCGGATGCCGGCGAAGGAAGCCGAATGGGCCCCGATGCCCGAATGGGTGCGGCCGGAGCTGGCCGGGGCTTACCGGGAAAAGGGAATCGAAAAGCTCTATTCGCACCAGGCGGAAGCGGCCGGGCGGATTCACGCCGGCGAAAACGTGGTGATCGTGACGCCGACGGCGTCGGGCAAGACGCTCTGCTACAACCTGACCGTGTTGAATTCCGTGCTCGAAAATCCGGACACGCGCGCGCTTTACATTTTTCCGACCAAGGCGCTGGCGCAGGACCAGCTGTCGGAGCTTCAGGACCTCGGGGGACGCCTGGGCGACACGTTCGGGGTCTTTACCTACGACGGCGACACCCCCTCGGACGCGCGGCAATCGATCCGGCAGCACGGGCATATCGTCCTGACCAATCCCGACATGCTGCATGCGGGCATCCTGCCTCACCACACGAAATGGACGCGCCTTTTCGAGAACCTGCAGTATGTCGTCATCGACGAACTGCACACCTACCGGGGAGTTTTCGGGAGCCACCTCGCGAACGTGCTGCGGAGGCTCCGGCGCATCACGCGCTTCTACGGGCGGGAGCCCCAGTTCATCTTTTCGTCGGCCACGATCGCGAATCCCGGGGAATTGGCCGGCCGCCTCATCGGCGCCGACGTCGACGTGCTGTCCGGGAACGGAGCGCCGACGGCCGAGAAGTTTTTCGTTTTCTACAACCCTCCCGTCGTGAACCGGTTCCTGGGCATCCGCCGGAGCTACATCAACGAGACGTGGCGCATCGCGCGGGAATTCATCAAGCGGGGGCTGCAGACCATCGTATTCGCCAACAGCCGGCTGCATACGGAGGTGCTCCTGACGTATCTGAAACAGGACAACGCGCAGCCGCCCGGCTCTCCGGAGGTCGTGAGGGGGTATCGCGGCGGCTATCTTCCCCTGGAGAGGCGCGAGATCGAACGGGGATTGCGCAGCGGGCAGATCCGGGCCGTCGTGGCGACCAATGCGCTCGAACTCGGCATCGACATCGGGTCTCTGGACGTCGCCGTCATGGCCGGGTATCCGGGCACGATCGCGTCGACCTGGCAGCGCGCGGGCAGGGCGGGGCGGCGGAAGGGGAGTTCCTGCGCGGTGCTGGTCGCCTCCTCCCGCCCGCTGGACCAGTTTATCGTCAAGCACCCGGAATATTTCTTCTCCGGATCGCCGGAACACGCCTATATCCAGCCGGACAACCTCGAGATCCTGATCAACCACCTCAAGTGCGCCGCCTTCGAACTGCCGTTGGGTCCCGGCGAGACTTTCGGCGAAGTGGATCTCGACCTGCTGTGCGCGCGCCTGGCGGAAGCCGGATACCTGCACCGGAGCGGCGATTTCTATTATTGGACGCAGGAGGCGTATCCCGCCGACACGGTGAGCCTGCGGTCGGTCACGTCCGACAATTTCGTGATTGTGGACGAAACGGACCAGCCGGACGTCATCGGCGAAGTGGATTTTTCCAGCGCGCTCACCACGGTGCATCCCAAAGCCATCTACATGCACGGGGCGCAGCAGTATCACGTCGAACGGCTCGATTTCGAACAGCGCAAGGCGTATGTCCGGCGGGTCGACGTCGATTATTTCACGCAGGCGATCCGCTACACCCAGGTCAAGCGCCTCAAGGCGGAAACCGCGGAAGCCGCCGCCGGGCCCTCCGTGAAGGCCCATGGCGACGTGCAGGTCCGTTCGCAGGTGGTAGGATTCAAGAAGATCAAGTTCTACACCCTGGAAAACGTGGGATCGGGGAAACTCGAACTGCCGGAGAACGAGATGCATACGACCGCATATTGGGTCACCCTGGGAAGGGAGTTGGTCGACGCGCTTCCTTTCACGATCTCGGAGCGGCAGAACGGTCTTTCGGGGCTGCTGTATGCGCTGGAATCGGTCGCCAGCCTGCTGCTGATGTGCGACCGCATGGACCTCGGCGCGACGATCGGCGAAGGCGCGGCGGAAGCCTCGGACACGCCCGCGGAATGGCCCGGGACTCCCGAATCGCCCGAAGGGGAATTTTTCGAGCCCACGCTATACTTGTACGATGCGTACCCGGGCGGCATCGGCCTGAGCGAGCCTCTGTTTCACATGCACGCGCTGCTGGTCCGCCGCACGCGGGAACTCATCGCGGGCTGCCAGTGCGAAAAGGGTTGCCCTTCGTGCGTCGGGCCCGCGGGAGAGACCGGGGAGCATGCCAAAGAGGCCGCCCTGGCGATCCTGGACCGGTTGTCGGCCGGTGCATCGAGCCCGGAAACTCCGGGGGAATGAGATGGGCGAATTCGAAGACAGGCTTTCGAGAGTGTCGGCGCTGCGGCCGCGAAGCGCGGTTCCGGGAGTCCGTCCGGGCGCGGTGACGGGATCGAACTCCGAACGGCTGATGGAAACGCTTGGCGGCGAAATCCGGACGACGCTTCTGGGCGTACACCTCCGGGTGCAGGCACGATTCCCCGAACCCGCCGCAACCGGCGCCGAATTCCAGGCGCTTCGGCTCATTGCGCCGCATTCCGGCGACCCGGTCTGCGATCCCGCACAATGGCTCTTCCTGGACACGGAGACGACGGGGCTTTCCGGCGGTACCGGGACGTATGCGTTCCTGGTCGGCCTGGGCTGGTGGGAAGAGGGAAAATTCGTCGTGGAGCAGGTCTTCATGCGCAATCACGCGGAAGAGCCGTCGCTGCTCCTGGATGTGCTGGAGCGCCTCGGGCAGAGGCGCGTGCTGGTGACCTTCAACGGGAAAAGCTTCGACTGGCCGCTGCTCGTGACGCGTTTTCAAATGACGCGCACCGGCCCTGCCCCGGAGCCGCTGGCACACCTGGACCTGCTTCACCCGGCGCGGCAGATCTGGCGGCTGAGCCTCAAGTCGGTCGCTTTGACCAGCCTGGAGCGGCACGTGCTGGGATTTCACAGGGGATCGGACATTCCGTCGGAAACCATTCCCCAGAGATACTTCGAATTCCTGCGCGGCGGCCCGTCCGAACCGATGATCGAGGTCTTCCGTCACAATCAGATGGATATCCGCGGCCTCGCCGTGCTGGCGCTGCGGATTGCAGGCCTGCTTGCCGACCCCGCCGCGCCGGGTTGCGGCGCCGGGGAACTCTTCGGCATCTCGCGGCTGCTGCAGCGGCGCGGCCACGCATCGCTCGCCGGGCAAATGTACCGGAAAGCCCTGGAAGAGGGCCTGCCGGAAAGCGCCGAACCGGTCGCCTGCAGGGAACTGGCCACTCTGGCCAAACGCAGCAGCGATTTCGAGCTCGCGAACTCTCTCTGGAACCGGCTCCTCGGCGATTCCCGCGAGGGCTGGAAAGCGTACGAGCAGCTCGCCATCTATTACGAGCACCGGGCGTCGCAGCCCCGCGAAGCCGAATCCCTCTCGAGGGAAGCCCTGGTCAAGCTCCAGGAATCGTTCCGTGCCGGCCGGGTGTCCACCCGCAGGTACCGGCGGCTGCACGCAAGCTTCCAGCACCGCCTGAAGCGCCTCTCCTCAAAGATCTCCGGCTAGTCCGCATCCAAAATCTGGAATCTGGCATCTGGAATTCGTACTCATGTCCGAATCGGTCCTTCGACCTGCGTCGTCGATGACGCCCGCAACGGCGGATGGCTATTTCGGAAGGAACGGGCGCACGAAGTATTCCAGCACGGCCCCGAAAAACGCGGAGCACGGAATCGTGAGGATCCAGGCCCAGACGATGTTGCGTGCGATTCCCCATCGCACGGCAGACATCCTTTGGATCGATCCCGCTCCGACGATGGCGCCCGTGATCGTGTGCGTGGTGCTCAGGGGGATCCCCAGGAGGGAGAGGAAAACGATGGTGACGCCGCCGCCCGTCTCCGCGCAGAATCCGCCCACGGGGTGAAGCTTCGTAAGGCGCATCCCCAGGGTCTTCACGATCCTCCATCCGCCGAAGTAGGTTCCCATGGCGATGGCGGCGTGGCAGGACAGGATCACCCACATCGGCACATGGGTTTTGACTCCGTCGGTCGAGGCGGGCAAATACTGGGCGGAAATCAGCAGCGCCACGATGATGCCCATGGTCTT
>CAZTHE010000210.1:0-5166 GCA_964613495.1 uncultured Acidobacteriota bacterium | reverse complement strand
AGGACGGATTCCAGCGACTCTTTCGGCGTCGAGCGTATGTAGCTGCTGACCCCCGGAATGACTCTTGCGACATAGGGAATATCCCGGCTCAGGCTGGCGGACTCCAGTTCGATCAGGACATCGGGCCCTCTCTGCTCGAATCTCCACCAGCTGGCCAGGCGCCACAGGAATCCCCGGTCGTTCCCGGGCGGGAGCTCCCGCTCGGCCGCCTTTCCGGCATCCTCGATTTCCGCGATGCGGACGGCCTGGCTCTCGCTGGAAAGGCGGTTCGTCCCGTGGCGGGCGTACCTGCACTCCTGGTCGGTATTGTAATACGCGGTCACGATGGCCTTGGTGCGGCGCAGCCGGAAGAAAAACCGGTAATGGTCTCCGTCTCTGGATATCAGGCGCGAGCGCTCGACGTCGGCGAACTTTCCGGCGTGGTGGTCGTAGTCCTGCAGGAATTCGAGCAGCTTTTCGAGCCGCATGTTCTTCAGCAGCACGGCGCCCCACCAGTGGTGGATCTCGCCGGAAGGCACTTCGAATGCCGTCCCTTTCGGAACGGAGGACTGCATGCGCCCTGCGACGATCTCGCCCGCGCCCAGCCGTTTCGATATGTCGGTTTTTTCCGCCGCGGGGAGGGTATTCAGGAACAGGAATACGTCGGGGCGGGAGAGTTCGCGCGCGACTCTCTGCTGCGTCCACTCGAGGTACCGGTCCCAGGCCCGGACGGTGTCTTTTTGGAGTTCGGCGGCGAGGCACGGCGGCAGCGAGATCGCGGCCAGGAAGACGAGCAGGGCCGCGCGGGCCGGCAGCATGCGCGCAGGCTGCCGGAAGTCCGCAGTTTTCCGCATCTCACTCTCCTCCGGTTTTGCGCGGCCGGGTCCCGGCGGCGGCCCGGACTTTCGAGGAGCGCTCCTTGTGCTCGCAGTAATCCTTGAGCTCCAGGAGGACGGAATTCCACCCCTCGTCGATAAACTTGAAGGTTTCCTCGTCGCAGGGGGCATCGTCTTTGTCGGTCATGGCGAGTTCGGTCATGCCGGACCTGGTGCGTATTTCGTAGGCGAGAGTGTGGCCGGCGTCTTCCCGCTGCCTGCCGTCGCCGTCGTCGACCCAGAGGAGGTCCAGGGCGGTCAGGGGCACGACGCGTTTGAAGACGGCCCGGCCCTGCCGGCCCGATTTCCCGGTTCCCCAGGTCGCGACCAGCTCGCGGCCTTCGCGCGGGTCGCACGACGCGCGGTCGCAGAACCAGCGCACCAGGTCTTTTGCGTCCGTCAGCGCCTTGTAGACGGTTTCGGGCGAGGCCTTGATATATACCTTCTTCGAAATTTTTCCGCCGCGGGAAGGGCTTGCTTTCCTGGGAATTTCCATTCGTGTGCCGGGCACGGGCGTGAACCTCGTCGTTGGAGAAAATGTATCAATTCAGGGCTTATCCTATCAGACTCCTCGGCCGCGCGGCAGACAAAATCCGGGCGAAACGCGTCAGGGCGTTTGGGTGCCGGCCTGTGCGGGTGCGGCGGGACGGAGCGTAAACCCGTCGAGCCACAGCGATCCCTTCAGGTCGCGGTCGAATTTGGCCGAGCGGTCGCGCCGGACGGAAAGCAGGATAGCCTCGCATCCCGGTTTCGCGTCGAACCGGAGGGACATTTTCTTCCACGGGGTGTCGGGGGGAAATGCCTCGCTGCGCGCCAGGGTGGCGGACACCTCGGGATACCCCCGGACGGCCACGTAGGGCCGTTGATCGGTCGTCAGGTTTTCCGCGTGAAGATAAAAATCGAGCTGGTAGGGACCCGGCGCCGGAATCGGCACAAACTGCTGAAGGAAGGCGGCGGAGGAGTTGACGCCGCCGAAAACGATCTTGAGGCTCTTGAGCCGGTGCATGCGGTCCGCGACGTCGAGCCGGAATCGCGCGATGTCGCCGTTTTTGTAGCGCCAGTCGAATCCCCCGTTGAGCGCATCGAGCTCGAAGGATCCGTTCCACAAAAGCGCCGTCTCCGGCGGGAGGGAATCCGCCGGGACGCGCGGGTCGGAGAGCCCGGTGCGGGTTTTCACCAGGCTGTCATTCCAGACGGCCAGGGCTTCGGAGATGCGCGACGCGTTCAGGAGGCGGTCGACGTACGGGAACGCGACCGAGGGTTTCGGGTCGGTTCCTTCGGGGACCGGGGCGGCCTTCCAGCGTCTCCAGACCGGAGCGGCGAGATCGAGCTCGTTTTGCGAAACCAGGAAGTTGAGGTATTTCAGGCAGGAATCGGCGTCGTCGGGCACCAGTTTTTCAAGGATCCCCGCCTGGTCGGCGTCGGCCTTCCAGGCGACCTGTATGGCGATGGGGAGTTTGGACGGATCGTATTGCGACGCCAGCTTGAAGGATTCGTACATCTGCTGCAGCCTGCCCTGCCTCAGATAAAAGTTGCCGGCCTGCCACCGGGTGAGGGGCGAATACCGGTGGACCGACAGGGCCCTTTCGAGGGAGCGCTCGGCGCCGGCGAGATCGCCCGATCGCTCCAGGCAGTCCGAAAGGCCGACCCAGGCCTGTGCGAGCCGCGGGTTCAACGACACGGCTTTCCGGTAATCGGCGGCGGCCTTGTCGAGATCGGGTTCCTCGACCGAGAAGTGGTGCAGGCGGCCGCGCTGCCACCAGAGCCTGGAATTCGACGGGTCGACGCGGAGCGCGGCGGTGAATCCCCCGGGAGTCAGGTCGGTGCGCGCGATGCGGTCGGCGCGGAAAATGCGGTACGCGGCATAGATGCCGGGCGCCGCGGCGGCGAGCAGGGCGGCGGCGGCCAGGACCCGAATCGCGCGGGACCGGATCGCGACGGTAAAATGGGCGGAGGAAACGGGTTTCATGCGAATCACTATAGAGGAATCGGCCATTTAAATTAAACCGAAAAACCGCAGGCCGCGACGGAATCGGGAATGAGCCGATCGTGGCAACCGGGATTCCTCGTGCCAAAGGCACGTGGCAGCATAGCCCGGGGTGACGGAGCCCGCGGAGCGGGCGACGGAACCCCGGGTATGGAATAGGAAGGGAGCCGAGTCCCGCAGGGACGACACAGCCTGTGTCGTCCCTTCAGGACTCGCGTCCTCATTTCATGCCTACCCGGGGTTGCGGCCGCTGGCGCGGCCTCCACCCCGGGCTATGTTACGCCGCGCCTTCGGCGCTGGAATGGCCGATGTTGTTGCGCGGCGCTGCGGCGCTCACTCCAACCCTTCCAACCCTGGAACCCTTCAACCCTCCCAACGTTCAAACGTTCCTTCCCCGCAAATCTACGAACTATTAAATATTTGATAACATTACTATTGACAACGCTTCGACTGCCGATTAGCATCTTGTTGAAACCGGACGGCTGATTCCGGATGCTGCAAACTTCAAATCTTGGATTTAAATCGAAAGGGGATCAAACGATGGTTCAGAGACCATTGCACGTCAGGGCGCTGGCAATAACGTTGTGCCTGCTCACGGTTATTGTTACTGCTCCATTTTCCGCTGCGGAAACCGTTGCTGCTTCCCCACTGGGTACAATCGTCACGAATGGCAATGTAACAGTCGGCAATCTAAACGCTCCTACGGGAACGACGATTTTCACAGGCGACAAGGTAACCTCCGTTCAGCCGACCTTGATCAATTTCAGCGGCGGCAGCCGCATGGAAATGACCAAGTCCGCTGCGACTTTTTCCCGTCAGGGCAACACCGTCGTCGTGCAGGCGGACGAGGGTCTGCTCCGGTTTAACTTCAAAAAGGGAGAAAGTGTACAAATCAATGCGGGCAAATTCCAATTCACCGGCGGCAGCGAAACCGAGCGCGTCGGAGAACTGGGATTGAACCGCAATGGGCTGCTGGTCATGACAATGACAAAAGGCAGCTTCAATGCGCTGAATATCGAGACCGGAGAAAACCTGAAGGTCAACTCCTCCGCATCTTTGAATGCGGTCCCGGCCCAGGGCCAGTCGGCGCCCGCGAAGGCGAAGATGGACAAGGGCATGTGGACGGCCGCGATTGCCGCCGGAGTTGCCGCCGGATTCGGGCTCGGGTGGGGCATCAAGGCAGCCACCGACGACAAGTCTCCCAGCGACTAAGAACAGTCCAACCCTCATTTGATTTTTCCGGTAAAGCCGCCGATTTCGGGCGGCTTTGCTGTTTTTTGGGGTATAGTAGCAGGGTAATCCGACAAGTGGGTGCCGGCTTCAGCCGGCACAAGCCCGCATAATCCGCGGGCATCGTGCTTTCATCGCAAAAGGGAGGGCTTCATGCGCAAACGGATCACATTGACCGCGATCGTCATCGCGCTGTTCGTAATTCTCGGAGGACTGTCTTTTGCGGTAGAGATGTACTTCGACTACCTGTGGTTCGCGGAACTCGGCAAGACGGCGATCTTCACGACCTCCCTCTACGCCAAGAGCCTGCTCGGGTCGGTGGTTCTGCTGGTCAGCTTTCTCTTCCTCTATTTCAATTTCCTCTTCGCCAACCGGGCCGCGGGCCTGATCCAGATCGGCATCCCGACGCCGACGGGCCAGATCACGGCATACACGGTGCAGCCCGAGACGGTGCGGCGGGTCGCCGGGCTGGTGGCGCTCGTCGTCGGGCTGCTCGTCGGGTTCTCGGCGGCCAACAGCTGGCAGAACGTCTGGCGGTGGATGCACCGGGTCGATTTCAACGCGCAGGACCCGGTGTTTATGAAAGACGTGTCGTTCTATTTCTTCTCCCTGCCCCTGTGGCGGCAGATCCTGCAGTACGGGCTGACGCTCTGCATCCTGGCGCTCGCCGGCGTCGTCGCGCTGTACTATTTCAAGGGGGTGCTCTCGCTGGCCAGCCTGAAGAGCGGCAGCGGCAAGGGACGCAGCCGCGTCCACGTGTCGCTGCTGGCGGCGCTGATTTTCCTGCTGCTGGCGGCCAAGGCCTACCTCGACCGCTTCGAGATCCTCTTCGGGAACCACGACGTCTTTTCGGGCGCCAATTACTCCGACCTGCACGCCCGGGTGCCGATGCTGACGGTGCTGGCCGTGGCGGCCTTTATCGGCGCGCTGCTCTGGGTCTACAACGCCTTCGCCTCGAAGAACAAGGCGGCCATGGTGGCGGTGCTGCTGTACTTCGTGGTGCTGTTCGGTGGCAACCTGTACCCGGCCGTGATCCAGAAGTTCATCGTCTCGCCGAACGAACTCGACAAGGAGAGCCCGCAGATCCAGAAGAAC